>NZ_BAAAQD010000006.1:7544-485128 GCF_039531485.1 Dactylosporangium maewongense | reverse complement strand
CTACCTGTATCTGGCCGCAGCCTTCGTCACAGTCCGTCAACTCATCCGCCGCGCCCGTGCGCTCTACCGCTGGGATACCCGACTCACCACCCGCAGGCTCAAGTAACGCCCATTTGCCGGTCGCTCTAAGTCTTCGGGATCATGAGGGTGGGCTGCTCGCGTGTGGGGGTGGTGATGTCCCGCGGTGGTCGGCGGGGTGTGGTGGGTGCTGGCCGGCCCGGACGGGGTTTTCCGTGATCCGGAAGGGTTTTGGTCGCTCAGGCAACAACAAGCCTTCGGGATCATGAGAGAGGGCGGCTGTAGGTGGGGGAGCGGAGACGAAGGGGAGCAAGGCGAAGGCCCGCTCAGCCGGGTGGCTGGGCGGGCCCTGAGGCGGGGTGGTGCGGGAAGGGGGAGGGAGGTCAGATGCGGCGGACGACGGTGACGACGCGGCCGAGGATGGTGGCGTGGTCGCCCTCGATCGGGTCGAAGGCGGGGTTCTGCGGCATGAGCCAGACGTGGCCGTCGCGGTTGCGGTAGGTCTTCACGGTGGCTTCGCCGTCGATCATGGCGGCGACGATGTCGCCGTTGTTGGCCGTCGGCTGCTGGCGGACGACGACCCAGTCGCCGTCGCAGATGGCGGCCTCGATCATCGAGGAGCCCTTGACCTGGAGCATGAAGAGGGTGCCCTCGCCGACGAGCTCGCGGGGGAGAGGGAAGACGTCCTCGACGGCCTGCTCGGCCAGGATGGGGCCACCGGCGGCGATGCGGCCCAGGACCGGCACGTAGGCGGGGGCGGGGCGGGCGGCGCGCTCGGCCTCCTCGTCGACGGCGACGAGCTCGCTCGGGGGGCGGACGTCGACGGCGCGGGGGCGGTTGGGGTCGCGGCGCAGGTAGCCCTTCCGCTCCAGCTCCTTCAGCTGGTAGGCGACGCTGGAGGGGGAGACCAGGCCGACGGCCTCGCCGATCTCGCGGACGCTCGGGGGATAGCCGTTGCGGTCGACGGCGCTGCGGATGAACTCCAGGATGCGCCGCTGGCGGACGGTCAGGTCGGCGGCGAACAGGTCGGGGAAGGCGCTGACCACCGCGGTGACCGCGCGCATCTCCGGCTCGCCTCCGCGGCGGCGGGTGCCGGCCCGGCGGCTGCTGCCGCTGCCGATCGCGGTGACCTCGGCGGATTCGGCGGATTCGTCGGTGCGGTCGTCGGCTGACACGTCGTCCTCCCTCTTGTTGGCACCCGCGGTGGGAAGGCCGCGGGTGCGGACGGGCCTTGAGGGGCCCGCCACCTGACCGCCACCGGGTGTGACGGCGCCGGCTGTCGCAAATTTCGGGTATCCCGATCAATCGTCTCGATCGTGTGTGGATCACCGTATCGCCGAGGTGTGACAGTTTCAAACATCTGTACTACGTGGCGCGCCGATTTTTCGGCGTGTTGCTGGACTCGGGTCTTCCCGCTCTGGTAGACCATCGTACGTCCGTTCGATCGAACGGCTGTACGGAATCGAGGGCTGAGATGCGACAGCACCCGCGAAACCCACCCATCCGGCTCACCCGGCGCGGCCGTGTCGTGCTCTTCTGTCTGCTGCTGGTGGTCGCCGGCGGGCTGTTCACGCTCGTCGCGGTGCCCGGGCAGGCGGCCGACCAGCCGGGACCGGCGCCCGTGGTGATCGTGCAGCCGGGCGACACGCTGTGGGACATCGCGACCCGTCACGCGGGGGGCCGTGGGCGCGACGCGACCATGGAGGAGATCCGCCGTCTCAACAACTTGGACGGCTACAGTGTCGACGCCGGACAGCGGCTTACCCTGCCCCGGCAGCGCTGATCAGGACAAATGTGCTGCGGCCACTGAGAGCCGCGACACGCAGGGGGCGGAAATCTCCGTTCAACTTGCGTCCACGTAGCGGTCAGGCATAGCGTCTACCCCTAGATGTAGTAGTTACAGGGCTGTAAGTCGTCCACAGGTTGTGGATTCGGCAATCACCCTTACTTACGGTGAAGAACCAGCGGAGGCCAGCATCCAAGGCCGACCGTTGGGCATTCGCGTGCGTTTTGTCAGGACATATCCGACGTAGACTGGAAGGCCACCGCATGCGCTGCCCGTACTGCCGCCACGCCGACTCCCGGGTGGTCGACTCCCGGGAGGCCGAGGACGGCCAGATCATTCGCCGCCGGAGGTCCTGTCCCGAGTGCAGTCGGCGGTTCACCACCGTCGAGGAGGCCGTCCTCGCGGTCGTCAAGCGCAGCGGAGTGACCGAGCCGTTCAGCCGAAGCAAGATCGTCGCCGGGGTCCGGAAGGCCTGCCAGGGCCGGCCGGTCGACGAGGACGCGATCGCCGTCCTCGCGCAGAAGGTCGAGGAGACCGTGCGCGCCAGGGGTGCCGCCGAGCTGCCGAGCCACGAGGTCGGCCTCGCCATCCTGGCGCCGCTGCGGGAGCTCGACGAGGTGGCGTATCTCCGCTTCGCGAGCGTCTACCGATCGTTCGACTCGCTGCAGGACTTCGAGCGTGAGATCGCGTCGCTGCGCGCGGCCTCGAACCGCCCGGCCAGCGCGACACAGCACCAGAGCACCGCACAGGGCGCCCCGCAGCACCAGGCGGCGCCGCCACAGGGGGAGCGCGCCGCAGAACCGGTCGGCTGAGCGGCGCCAGTACGAGCGACGAGACACGAACCAGAACACCACCGAAGACAATGAGGGGGCCGCGGATGGCGGGGGAGACGAAGACCAAGGCAGCGTCGCGCAAAGAGGCACAGGGCCTGCGCGTCGAGCGGGTGTGGACGACCGAGGGGGTCCACCCTTACGACGAGGTGACGTGGGAGCGTCGCGACATCGTCATGACCAACTGGCGCGACGGCTCGATCAACTTCGAGCAGCGCGGCGTCGAGTTCCCCGACTTCTGGTCCGTGAACGCGGCGAACATCGTCACCACCAAGTACTTCCGCGGCGCCGTCGGCACCGACGCCCGCGAGCGGTCGCTGAAGGAGCTGATCGACCGCGTCGTGACGGTGTACCGCAAGGCCGGCGAGGAGCACGGGTACTTCGCGACGTCCGCCGACGCCGAGGTGTTCGCCCACGAGCTGACCTGGATGCTGCTGCACCAGGTGTTCAGCTTCAACTCGCCGGTGTGGTTCAACGTCGGCACCCAGTCGCCGCAGCAGGTCAGCGCCTGCTTCATCCTCGCCGTCGACGACTCGATGGACAGCATCCTCGACTGGTACAAGGAAGAGGGGCTGATCTTCAAGGGCGGGTCGGGCTCGGGCGTGAACCTGTCCCGGATCCGCTCCTCGAAGGAGCTGCTCAGCAGCGGCGGCACCGCCAGCGGCCCGGTCAGCTTCATGCGTGGCGCCGACGCGTCCGCCGGGACGATCAAGAGCGGCGGCGCGACCCGCCGTGCCGCGAAGATGGTCATCCTGGACGTCGACCACCCGGACGTCGAGGAGTTCATCGAGACCAAGGCGCGCGAAGAGGACAAGATCCGCGCTCTGCGCGACGCCGGCTTCGACATGGACCTCGGCGGCAAGGACATCGTCAGCGTCCAGTACCAGAACGCCAACAACTCCATCCGGGTCTCCGCGGAGTTCATGCAGTCGATCGAGGAAGACGCGGAGTTCGCGCTCCGCTCCCGCCTCGACGGCAGCGTCGTGTCGACGGTCAAGGGCCGTGAGCTCTTCCGCAAGCTCGCCCAGGCCGCGTGGGAGTGCGCCGACCCCGGCATCCAGTACGACGACACGATCAACGAGTGGCACACCTGCCCGGAGACCGGGCGGATCACCGCGTCCAACCCGTGCAGCGAGTACATGCACCTGGACAACTCCAGCTGCAACCTCGCCTCGCTCAACCTGATGAAGTACCTCAACGCCGACGGCTCGTTCGCGGTGGAGAAGTTCGTCAAGTCGGTCGAGTTCGTCATCACCGCGATGGACATCTCGATCTGCTTCGCCGACTTCCCGACCGAGAAGATCGGCGCGACCACCCGTGCGTACCGGCAGCTCGGCATCGGCTACGCCAACCTCGGCGCGCTGCTCATGGCCAGCGGCCTCGCGTACGACTCCGACGGTGGCCGCGCGGTCGCCGCGACGATCAGCAGCCTCATGTCGGGCACCGCGTACCGGCGCTCGGCCGAGCTGGCCGGGATCGTCGGCGCCTACGACGGCTACGCCCGCAACGCCCTGCCGCACCAGCGGGTCATGCAGCAGCACGCCACGGCCAACGACGCCATCACCACCGTCGGCGGGGTCGACGTGGCCATCAAGGTCGCCGCGACGGCGGAGTGGGCCCGGGGCAACGAGATCGGCGCCCGGCACGGCTGGCGCAACTCGCAGGCCAGCGTCCTCGCCCCGACCGGCACCATCGGCCTGATGATGGACTGCGACACCACGGGCGTCGAGCCGGACCTGGCGCTGGTCAAGTTCAAGAAGCTCGTCGGCGGCGGCTCGATGCAGATCGTCAACCAGACCGTCCCGCGCGCCCTGCGCAACCTGGGCTACCAGGAGGAGCAGGTCGAGGCGATCGTCGAGCACATCTCCGAGCACGGCCACGTCGTCGACGCCCCCGGCCTCCGCGCCGAGCACTACAGCGTCTTCGACTGCGCCATGGGTGAGCGGACCATCGCCCCCATGGGTCACGTACGGATGATGTCGGCGATCCAGCCGTTCATCTCCGGCGCCATCTCCAAGACGGTCAACATGCCGGAGGCGGCCACCGTCGAGGACGTCGAGGAGATCTACTTCCAGGGCTGGAAGCTCGGCCTCAAGGCCCTCGCGATCTACCGCGACAACTGCAAGGTCGGCCAGCCCCTGTCGGCTGTCAGCAAGTCGAAGAAGGAAGAGCCGGTCGCGGAAGCGCCCGTCGTGCAGGAGGTCGTGAAGACCGAGAAGGTCATCGAGTACCGCCCGGTCCGCAAGCGGCTGCCGAAGAAGCGCCCCAGCTCGACCGTGTCGTTCTCCGTCGCCGGCGCCGAGGGGTACCTGACCGCGTCGTCGTACCCGGACGACGGCCTCGGCGAGGTCTTCCTGAAGATGTCGAAGCAGGGCTCGACCCTGGCCGGCGTCATGGACGCCTTCTCCGTGGCGATCTCCATCGGCCTGCAGTACGGCGTCCCGCTGGAGACCTACGTCAGCAAGTTCGTCAACATGCGGTTCGAGCCGGCGGGCATGACCGACGACCCGGACATCCGCCTGGCCTCGTCGGTGATGGACTACATCTTCCGGCGGCTGGCGCTGGACTTCCTGGACTTCGACACCCGCTCGGAGCTGGGCATCCTCACGAGCGCCGAGCGTGCCGCACAGCTGCGGGCCGAGGCGGGCGAGCCGGACGTCGACCTCACCGAGATGCGCAACTCCGCCCCGGTCGCGGCCACCACGAAGCCGGTGGCGAAGCCGGTCGAGGTCGAGACGCCGGCGCCGCGCAAGGTGGGCTCGTCGACCGAGCTGCTCGAACTGGTCCAGGGCAAGGCCGCCGACGCGCCGCTGTGCTTCACCTGCGGCACGAAGATGCGCCCCGCCGGCAGCTGCTACGTGTGCGAGGGCTGCGGCTCCACCAGCGGCTGCAGCTGAGTGTGACCATTCTCAGAGTGACCCCTCCAGGGGCACGTTGAGATCAACGAGGCATCGGCGAGTCTGACCAAGGGATGTCCCCCGGGCGCTACCGTCCGGGGGACTTTCCGTTGGTCAGGACGCGGACACGACCTGGGTTCGGCAGGCAACGACACCTGGCCGAAGGAGGACCCGAGCCCGTGCCGCACACCATCAAGGTCAACGAACCCATCGAGCACGACTCAGCCGTCAGGTCAGGTGATCCGCCAGGCGTAGGCGTAAGGCTGCGGAACCTGGGTGATCCGGAACGCGCGGAACGTGATCGTCGCCTGCCCAGGAGGCATATTCGTCCAGAGCACCTGCTCGACATTGTTCGTTCGGTCGAACTTGGCTGACGTTCCCATGTTGCCGTGCCGCTCGCTGCCGTCCGCCGCAACCACGATGAGGTCCAAGTCGTTCTGCAGGGCGGGTCCGGGTGGATCCGTCCACGTGAGCGTCATCTTGAAGTTCACGCCGGGAGCGGTGGGCACGTGCGTCCCGGGTCGGTGCGGCGGCTCCCTTGGGATATCGATCGTGATGCCGTCTTCATCGCCCTGCTCCAGTGGGCCGCCCTCTCCGAAACCACCATCCGGGTTCGGACCTGGAATGATCAACGAGTTGGCCAGGTTTACGCGACCGAAGCCGGAGTTGTTATTGGGCGACGGTCCGGCCTCGGTCGGTGAGTACTGGCCTGACAGTTCGACCGCACCATTGATCAGTAGTGCCTTGACCAGAGCGGCTGATGGCTTGGGCGTACCGTTCTTGATGAGTGTCTCGCGCAGCACGGCCGCGCACCCGGCAACGAGCGGGGTGGCCATACTCGTGCCGCTGTCGAAGAAGTACAGCGGGTCTGACGATGGCCCGAATGTCGTCGGAGGCGACGTCACTTTGCGGGACAAGGCCGACAGGATGCAGGTGCCCGGAGCCACCACGTCCGGCTTGGATCGCAGCTCCTTGGTCGGGCCACGACTGCTGAACGCGACCATGCCATCCGGATCGTCAGCCTGTTGATCCGAGTTGAGCGGGTCGGCCGGAAAGTCGCCGGGCCAGAACTCGCCGTACGTCGGCGCGAATGGCCGTTGGCTTTCGCTCGCCCCGACCGTGATGCAGTTCTTGGCGGCTGACTGCGAGCCGATCGAGCCCGCATCGACCACCCCGTTGCTATTGCCGTCCCGGCCGTCGTTGCCAGCTGCGAAGCAGATCACCATATCCTGGTTGTTCCATACGAAGTCGTCGATCTCAAAGGCTGACGCATCGTACGGCAACCCGGGTTCCACGGCGCCCCAGGAGTTGGTGTGCACCCGGGCACCGTCGTTGTCATACGGTGGCCGGAACAAGTCGTGCAGATCAACCGGCAGCCCGCCCAGTCTTCCAGCGGAGTCGAGTGTGGACTGGAGTACCAACTCCGCCATCGGCGCGGTGCCGAGGATCGCGCCACCCATGGTGGCCGAGTGGCCGTCGCCCAAGGCTGAGCCGGCCACATGCGTCCCATGCCCGTGCGGGTCGTCGGTCCTGGCCGGATTGGTCCGACCGAGGGCATAGAGTTTCTTCACTCGTCCGTTGAAGGCTGGATGCACGTTCGTTGTGGACCCGCGGTCGAATCCTGTGTCCGCGACCGCGATGATCTCCCCATCACCCTGGTACGCCGTACCATTGACAAGCACGTCAGCGTTGACGATCTGGCGAGCGATGTTGTTGAACAGCTGCCGCTCGGGCACGGGCTCGATCTGGCGTACCTCATCCAGTGAGGCCAGCTCGTCCAACTGTCCTTCTTCGATGGTCACCCGAACCTTGCGGTCGCCGGGCCGCAAACCGGCCGGGTCCACTCTTGCTGCCGCGGCGACGTCATTGCGCACCTGCTCGGACATCGCATCCACGCCCCGGTGCAGTACGACGTCGACGGTGTGCGGCTTGCGGGACGGCCCGTGCCCATTGGGCTCCGGCAGGATCGCACCGGCGGGAGCGGGCTGGGCACCACGTAACGCCGCCGGGATTTTGAAGCCCTTCATGTAGACACCGGCCCAGGTGACAAACGGGAGTGAGCGTACCGGTCCAAGGTCGGCTGGGCGGAAGCGACACAGGTACGTGTCCTCAGGCACGTACTCCTGGATCTCTACGCCGAGATCGGCAAGCTGGGCCTTCTCCGTTCCCGTCAGCGGCGCCGCGGTCTGCACGAGGACGTAGTCCGAGCGTGCGGCGTCCGGCGCGGCAAGGCCGGCGGCGGTGAGCAGGTGCGCCTGGGCGAGTGGGTCCAGCGAGATTCCGTTGATGGTGATGCGCGCCATTCGCAGTCCCTTCTGGGTACGGGCGAGGCCTTAAGGCGGACCGGCAGTCGTGCGAATAGTCGGATCGTCGCTGTCGGCGGCAAACGGACACCAAGGCCGCCATCTCATGATTGTGCGGTCGTAGCATGAGGACAGTCGGCGAGGTTGTGATTCCGTACGGCTGGTCAAGCCGAACGATCGCCGGGCTTCGTTCCGCTGTTAACTTTCGGCAACAAGGCGAGCTTGGTGGCGGAATATCGCTACCCTCGGATTCCCCAGTTCGCCGTACACGAAGCCCGGTCGTTCCATCCAAGCTCGGACAGGTGGTAGGTCGTTCGTCCGGCGCGGAGGTACAGCTCTGAATTGGGGAGGGCACCGCCGCGGAATCCGGGCCAATCGAATAGAGAGACGTCCCAGCGGCACCAGTCCACGGAGGAAATGATGTTGTCCCAGTCCCCCAGGTTCAGAAATCCGCGCCCTACCAGCTTCAGATTGCTCCAGCCGCGCCCGGGTCCATTCTGTAGCCAATCACCCTGCCTACTTTCGTGCTCGAAGTAGTATGAGATCTCTGGCAGCGAGTCCGGGTTGCTCGTTCCGATGTCATCTGCACCGGTAAGGACGGCCCCGTTGCGCCTCCGTGCGGTCTCGGGACGCGCATTGCGCAGGGTATCGTAGCGCGTATTCACCAGATGGTCATGGAGGGATGCTCGGGTCGTGAAACTGTAAAGGGTCGGCTCTCTCTTTGCGTCGAACCCTGGCGTTGAATACAATGCACGTCCATTGAATTCAGCGATTACGGCCGGGTCGTGATGTTCACCGTCGATGACGAGGTTCATCTCCGGAGGGCGGTGCGGCTTCGGCGGCCGCGGCTCCTCCGGAGATGAATTCCGGTCGGACTCTTCGGTCATGGGCAGGTAATCTTCGTGGGCGGGCTGAGCGGCGGGCGAACTCGCGAGCCGTCTCACCAGGGCGTCGAGTGAATCGATCCCCGATTCGGACAGAGAATTCCGAATTTCACTTTCGACACGGTTCTGCGCAGTTGTCGTCATCGGAGCGTCTCCTTGTCCTGTTCAGATGCGCTGTTACGTCGAGCCCTGGAACTCGTTCCGGGTGGAAAGCGTCACGAGTCGACGCCCTCTCGGCAGAGAGTGCCGGGTAACCGATACCCGGTTCCTGCTCGCATGAGCCGACCAGTCGTCTGAGCGTCGAACCGCGTTGGCCGTACCCGCCGTCGGTCCAGATCAACCCGAGGTTGGGGCACTACTCGTCGATGCCCTCCAGCACCAGTTTGCGCCGGAGCGGTCCTGGTGCCGTCGCCACCTGAGGAGGAGCGACACCGCCGTAACCCGAGCAGCGGCGCGGCGCCGGGCGGCCCGGAGCGCGGGCGATGGATTGGCCGAGCCCGACATCGAGAATCGCGACCGACCGCAGGAGGGACGCTCTCTTTCGTCGGGGGGACCCCGTAGGTGTGGGGGACACCCCAAGATCGGTCAGGTACAGCTGAGACCGACTGAAGGGATGTCTCCCGGACGCTACCGTCCGGGGGACATTCCGTTCCTCAGGACGCGTCCGAGGCAGGTTACGGGAACACCCGGTGCGCGTCGAATCGCTTAGGGTCACGCCTATGACCTTCGACAGCGCGGCGCGGGCGTTTCTGCGAGACCATGGCGCGGAATCGATCGAGCATCCCGGCGGCACGCTCTACTCCCACCTGTGCCGGGTGGAGCAGCGCCTCGCGGCGGTCGGTGCCGCCCCACACGTGCGACTGGCGGGTCTCACCCACGCTGCCTACAGCACTGACGGGTTCGACCTGGCGCTGATCGTTTGGACCGACCGGGACCTGCTCCGATCCGTGATCGGCCTGGAGGCCGAGGAACTGGTCTATCTGTACGGGGCTTGTGACCGTGACCGTACCTGGCCGGATCTGGTCACCAACTCCACCGTGCATGACCGCTTCATCGGGCAGGAACGCGTCCTCGAACCCCGTCACATCGGGCCGTTCGTGGATCTGAGCATCGTCAACGAACTCGACGTCATCGAGCAGAATCCGGCGCTGCTGGTCAAGCACGGCGACTACTTCCGCGACCTCTTCGCCCGCTGGGCGCCATCGACGTCGCCCGAGGTGGCGGACGAGATCCAGCGGTTGATGGGATCGCGTCAGTGAAGCCGATGTACTGATCGTCGAGCCTCGGCGTCGTATGGGGAGCGAGACCGCGCTCAGGTGGCGGCGAGGTCCCGGAGGACGGCCAGGAAACCGGTGACCGTCGCGGGCGTCGTCCGGCCGGCGAGGGTGGCGGCCAGGACGGTGCGGGGTGGGACCTCGGCGGGGTCGAGGGGGAGCAGGCGGACGTCGGCGGGGGCGGCGCGGGCGGCCAGGGCGGGCACGAGGGTCACGCCGAGGCCGGCGGCGACGAAGCCGAGCTTGGCGGTCCACTCGGCGGCGACGAAGTCGATCCTGGGGCGGAAACCGAGCCGCACGCTCGGGCCGAGCAGGGTCTCCTCCGGGGCGGCCGAGCCCGCGATCCACGCCTCGTCCGCCAGCGCGGCCAGCGGTACCGACGCCGCTGACGCCAACTCGTGGTGCTGGGGGACCGCGAGGAGGACGGGTTCATCCAGGATGTGGTGGGTGGTGAAGCGCGGGTCGTCGAACGGGCGGTCGGCGCTCGTCGTCACCAGGGCCACGTCGGCGTCGCCGGCGAGGAGCGCGGCCAGGAGACGGCCGGTGACGCCCTCGATGAGTGACAGGCGGACATCCGGGTGGCCGGCGCGGAAGCGGGCCAGGGCGCGCGGGACCAGCGCCGCGTCGGCGGTCGCGAACGCGCCCACCCGCAGGCGGCCGGCGGTGCCCGCGTGCACGGCGGTGACCTCGCGCCGGGCCAGGGCGAGCCGGTCGAGGACGGCGGTCGCGTGCTCCAGCAGGCAGCGGCCCTCCTCGGTGAGCGCGACCCCGCGCGGCAGCCGGTCGAACAGGCGCGCCCCGACCTCCAGCTCCAGCGCCGCGACCTGCCGGGACACCGCCGACTGCGTGTAGCGCAGGGTCGCCGCGGCGGCGGTGATCGAGCGCTGCCGGGCGACCACCCGGAACACTTCCAGCATCTCCGTCTGCACGCTCCAGACATTCCCATGCCGCATGGCGGCGATGCCAGACATTCGTTGGTCGCATCGGTCGTGCGCCAATACGGTCGGACGCATGCAGAAGATCGCTGTGCTCGGGCTCGGCAGCATGGGGGCGCCGATCGCCCGCCGGCTGGCCGCGCACGGGTTCCCCGTCACGGCGTGGAGCCGCACGCCGCGCCCCGTCGAAGGCGTCGCCGTCGCCGCGTCCGCGCGGGAGGCCGTCCGGGACGCCGACGTCGTCATCACCATGCTCACCGACGGCCCCGTCGTCATGTCCGTCGTCGCCGCCGCGGAGCTGCCGCCCGGGGCGACGCTCGTCGAGATGTCCACGATCGGCCCGGACGCCGTCCGTGAGCTCGCCGCCGCCCTGCCCGCCGGCGTGGACCTGGTCGACGCCCCCGTGGCCGGAAGCACCGGCGCCGCCGAGGGCGGGACGTTGAGGATTTTCGCCGGCGGCACGGACGCCGCCGTCGACCGGGTCGCACCGGTGCTCGCCACGCTCGGGGACGTCCGCCGGTGCGGCCCGTCGGGCGGCGGCGCGGCGATGAAAGTGGTGCTCAACACCGCGCTCGTGACCGCGCTGGCCGCGCTGGCCGAGGCGCTGCAGGTCGCCGACGACCTGGGGGTGCCGCGCGCCGACGCCCTGGACGCGCTGGGGTCCGGCCCGCTGGGCAACGCCGTCCAGCGCCTGTCCGGCAAGGCTCGCTTCCCGGTCCGGCTGGCGGCCAAGGACCTCGCCCTGAGCGTCGCGGGCCGGGACCTGCCGGTCGCGCTCGCCGCCGGCCGGCACCTCGCGGCCGCCGACCCCTCGGCGGACCTGTCCACGATCGCCGTCTCATCCCCGAAAGGAACCTGATGCTCGTCCTTGACAACCCGTCCGGCGTGGCGGCGCCCGTCGGTGCGTACTCGCACGTCGCCCGCATCGACGCCGGCACCGGCGCGCTGCTGTTCCTGTCCGGTCAGATCGCCCTCGACGACGACGGCGCGCTCGTCGGCCCGGGTGACATGGTCGCCCAGGCCACGCGCGTGTTCGAGCTGATCGGCGCGCTGCTGTCCGCGCACGGCGCCACCTTCGCGGACGTCGTCAACGTCCGGACGTACCTGACCGACATGGCGATGCTGCCCCTGTACGGCCAGGTCCGCCGCGCCGTCTTCACCGGCCCGCCGCCGACCAGCACCACGGTCGAGGTGTCCCGGCTCTTCCGCGACGGGGCGCTGCTGGAGGTGGAGGTGGTCGCGGCGCTCTGACCTGATCCTTACGTTGTCCCGCGGGGTGCGCTTACCCGCGGGACGCACCATGTCCCCCATGAGACGAACCATCGCCGTCGCGCTCGCGGTCGTGCTGCTGTTCGCCGGCGGGTGCGGGCGCCAGCAGCGGCGCGGCCATCAGCCAGCCGCGGTCTCGACCCAGACGCCGGCCGTGCCGGCCGCCGCCGCCACCTCGACCGGCACCGCCGGCACCGCCGGTACCAGCGGCACCGCCGGGGATGTCGACCAGCTGCTCGACCAGGTGGAGCAGCAACTGTCCGGCGACGCCCAGCCCGCCGACGACGAAGACTGAGAGGGACCTTGATGAAGCGCACCCTGATCGCCCTGACCCTTGTGCTCGCCGCCGTCTTCGTCCCGGGCGCCGCCTGGGCCGAGCCGTCCGCGCGCGCCGCGACGCTGGAGGGGGCCAAGACCGCAGTCGCCGGCCGCATCGACAAGCGGCTCGACGCGCTGAAGAAGTTCGAGACCAACCTGGCCGGCGCGAAGCAGGTCCAGTCCGGCCACCGCGACACTCTCACGAAGCTCATCGCCGACCAGCGCACCGGCCTGACCGCCCTGCGCACGAAGGTCCAGGGTGAGACGACCGCCGCCGCCGTCAAGGCCGACGTCCAGTCGATGGTCTTCGACTACCGCGTCTTCGTCCTCACCGGCCCGAAGGTGCGTCTCACCGCCGCCATCGACACCGAGCTCGCCGTCATCGCCGCGCTGCGCTCGCGCCCCGGCGCCGACACCGCGAAGCTGGACGCGGTCGAGGCCACCCTGAAGGGCAGGGTCGACGCCCTCCTGGCCCTGAAGCCGGGCTCCGACGGCGACGCCCTGCGCTCCCAGGTCCAGCCGGTCCGCGCCGCGGCCAAGTCCGCCCACGCGTCGCTGAAGGCGCTGCGCAAGCCCACGAAGTAGGCCGCACCCCCGTTCCGCGGCGGTCACGCCGCGGAACGGGGTTCAGGGGCGGACGATGTCGATCGCGACGGCCGGGTGGCGGTCGCGGAGTGCCTCGGCGCGGGTGTACGCGTCGTCGGTGAGGGCGAGCAGGCGCATCGGGCCCGGCATCCGCACCACGACGGCGTCGAGGCGGTCCGGGGAGTTGATCGGGCCGATGTGGTAGGTGGCGCCCGCCATCTCGCCGGAGGTGCGGTGCAGCGTGGAGATGAAGAGGGTCAGGCGGTAGGAGTCGTAGCCGGGGTCGTCGCCGATCACGACGGTCGGGTCGCCGGGGGCCAGGGCCAGGGCGGCCCTGGCGTAGGCGACCTGGTCAGCGGCCGCGCCGGCGAGCCAGGTTCGCTGGGTGTCGAGGTGGTCGCGCTGGTCGCCCGCCCGTTCGCCGCCGATGAGGGCGACGATCGCCATCAGCACCGACGCGGTCCGCAGATGCGGCGAGCCCAGCGGCCGCCGGGGGAGGTGCAGGGCCAGGGCGCCGAGGCCGGCCAGTAGCAGCACCAGGACCAGGAACAGGGCCTTGTTGGCGTAGTAGCCGCTGCCCGAGCCGAAGACGCGCTGCACCGCCAGCATCCCGGTGGCGAAGCCGGCCACGGGGACGAACGTCAGGGCGTACGAGCGCCAGATCCGGCTCCTGCGGCCGCGCCTGGTCAGCAGGCCCGACGCGACGACACACAGCAGGACGGCGAGGCCCTCGCGGCCGACCCGGAGGGAGCCGACGCTGAGCAGCGCACCCGCCTGGCCGGCGACGAGGACGCCGATGGCGAGGGGCACGGCGCTGGTGACGGCGATCGCGAGCGCGACGGCGGGGATGCGGCGCATGCGGTGGTTGCGGCGCTCCCGCATGAGCCACAGGATCGCGGCCAGGCCGACCGGGGGCAGGTACAGGTAGTACGTGAACCCGACCGCCGCCAGCAGCGCCGCGACGAGCAGCAGCTGCTGCCGCGGGCGGGGCACGGGCCGGACGAGGACGGTGAGGAGCATGAGCGCCTCCGCCAGGCCGAGGACCTGGCTCGGGTAGCCGAACCGGACGAGGTCCAGCGGCTCGCCGAACGCGCACAGCCCGGCGATCCCGGCCGCGAGCACGGCGGTGCGCGCCGGGGTCAGGCCGCCGGCGCCGATCCACTGCGCGGCCCAGACGATGGTCGCGACGAGCAGCAGGTAGCCGCCGGTGACGAAGGCCAGGTAGTGGTCGAACATGCCGGTGCCGGTGCCCATGCCGACGGCGGACGACCTGGCGAACCCGTCGAGCAGCGCGGCGGTCAGGTGCGAGCCCTGCGGGTAGGACACCATCCCCTCGTAGACGAGCGTCCTGCCCTGGCCGGGGTGCTGGAAGAGGTACCCGCCGGCGTGGCGGATCGCGTCGAAGAGCGCCGCGTGCCGGGCGAGGTCCTCGCCCTCCATGACCTGCGCGAGGCGGCCCGTCCGGCCGTCACGCAGCAGCGGCCAGGCGACGATCGCGCCGACGGCGGCGACGGCGAGCGCGGCGATCGCGTCGGTGGGTCCGAGGCGCGGCAGCCGCGGGCGGCGGCCGGTCTTCGCGGCGGCGACGATCAGGGCGGTGGCGGCGGTGCCGCCGGCGGTCACCGGGTGCAGGCCCCACGGCCAGACGGCGAAGACCAGCGCGCCGAGGCAGGTGAGGCCGAGCAGCAGGCCCATGGCGAGCATGATCCGGTCGAGGACGGTCCGGCCGCCGCGCAGGAGCGCCGCGGTGGCGACGAGGAGCAGCGGCGGGACGACGTACGCGACCCCGGCGAGGTACAGCAGGGCGATGACCAGCCAGGCGGCCGCGACCAGCGCGGCGGTGACCAGTTGCTTGGGTGTGGCGTCCGGCTTCGGCGACGTGTGGGGGAGAAGGGTGTCCGTCTTCGGGGGTGAGGATACTGACACAACTCACTTAACGACGAAGTCGGGCATCTGGTCGTTTGTCAGGATGTGTTGGCTGATCGGTACTCGCCCCGCTCGAATGCGCTCGGCTTCCTGCGGCTGTGCCTGGCCCTCGCGGTCCTGGTAGGACACTCGTGGCCGCTCGGGCTGGGGCGGGCGACACCGGGGCTGGGGTTCACCGGCGGTCAGGCGGACCTCGGCGCCCTGGCGGTGGACGGGTTCTTCGTCCTGTCGGGCTTCCTCGTCACGGCGAGCGCCGGCCGCCTGGGCGCCGTCCGGTTCGCCTGGCACCGGTGCCTGCGGATCTTCCCCGGCCTGTGGGCGTGCCTGCTGGTCACCGCCGCCTGCGCCGGCTGCTTCGCGACGTTCCCCGCGGCGCTGGCGTTCGCCCGGCACAACGCCCTCGGGCAGCCGCACCAGTGGGGCATCGGCACGCTGTTCACCGACACGCCCTACGGCCGGCTCACCGGCGGCGTCTCCGTCGTGAACGGGTCGCTGTGGAGCCTGTCGTTCGAGCTGTTCTGGTACGGCGTGCTCACCGCCCTCACCGCCTGCGGCGTGGTCCGCCGCTCCCCGCGACTCGTCCTGCTGCTCACGGCCGGCACCTACTCGGTCCTGCTCAGCGACCTCCTCCACCAGCTGCCCGAGACGCACACCGTCCCGCACCCCCGCGGGTCGTTCGGGCCGATCCCCTTCTTCGGGTCGCTCGACACCCAGCTGCTCATCTACCTGGGCTTCCTGTTTCTCCTGGGTGCGTCGGCGCAGCTGTACCAGGACCGCATCCCGGCGCACCCGGCGCTGGCGGCGGCCGCGGCGGCGCTGCTGCTGGCCACGCTCCGGTTCGGCGCCTTCCCCGTGCTCGGCTACCCGGCGCTCGCCTACCTGCTGCTGTGGGCCGCCTGCTCCCTGCCGTCGTGGACCCACCGGATCGGCCGGACCCACGACTACTCGTACGGCATCTACATCTACGCCTTCCCGACCCAGCAGACCCTCGCCGCCCTCGGCGTCCACCAGTGGGGCCTGCCCGCGTACGTCATGGCGTCGGCCCTGGCCACGGCCCTGCTCGCGGCCGCCTCCTGGCACCTCGTCGAGCGCCCGGCCCTGCGCCTCAAGCACTGGACCCCGCCGCACCCCCGGCGCCCGGTGGCCGCCCCGCCGGTCCGCCAGGTCACCCGCGACGTGGTGACCGCCGACCGCTGAACCCGCCGGTCAGAGGCTGCTGAGGTCGATCAACTTGGCGAGGTCCACGAGCTTCGGCAGGAGCTCCGCCGCCTTGTCGTCGCCGGTGCCGGCGGGGAGGTGGACCGTCAGCTGGATGATGCGCTTGTTGCCGGCCAGCCAGCCGACCTCGACGGCCGGGCCGGTGCCCTCCGCGGCGGGGGACTGCCGCTGGTACGCCGCGGCGCCGAGGCCCTGGACCGGGGCGGCGCCCTTCGGCTGGACGGCGGTGGCGTAGATGTCGGGGCCGATGGTGGTGGCGCTGACCGACAGGATCAGGTCGGGGAGCGGGGCCTTCTGCGGCTGGAGGACGCAGGTGAACGTGTTCTCCAGTGTCGCCGCGGCGGCCACGCCGTACTGCAGGCCGAGCTTCGCGTTGACGACCGGGAAGTCGAGCAGCTGGCAGGCGCCGCCGGAGGCCGCCGCCGGGGCGGTGGACGGGGTCGCGGCGGCCGGGCTCGCGCCGGCGTCGTCGCAGCCGGTGAGCACGAGCAGCGCCGTGAGCGCCGCGACAACCCTTCGCACGACGCGCACCCTACCGCCTACTTCGGCAGGCGGTCGACGATGTACTTCGCGATCTCCAGAGAACTGGTCGCGGCCGGGGAGGGGGCGTTGAGGACGTGCACCTGCCGGCCCTCGGCGACGATGAGGAAGTCGTCGACGAGGGCGCCTTCCCGGGTGATGGCCTGTGCCCGTACACCTGCCGACGCCGGAACGAGATCGGCGGTCGTCACCGCGGGCACCAGGCGGGCCAGGCTCTCGGCGAACCGCTTCTTCGACAAGGAGCGGCGGACCTCGGTGAGCCCGTACCGCAGGTGCTTGCGGGCCAGCTGCCACATGCCGGGGTAGGCGATCGTGTCGGCGACGTCGCCGGGGCGGACGCGGGACCACGAGTAGCCCTCGCGGGCGGTGGCGAGGACCGCGTTGGGGCCGGCGTGGACGCTGCCGTCGACCATCTTCGTCAGGTGCACCCCGAGGAACGGGAACTGCGGGTCCGGCACCGGGTAGATCAGGCCGTTCACCAGGTGGCGGCGCTCGGGTCGCAGCTCGAAGTACTCGCCGCGGAACGGGATGATCCGGGCGGGCGGGGTGATGCCGGCCATCTTCGCGACCCGGTCGGCGTGCAGGCCGGCGCAGTTGACGAGCACGTCGGCGAAGATGTCGCCGACCTCCGTGTGCACGACCGTCTCGCCGTGCAGGGTGGAGATGCCTCTCACCCGCGCGCCGAGGCGCAGCGTCGCGCCGGCCTTCTCCAGCAGGGTCGCGAGGGTCTCGCACACGGCGCCGAAGTCGGCGATGCCCGTCGAGGCGACGTGGATGCCCTGCACGCAGGCGACCTCGGGCTCGAGCTCCCGCGCCTCGGCGGCGTCGACCAGCCTCGCCGGCAGCCCGTTGGCGACGGCCCGCTCGTGCAGGCTGCGCAGCCGCGGCAGCTCGGACTCCTCCGTCGCCACGATCAGCTTGCCGGTCACCTTGTGCGGGATGCCGTGCTCCCGGCAGAAGTCCACCATCGACGCGCTGCCCGCCTTGCACAGCGTGGCCTTGAGGCTGCCGGGCTTGTAGTAGACGCCCGCGTGGATGACGCCGGAGTTGTGCCCGGTCTGGTGCGCGCCCCAGCGCTGCTCCTTCTCCACGACCGTGACCTCGGCGTCCGGGTGCTCCAGGGTGATCCGGTGCGCCGTGGCCAGGCCGACGATCCCACCACCGATGACCACGAACCGCACGCTGCCTCCTCAAGCCCCTGATTGGCGCTGGGTACCTCGCATCCTAGCCGTGCTAGCGTTCCCGACCGTGGGTCAGCCTGTCGTCGAAGTGGCACCAGCCAAGCCGTGGCGGGCCCGCCTGATCACCGCCGTGCGCATCCTCGCCGCCGCCGGCATCGTCTACTTCATCGTCGCCACCACGGTCCGGCAATGGTCCGATGTGGCGGCGACGTTCCGCGCCCTGTCGTGGCCGTCGCTGATCGCGTCGCTCCTCGCGGCCGTCGTCTCCCTGTGGACGACGATGATGGCGTGGCGGGCGATGGTCGGCAGCATCGACCACCCGCTGCGGGTCCGCGACGCCGCCCCCATCATGCTGGTCGGCTCCCTCGGGAAGTATCTGCCCGGCTCGGTGTGGGCATATGTCGTGCAGATGGAGCTCGGCCGCCGCGCCGGCGTCTCCCGCTCGAAGGTGTTCATCGGCTCGGTGCTGGTCAGCGGCCTCGGCGTCACGTCGGGGCTGATCCTGACCACCCCCGGCTTCGGCGCCGCCCTCGACGGCGTCAAGGCCTCTGGGCACGAGGTCTTCGGCTCCGTCGCCGTCTGGGCGTCGGTGATCCTGCTGCCGTTCGCGGTCGCCTGCTGCTACCCGCCGCTGCTGACGTGGATCGTCGGGCGGGCCATGCGGGTGCTGCGCCGCCCGCCGCTGGACCGGCCGATCACCTGGCGCCCGATCCTCTCCAGCGTCGCGTGGTGCGTGGCCGGCTACGTCACCGCCGGCCTGCACGTCTGGCTGCTGGTCCGCTCGCACCTGCCGGGCCTGTCCGGCCTCACCGGCAGCGTCTTCGCGATGGCCCTCGCGATGAGCATCAGCACGTTCGTCATCGTGGCCCCCTCGGGCCTGGGCGCCCGCGAGTTCCTGATGGCGATCGCCCTGGCCGGCCTAGGCGTGCCGTGGGCGACGGCGTGGGCCCTGACGCTCGTGTCGCGCCTGCTCTTCACCGTCGCCGACGTGGCCGCCGCCGGCGTCGCGGGCGCCGTGGGCCTGCGCCGCATCCGCCACGCGACGTCACCCTCGCCGGCGCCGGCACCCTCGCAGGCACCCGCGCCGCCGTCGCAGTCGCCGTCGCAGTCCTGAGCCTCGTGGGGCTGGGCCGCGGTCACAGCTTCCGGGCCAGGTACTCCTCCCACGTGCCGGTGCCGCCGCCGGGGCCTGTCCCCGCCCCGCCGCGCAGCGCCCGGAACGCCTTGCCCGGCAGCCTGACCGGGATCAGCAGCCGCCGCTTCCCGGCCCGCCCGAGGTACACCCGCCACAGGTCACGGGCGCTGCGCCGCTGCGGCCCGGACAGGTCGGCGGGCGTCGCCGGCAGCTCGCCCTCGACGATCTCCGCGAGCCGCACCGCCACGTCGTGCACCTCGACCGGCCGCAGGTCGAACGCCGGATAGAACCCGACGAGCGGCAGCCTCGTCATCCCCTTCGCGACCGTCAGCACCAGGTCGTGGAACTGGCTCGCCCGGAAGCTCGTCCCGCCGTACTCCGCCACCATCTTCTCGATGGCCACCTTGGCGTTGTAGTAGCCGAACGGGATCCGGTCGACCCCGACGATCGACACGAACACCAGCTCCGGCTTTCCTGGAGCCCGCCGCATCGCCTCGATCAGCTTGCCCGCGGCGGCTACGTCCCGCCGCCCGTCGGTGGCCGCGTGCACGACCACGTCGACCCCTCGGAGGGCCTCGTCGATTCCCGCCCCGGTGAGCAGGTCGCCGTGCACGTAGCCCGGCTTCGACCGGCTGAGCCCCCGCACGTCATGTCCACGTTCCCGCAGGACGGCAACCACGTCCCGCCCGAGCGTCCCGGTCGCCCCGGTGACGAGCACTGTTCGCTTCATGGCCTACTTGACGCCCCAGCTCCGAGAACGTGACACGGTGTGGCAGGCGTCTCAGCCCAGCTCCGGCACCTCACCGTCGAGCAACTCGTCGAGCGGCTCCGGCCATACGCCGAGAAGCGCGCTGATCTGCTGGTGCCTCCAACTCTCTGGTGGCATGACGACGAGATTCCCCTCAGCCAGCTCGAGCCGATGCTCGTGTGTGTCCGCGAGGACGGCAACGTCCTGCAGGGTAAGAGGCCGGAGCGGGAGTGCTGGCATCGACATCATGCCAACAGTCTAAGGGCATGTGCTCACATGATGGGCGCGTGTCTGCGCTGACGAGCGTACGTCACGTACTTGACGTACTTCGCCGGAGGGCCGATCGTGAACTGCGTGCACTACACCAGCTATTCCGAGGCCAGAGCGCATTTCAAGGACCTCCTCGACGACGCCGGGAGGGGGCGGGTGGTGACGGTTCAGCGGGAGCACCGGAGCGCGGCGGTCGTCGACCAGGAGCGCCTGCGGGCACTCCTCGCCTCGTCGGTGCCGGCCAGGGCCGAGGTCGTCGCCGAGGCCGGTGGGTGGTCGATCTTCATCCCCGGACTCCCGCTCGCCGCCGACGGGGCGACGTTCGGGGTGGCCGTCGACGAGATGGTCGATGCGTTGCGTGAGTACGCCGAGGACTGGCAGGACCGGCTCCTGGACGCCCCGAACCACGCCGGCAACTGGGGGCTCGTCCAGTTCGTCGGCCTCAGCACCGACGAGCAACTCCGGGACTGGCTGGTCGGACCGGGAAGATGAGGCATCCGGCGCCGACCCGGCAGGACCACGAGCGGTTCTGTCAGGTGGACGGATGGGTGCGCGTCCGCGACGCACACGGACGCACCGGGACCCATCACCTGATCTTTGAACTGACGCTCAAGGACGGGCGGACGCTGCGGACCAGGATCTCCCATCCGCCGGACCGCACCGGATACGGGCCCGCGCTGTGGGCGCACATCCTGAGCGATCAGCTGCAGGTGTCGGAGGCCGAGTTCTGGGCCTGCGTGCGCGACGGCGCCAGGCCGGACCGTGGGGAGCCGGTCCGCCGGCAGCCGTCGCTGCCGGCCGACCTCGTGCACCTGCTGATCACGCGGGTCGGCGTGGACGAGCGGGCGGTGGCCGCGATGACCAGGGACGAGGCGCTCGACCGGCTGCGACGGTTCTGGTCGGAGGGTGGCTAAGCGGTGGTGCGGGCGTCGTAGTGTTCGCGGGCCTGGGCGACGTCGGCGCGGTGGCGTTCCGCCCAGGTGGTGATGGCGAGCAGGGCGGCGTGCAGCTCGGCGGCCATGGGGGTGAGGGAGTACTCGACCCGTGGCGGGACCGTCGGGTAGACGGTCCGCACGAGCATCCCGTCACGCTCCAGGTTGCGCAGCGTGAGGGTCAGCATGCGGCGGCTGATGCCGGTGATGGCCCGCTCCAGCTCGGTGAACCGGATCGGGCCGTCGGCGGCGGCCACCATGATGCACACGCTCCACTTGCCGGCGACGCGGTCGACCAGCTCCTGGACCGTGCACCCGGGATGCATCAGTGGGCCGCGACGAACACCCGCGACGCGACCTCCCGGGGCAGCCGGATGCGCTCGCCGGCCCGGTCGATGCTGACGCCGTCGCGCTCCTGGGCCACGGTGACCGTGGCGCCGGGGTCGATGCCGGCGGTGTGGAGCTGGCGCAGGACGTCGGCGTCGGTCTGGACGCTCTCGCAGATGCGGCTCACCACGACGGCCCCGGCGAGGCCGGGGAAGGCGAGGTTGCGCTCGGGGTCGGACAGGTCGTGGGGCGTGGCGCTGCCCTCGAGGCTCTCCAGTCCCGGGATCGGGTTGCCGTACGGCGAGCGGGTCGGGCGCCCCAGCAGCTCATACACCCGCTGCTCGACGGCGTCGCTCATGACGTGCTCCCAGCGGCACGCCTCTTCGTGCGCCTCCTCGTAGGGCAGGCCGATCACGTTGACCAGCAGCAGCTCGGCGAGGCGGTGCTTGCGCATGACGGCGACCGCGTGCACGCGGCCCTCGTCGGTCAGCGCGAGGTGGCGGTCACCCTCGACGATCAGCAGGCCGTCACGCTCCATGCGGGCGACGGTCTGGCTGACGGTGGGTCCGCTCTGGTGGAGTCGCTCGGCGATGCGGGCGCGCTTGGGGACGACGCCCTCCTCCTCGAGCTCCAGGATCGTCTTCAAGTACATCTCGGTGGTATCGACCAGGTCGTTCACTGCCTTGCCCTCCCGGTACGCGATGGTACTCGTCGCGTACGTCAAGATTGGAACGTGACAGCCAACCAGGCGATCTTGGACGGTGCCGTCGTCGCCGAGCTGGTGTGGGAAGCGGGGGTCACCGCTTCACGCAATCCTACCGGCGCGCGCAGGGTACCCGCGCACAGTGGAACGGAGGGGCCGGTCACGTGAACACACTGGTCATGTGGGACGACGCGCTGCTGCGGTACGACATGGGCGAGCACCCCCTCGATCCGGTGCGGGTCGAGCTGACCATGGCGCTCGCCCGTGAGCTGGGCGTCCTCGACCGTGAAGGGGTCACGCTGCGGGCGCCGGAGCCGGCGAGCGACGACGTGCTCGGCACCGTCCACGACCCGGACTACATCGCCGTGGTCCGTGCCGCGTCGACCGGCCGGCGGCTGAGCATCATGGGGCTCGGCACGTCGGACAACCCGACGTTCCCCGGCATGCACGACGCCAGCGCCCTCATCGCCGGCGCCACCCGCGCCGCGGCGGAGGCGGTCTGGCTCGGAGAGGCGGACCGGGCCGTCAGCATCGCCGGCGGGCTGCACCACGCGATGCCCGCCCGCGCGGCCGGCTTCTGCGTCTACAACGACCCCGCGGTCGCGATCGCTCGCGTGCTGGAGCTCGGGGCCGAGCGGGTCGCGTACGTCGACATCGACGTACATCACGGCGACGGGGTCCAGGAGATCTTCTACGACGACCCCCGGGTCCTGACCGTCAGCCTCCACGAGTCGCCGCGGACGCTCTTCCCGGGGACCGGGTACCCCGACGAGACCGGCGGGCCGGGCGCGGAGGGCTCCGCGGTCAACGTCGCGCTGCCGCCCGGCACCGACGACGCCGCCTGGCTGCGCGCGTTCCACGCCGTCGTGCCCGGGGTGCTGCGCGCGTTCCGGCCGCAGCTGCTGTTCACGCAGTGCGGCGCCGACACGTACCGGCACGACCCCCTGGCCAACCTGTGGCTGACGGTGGACGGGCAGCGGGCCGCGTACCTCGCGCTGCGCGACCTCGCCACCGAGGTGGCCGGCGGCAAGTGGGTCGCCAGCGGCGGCGGCGGGTACGCGCTCGTCGAGTGCGTCCCGCGGGCCTGGACGCACCTGCTCGCGGTCGTCACCGGCGAGGCCATCGACCCGCAGACGCCGATCCCGGCGTCGTGGCAGTCGCTCGCGGCGAGCAAGCGCTCCAACAACCCCGTGCCGACGTCGATGACCGACGGAGGGTCGGGGGAGTGGACGCCGTGGGTGCCGGGCCAGACCCCCGACGCCGTGGACCGGGCGATCATGGCGACCCGCGCGGCGGCGTTCCCGTTCTTCGGCCTCGACCCCCACGACCCGCGCGACTGACGCCGAACAGCAGGACCGTCACCGTCAGGCCGCCGCTGTACGCCGGACCGTCACGGTCAAGTAGACGCCGACGGCCGTGGCCGACGTCGTACGGCCGGACCTGCACGCCGACGCCACAGGCCGTGGCCCACGCCGTACACCGGGCGGCAAACGGCACAAGGTCGAGCTAATGCCGCACGACGGCCTCGAGCCTGGTCAGGCGCTGCTTGATCCGGTCGAGCTCGGCCAGCATCGCCGACTCGGCCGCCGTCGACGTGCCGAACGAGGTCTCCGGCGAGGGCGTGCCCCGCAGCGTGGACAGCTCGTCGTGCAGCGCGGTCAGCGCCTGCGCGACGACGTCCAGGAACGCGTCGACCTCGTCCTCGTCATAGCCGCGCTTGCCGAACGCCGCCTTCGTGAACCGGACGGCTTGCACGTCGGCCGGGGTGAGCATCATCCGAACACCGTACTAAACCCGGCAGTGCGAACATGAAGGCGTGACCGAATCACCGGAGCGGGCCGCGGACGTCCTGCTGTCGGACGGCACGACCGTCCACTTGCGACCGATCCGGCCCGACGACGCCGACCGGATCGTCGCGCTGCACTCGCGGTTCTCGGAGCGGACCCGGTATCTGCGGTACTTCTCCGCGTACCCGCGGATCCCGCAGCGGGACCTCGACCGGTTCGTCAACGTCGACCACCACGACCGGGAGGCGTTCGTCATCGAGCACGGCGGCGAGCTCATCGCCGTCGGCCGCTACGAGCGGCTCGGCGCCGGCTCGCACCAGGCGGAGGTCGCGTTCGTCGTCGAGGACGCGCACCAGGGCCGCGGCATCGGCTCGGTCCTCATCGAGCACCTCGTCGCCGCCGCGTCGCAGGAGGGCATCACCGAGTTCGAGGCCGACGTCCTGCCGGTCAACCAGGCGATGCTGCGCGTGTTCATGGCCGCCGGCTTCTCCATCGAGCGCGAGTTCGCCGACGGCGTCGTGCACCTGTGGTTCCCGATCGCGGCGACCCCCGACTCGATGCGCGTGCAGTGGGCCCGCGAGCAGCGCGCCGAGACCCGCTCGATCGGCCGGCTGCTCAACCCGCGGGGCGTCGCCGTCTATGGTGCCCGCGCCGACGGCTCCGGCATCGGCGCCGCCATCCTCGCCCACCTCAAGGCGGCCGGGTTCACCGGCCCGATCATCCCCGTGCACCCGTCGGCGCCGACCGTCGGCGGCCTGCCGGCGGTGCCCGTCCTCGCCGGCCATCCGGAGCCCGTGGATCTGGCGGTGGTGTCGGTACCGGCGGAGGCGGTGCCCTCCGTCGTCGCCGACTGCGCCGCGGCCGGGGTGCACGGGCTCGTCGTCGTGTCCGCCGGGTTCGCCGAGGCCGGACCCGCCGGTGCCGAGGCGCAGGCCGCCCTGCTGCGCGCCGTCCGCAGCCGCGGCATGCGCCTCGTCGGCCCCAACTGCCTCGGCATCGCCAACACCGACCCGGGCGTCCAGCTCAACGCGACCCTCGCGCCGCTCCTGCCGCGCCGCGGCCGGGTCGGCTTCTTCAGCCAGTCCGCCGCGCTCGGCACCGCGCTGCTCGCCGAGGCCGACCGCCGGGGGCTCGGCCTGTCGACCTTCGTGTCCGCCGGCAACCGCGCCGACGTGTCCGGCAACGACGCCCTCCAGTACTGGCGCGAAGACCCCCAGACGGACGCGGTGCTGCTCTACCTGGAGACGTTCGGCAACCCGCGCAAGTTCGCCCGCATCGCCCGCGAGCTGGCCCGGCGCAAACCGGTCGCCGCCGTCGCGAGCCCCGTGCGGCCGCCCGCCCTCGACGCCGTCGCCACCGGCCCGGACGCCCGCGGGGTCGCCGCCCTCTTCGCCAGCTCCGGTGTGATCCGCGTCGACACGGTCGCCGAGCTCTTCGACGTCGGCCTGCTCATCGCCGGCCAGCCCCTGCCGACCGGCGACCGCGTCGCCGTCGTCACCAACGCCGCAGCCCTCGGCGTCCTGACCGTCGCGAAGGCGCCGGCGGCCGGGCTGCGCGTCGCCTCCGTCCGCGACCTCGGCCCTTCCGTCGGCGACGCGGACTTCGTCCAGGCCGTGCGGGAAGCGCTCGCCGACGACTCGGCCGACGCGGTCATCGCCGCCTACGCGCCCGCTCTGGCCCTCCCGGGCGAGCTCGGCGTCGCGGAGCTGCTGCGCGCGCTGGAGCCCGGCCGTCCCCTCGCGGTCGTCCTGCCCGCCGACCCGTCCTTCGCCGTCGCGCCCGCCTACCGCTCCGGCGACCCGTTGGCGCTGCCGACGTATCCGGCGGTCGAGGAGGCGGTGCGTGCCCTGGGCCGCGTCGCCCGCTACGCCGCCTGGCGCCGCGAACCCGTCGGCACCGTGCCGTCGTTTCCGCCCGCCCCGGCTGCGTCCTCTGCGTCCTCTGCGGACTCTGTGGACGAGCTGCTCGCGGCGTACGGCATCCCGGTGGTCCCGTCCTTGCGCGCTTCCGGCGCGTCGGTCCCGGCGGTCGCCGAGTCGCTGGGCCTGCCCGTCGCCCTGAAGGTCGCGACGAAGCCGTGGCGGCACCGCATCGACCTCGGCGCGGTCCGGCTCAACCTCACGTCGCCCGACCTGGTCACGGAGGCCTACCAGGAGCTCGAACGCCTCTTCGGCGCCGGCGTGGAGGTCCTCGTCCAGCCGATGGTCGCCCCCGGCGTCGCGTGCGTCGTCGAGGTCGTGGACGACCCCGCCTTCGGCCCGGTCGTCGGCTTCGGCCTCGGCGGTGAGGCCGCGGACCTGCTCGGCGACCGCGCGTGGCGCCCCGCCCCGCTCACCGACCGCGACGCGGCCGCCCTGGTCCGGGCCCCGCGCGCCGCGCCGCTGCTGACCGGGTACCGCGGCTCCGCACCCGTCGACCTGGACGCCCTCGCCGACCTGCTGCTGCGCATCGGCCGCCTGGCCGAGGACCAGCCGACCGTGTCGTCGCTGTCCCTGAACCCGATCCTGGCCCGCCCCGAAGGCCTGGCGGTACTTCACGCGACCGCCACGTTCACGTCCCCGCTGCCACGCCCCGACAGTGGCCCCCGCCGCCTGTACTGAGGCGCTGTACTTCCGCGGAGAATCCCAATGCGGCGCACTGCCCGCGCCGAGACGCGAGGCAGGGCCAGCGGCTGCGCCGCATCCGGTGGCCGCCCCCGCCTGCGCCCAGCAGCGGGGTGCCCCGGTCCCGTGATCCAAGGACGGTTCTGGTCGTATGGGCGGCCGGATCCGTCCTTCGATCACCGCGAAGATCGATCTGGGCGCCTGGTGCAGGGGCGGCATCCGGCCGCATGCCGTCGCGTCGCTGCCGTGATCCGTAGACACGACGGCGCCTTGGTCGACAGGGACGTCTGGCTGTCGCCGCAGCCACAGGTTCCTGTCGATCAAGGCGCCGAGGTGCGCGGATGCGGAGCTCAGCTGGCGTAGGCCTCGAGGCGCTTGGCGCGGGACGGGTGGCGGAGCTTCAGGAGGGTGACCTTCTCGATCTGGCGGATGCGCTCGCGGGACAGGCCGAACTCGCGGCCGACCTCGTCGAGGGTGCGCTGGCGGCCGTCGTCGAGGCCGAAGCGGAGCCTGATCACGGCCTGCTCGCGCTGGGAGAGGGTGGAGAGGACGATCTCGACCTCGGACTTCAGCATGCCCTGGGAGACGCTGTCGCCGGGCTCCTCGCGCGGGTCGATGCGGGCGACGAAGTCGCCGAGGGCGCTCTCGCCGTCCTCGCCGACGGCCTGGTCGAGGCTGACCGGCTCGCGGTCGTATGAGATCAGCTCGATGACCTGGTACTCCTCGATGCCCAGGGCGGCGGCGATCTCGGCGACGACCGGCTCGCGGCCGAGGGTGGCGGAGAGGTCGCGGCGGACCCGGACCATGCGGTTGACCTGCTCGACCATGTGCACCGGGATGCGGATGGTGCGGGCCTGGTCGGCCATGGCGCGGGTGATGGCCTGCCGGATCCACCAGGTGGCGTACGTGGAGAACTTGTAGCCCTTGGTGTAGTCGAACTTCTCCGCGGCGCGGATGAGGCCGAGGTTGCCCTCCTGGATGAGGTCCAGGAACGCCATGCCGCGGCCGGTGTACCGCTTGGCGATGCTGACCACCAGGCGCAGGTTGGCCTCGAGCAGGTGCGCCTTGGCGGCGCGGCCCTCGCGGACGACGACCTCGTAGGTGTTCATCCAGGCGGGGTGGACGTCGCCCGCGCTGAGCTTCTCCTCCGCGTAGAGCCCGGCCTCGATCCGCTTGGAGAGGTCGACCTCCTGCTCGGCGGTGAGCAGCTTGGTCCGTCCGATGGTGTTGAGGTATGCGCGAACGAGGTCCGCTGAGACGCCCGTGTTGTCGATCTGGGGCTCGTGCTGCTCGTCGGTCTCGACGTCGACTGCGTTGAACTCCGTGGTGTCACTCAGCGGCTGGGCCACTTCGCTCGCCTCCCGTGTGCAAGTGGCGCGATCATTCCTACGGGAGAAGCTTCGCCCAGCGGGCGTGAAGTGGCGGTGAGGCGGCCGAGCCGTGGCACGAATCCGTGAGTCCTAGATTTCGAGCATCACCGTGTGGGGTCCGACGTTCACGCTCTCGACCAGCATGTGGGTCCGGAAGCGCCCGGTTTCCACCACTGCGCCCCGGTCTCGCAGGTGCTGGCAGAACGCCTCGATGAGCGGCTCCGCTGCCTCCGGGCGGGCGGCGGCGATCCAGGTGGGTCGGCGGCCCTTGCGCGCGTCGCCGTACAGCGTGAACTGCGAGACGACCAGCAGCGGCGCGCCCAGGTCGGCGGCGGACTTCTCCTCGGGAAGGATGCGCAGCTCGTGCACCTTCCGGGCAAGGGTCGCAGCCGTCGTCAAGTCGTCGGTGTGCGTGACACCGACCAGGACGAGCAGGCCGGAGCCGATCGACCCCACGACCGCGTCGTCGACGGTGACCGATGCGCGGCTCACCGTCTGTACGAGCGCCCTCACGAGGCGGGCAGCAGGATGCCGCGCTCCACGAGGTGGGCGACCAGGGGGACCGCCACGTCGGCGAGGACGTCCGGCGGTACATCGTGCGCGGCCGCCAAGACGTCGACCTGGTCGCGCAAGGTGACGGAGCCGTTGCAGGCGCCGACGAGGGTGAGGGCCACCGGGTCGACCTCCTCGCGCCACCGCAGCCCGTCGGGCAGCGCGAGGACCTGGCGGCCGACCTCCCATCCGTCGGGCCCCTGGGTGGCCTCCTGCCGCAGGGTGAGGCCCGGCGCCGCGGCGAACCGCGTGCCCAGCAGGTCACCCGACCGCAGGAAGTCCTGGCGGGCGAACCAGTCGCCGATCAGCGGCCCGAGCGGCCCGTCGACGGTCTGCCGCAGGTCCTCGATCCGCACCGTCGGGTCGTCGTGGCCGCCGGCGCGCAGCGTGATGAGGCCGAACCCGACCGCGTCGACCTTCCGCGCGTCGAACCAGTCGAGCCAGGCCGCCGCGATGGCCGGCTGTTGCACGGGGTCGACGGAGGCGTCGGAGAGCCACAGGTTGACGTACGCGACCGGGTCGGACACCTCCCGCTGGATCACCCACGCGTCGAGGCCGGTCCCGGCGAGCCAGTCGGCGACCCGGTCCTCCCACGACTCGCCGCTGACGTGCAGCCAGTTGGCCAGGAACTGCATGTGACCGCCGTCGGTGAGCAGGCCCGGGGCGGCGGCGACGAGCTCGGCGCAGACCGCGTCCCCGGGGCGGCCGGAGTCACGGTACGTGTGGTCCGTCGTCCCCGGTCCGGCGACGAACGGCGGGTTGCTCACGACCAGGTCGAAGCGGCGCCCGGCGACCGGTGCGGTCATGTCCCCGTGCAGCAGCTCCCAGTCCAGGCCGTTGAGGGCGGCGGTCGTCGCGGCGAAGCGCAGCGCGCGGGGGAGCAGGTCGGTGGCGGTGACCTTCGCCGCGTGCGTCGACAGGTGCAGCGCCTGCACCCCGCAGCCGGTGCCCAGGTCGAGCGCCGTGGCCACCGGGTCGCGCAGGGCGGCGGCGGCGAGCGTGGTGGAGGCGCCGCCGATGCCGAGCACGTGGTCGCCGGGCAGCGGCCGCCCGGGTCGCATCCCGGCGGACAGGTCGGCCACGACCCACCAGTCGCCGTACGGCTCCAGCTCGACGGCCGCCCGTACGCCATCCCCATCCGCTTCCAGCAGCGGCAGCGCGGCGGCGAGCGGCAGGGGATCGAGCGCCTCGGCGACGGCGGGCAAGGGCAAGGTCTGGCCGCACACGAAGAGCCGCACGAGGGTGGCGAGCCGGCCGGGCTGCTCCTCGGTGCGCTTGAGCGCGGCGCGGAAGTCGTTGCGGGCGAGGGCGGCCGTCGCGGCCTCACCCAGCAGGTCCTTGATGCCCTGGGAGGTGTACCGGGCGGAGGTCAGCGCCTCGCGGAGCCGGGCGAGACCGTCGGCGTCGAGCAGTGCGTCCACCCTGACATCCTGCTACGTCAACGTTGGTCGATTCCTAAACAGGCCACGACGCGCGTGGCGTCGGCGGTGAGGAAGAGCTGGAAGTGCGTCGGCGGGTCCTCGACCTTCGCCTCGCCGATGCGCAGCGGCCGGCCGCCGGCGATCTGCAGCCGGGCGATCGCGTCGTCGCCGCCGAGCATCGGGGTGCCGATCTTCGCCATGTGCTGGGCCCGCCGCGAGTAGCTGCGCGCGAGCTGATCGGCCGGCACGGTGTCGTCCCACACGACGTATTCCGCGCCGGCCCGGATCGCGTCCTTGCAGGCCACGAACGCTTCCCCCGGCACCTCGTCGAGGAGCCGGAGCAGTGCTTCACGCTCCATGACCTATGTGACCATAAAGCCGGACTTTTCGTTAGCCCCCCGCACGAACTCCGGTGTCAGCTGACGCAGTTCTTCAGCTTCTTGACCACCGCGGCCGGCACGTGCGACCGGCAGGCGCCGTCGGTGCCGCCGGCGATCGCCAGCCACTGCTTCTTCCCGGTGTCGTACTGGAACAGGACCGTCGCCTTGTCCATCGCCTCGGGCTGGGTCACCGCCGTCGCCCAGTCGTCGGCGCAGCTGATGTCGGTCAGCCCCTTGCCGATGTCGACCGCGTTGGAGACGTCGAGGTTCGCCACGAACGCCTTCTCCAGCGTCGCCGCGTCGACCGGGCACCCCGCCTGCGGGCTCGCGCCGGGCTTGGTCGGCGCCGGGCCGGTCTGCGGCGTCAGGGACTCTTGCACGCTGGGTGCCGCGACCGCGCCGTTGTTCGTCGGCGCGTCGTCGGAGCAGCCGGTCAGTGCGAGGGCCGCGGTGGCGGCGACGCACACGAGAAGTCGCTTCATCACACGCGGAATCCTCGGCCCGCCCGCGCGCTGAGACAACCCTCTATCTATCGAGGAACAGCCCTACTGCCTCGACGACGAGCGCGTGGTCCTCGGCCTGCGGCAGCCCCGACACGGTCACGACCCCGACGACGCCGACGTCCACGACCCGGATCGGGAACGCGCCGCCGTGCGTGGCGTAGTCGGCCGGGTCGACGCCGTACGCCGCGTCCATCGCCTTGCCCTGCGCGGCCATCCGCCGCCCCACCAGATACGAGGACGCGTTCAGCCGCTCCACGACCCTGATCTTGCGCTCGATCCAGCGGTCGTTGTCGGGTGCCGTGCCGGGCAGTGCCGCGTGGAACAGCTGGTGACCGTGCCGGCGGATGTCGATCGTGATCGGCAGCCCGCGCTCCTTGCCCAGACGCACCAGCAGCGACCCCAGCGTCCAGGCGTCGTCGTTGTCGAACCGCGTGAACCGCAGCCGCTCCTCCTGCGCCTCAAGCTCGGCGATCAGGTCTTCCACGCAAGGCTCCTCGGTTCGTCGTCGCGGCCACTGTACCGGTGGGCCTGCTGCTGCTCGGGTTGACGCCGCGGCCACTGTACGGGCGGCGGGGCCAAGTCGGGCGCAAGCGCCTCCCAAGTCACCTCGGCACGATACGGGTATGAGGACTTCGACCTGCAGCCTGTACATCGCCGCCGACCCGGCCCGCGTCTGGCAAGCGATCACCGAGCCCGCCTTCACCCGGCGCTTCTACCTCGGCCTCGCGGTCGACTCGCAGTTCATCCCGGGCGCACCCATCGTCTACCGGGCCGCGGCCGGCCCCGTCCCCGACGTGCTGCACGGGCACATCGTGCACGTCGAGGAGGGGCGGCTGCTGGTGCACAACCTGTACACCGGCATCGGCGCGGAGCAGGAGGTGCACTGCTGGCTGACGTGGGAGATCACCGCCGCCGAGCCGGGACTCTGCCGGGTCTCGCTCACCTGCGACGACCTCGACCGCGAGCCCGACCCGGAGCGCGACGACGCCTGGTCGCGGATCCTGAGCCGCCTCAAGTCGGTGCTGGAGGCGGAGCGGTTCACGCCAGGTTCGTGAAGCTGGCCGCGACCTCCCCGCTCGCGTCCAGCACGTCGAGGCGGCCGTGGCTTAGGTTCGCGCTGCGGAACGAGAACGTGCGCACCCCCGCGTCCGCCTCCAGCAGCGGGATGCTGCGGGCCGCCCCGCCCGGCGCCGAGGTGTACCGCAGCCCCGCCACCTCGGTCCCGACCACGCCGTTGACCCGGACCTTCGTCTTCTCCCGCCGGATCATGTACGCGATCGGCTCACCCGCGGCCGGCGTGCCGGTGAAGTAGAAGTAGCGCGGGTTGGTGAGGTCGCCGGCCGAGTACGCCTTGAACGTCGGGTCGGCGCCGGCAGGCAGCGGCGTGAGCGCGAGCGCGGCGAGCCCCGCCACGGCCGCGACCGCGATCCGCCTCGTCGTGCGGAGCCGCGCGCTCCGGTCGAGCCGCAGCGCGGCGCCCCCGACCCCCGCGACACAGACGGCGACCAGCCCGAGCGAGCGGGCGTTCTCCAGCAGGAACTGCCAGCCCGGGTACAGCGCCACGCCGCGCAGCACGACCCCCAGCGACAGCGTCATCACGACCAGCAGCACGACCCCGGCCACCCGCCGCCACGCCCCCTCGGCCGCGACCAGCAGCATCGCCGCGAGCACCGTCCACACCTGGTGGTGCGTCCACGACACCGGCGACGCCGCCACGGTCGCGCAGCCCACCAGGACCGCCGCCCGCACCGGCTCCCCGTGCAGGTGCAGCGCCCTGGCCCGCAGCAGCGCGGCCCCGCAGATCGCCGCGATCAGCACCGCCCACACGACCGGCAGCGTCGCGGGCGACAGCCCGATCCGCAGCAGCATCCCGTGCACCGACTGGTTGCCCAGCGAGGCGAGGTCGCCGATGCGCGACGTCTGGAAGATGGTGCCGCCCCAGTACCGCACGCTGGCCCCCGGCATGAGCACCGCCGCGACCCCCGCGCACGCCACGAACGCCGCCCCCGCCCGCGCCGCGTCCTTGTACCGCCGCGCCACCAGGAAGTACACGACGAACAGCAGCGGCGTGAGCTTGATCGCCGCCGCCACCCCGACCAGAATCCCCCGGAACCGCGCCGGCACCACCTGCCCCGCATCGACCAGCGCCAGCAGCACGATGAAGATGCTCACCTGCCCGAACCGCAGGTTGCTCTGCACCGGCGCCGACACCAGCAACGCCGTGGCCACCCCGGCCGCCATCAGCCCCCGCGTGAAGAACCGGCTCCCCACGCCTCCGCCGCTCTGCGCCGCGGTGCCTGTCACGGTCGAGGTGCCGGTCGAGGTGCCGGTCGCGGTGCCGGTCGCGGTGCTGGATCTGGTCACCGTGCGGGCGATGGCGATCACGGCCGCGCAGGTCATCGCCAGCCACAGCACGCCGAGGGTCGCCTCGGGCAGCATGCTCAGCGGCCTGAAGAGCACCATCGCGAACGGCGGGTACGTGAACGGCCCCCCGTTCTCGGCCACGTAGTCGTAGAGCGGCCCGTCGAACTTCGCCGCCCCGTAGTAGATGTGCAGGTCCGACAGGCGCTGCGCATCAGGCCGCCGCCACACCAGCGCGGCCGACACCGCCGCGATCCCCCCGAACACGGCCCATGCCGCGACCACCCTGCGCTCGAACATCGCACCAGGCTATGGCGCCCGATCAACCCTGGCGGCCCCCGCTCATCAGCGTTTCCCGAGGTAGCGGCCCTGTCCCGGCGCCCAGACGCCCTGTCCTTGTCCGGAACGCTACAACCGCCCGGTGGCCGCGCTCACAGGACGAGCGCCGAAGGCTCGGGACCGGCGGTCAGAACGGAGGCTCCGATGTGAACTGCGAGACCCAGCGCTCGACCTCGTCAAGGGTTGCCGGCCGCGCCGCACCGAGCGCGCGACCGGTGAGGCGTTGTCGCGAGATCGCACGTACGTACTCCGGCATGACGAAACTCGGCTCGGTGCGCAGGCCGGCCTCACGCCCGAGAGGGATGTGGTGTCGGAGTCGCCGGTCGCGCGAGGTGATCGGCGCGACGACCGCCATCTCGATGGGCCACGCGTGATAGCCCGCCGGGGACAGCACCAGCACCGGCCGCCGCCCGCCCTGCTCATGGCCGATGACGGGACTCAGGTCGGCGATGAGCACGTCGCCCCGACGGATCACGGGTTGAGCTCCGGGAACTCGGCCCGCGCGTCGCCGAGGCCGTCGCCCGAGGTCAGGTCCCACAGGCGACCCTCGGCGAGATACTCGGCGAAGCCGACCGGGTCCTCCTTCTCCAGCCGCTCGTAGTCGAGCGTGGCCTGGCGCATCGCCTCTTCCCGCTCCAGCCTCCGCGCGGTCTCTTCGAGCAGGGCGAACATCGTCGTGTTGCGACTCGCGGCGACGGCCGCGAACACGTCCCTCGCCTCGGTCGACACGCTGACCGTCGTCTTCGCCATAGTCAACACTATAGCATTCCCCATATGTATGGCCACATGGCCACTGATCCTAGGCATTCAGCGTTTCCGCGGTCAACTTCGATCAGCCGTCGTCGAGCAGGGCGCCGTCGGCGACACCCTGCTCCCTGTTCCCGCCGGGCCCTTCAGCATCCGGGGAGGGCTCGGTACAGCTTGACGGAGACGGCCGCGAGCCAGGTCCAGATGACGATCACGGCCGCGACGAAGCCCAGGGTCAGGGCCGGCGCGCTGTTGCCGGAGGCGATGCCGGCGAAACCGGCGAGGAACAGCACGCCGGACACCCGGCTGTACACGGCCCAGCCCTTGCCGCCCTCGCGGCCGAAGCGGCGGGCGACGACGAAGCACGCCACGATCACGCAGAGGAAGCCGATGCCGCCCGCGGCGAGGTGCCCGATGCCGTGCCAGCTCACCGTTCCCGGTCCTTCAGGTGTACCGGCGGGGAAGCCCATCGCCGGGTCGGCCCGCAGTGCACCGGCCGCCACGAGGCTCGCCCCGTAGACCGCCACGAGCCGCGCCGCCCACGGACTTCCCGGCAGCGCGCGGTGCAGCCCGACGGCGGCCGCGATCACCATCAGGCCGGTCAGGACGAAGTTGGTGATCTGGATCCAGCCGAGACCGCCGTTGGACAGCAGGCTCCAGGCGTGCCGGGTCAGATCGAACCCGTCACGGGTCAGCGCCTGCGCGAGGCTGACGCCGACGTAGAACGGCCCGGCGAGCACGCCGTAGCCGAGCAGCGACCGGGTGACCCGGTTGGCACGGATGTGGTCCGGAACGGTGGTGGTCATGGCGGGGGTCCTTCCTTCGTGGCGACCTGTCACCCGTCTCTCGAACGACCACCCCACGATCCGACACGACGCCGATGTGACGCCGGTCACATCGCATGCTGCGATCGTGACACCCGTCCAGCTCGGGAGGATGACGACATGCCGTTCTCATTTCTCGACGAGATGCGGGACCGTCAAGGACGCCGCGGCGGTCATCGACGCGCGGTGGCCCGTGGAGAAGCGGGCCAATACCTGGATGCAGGACAAAGACTCGTACAACCCGGAGCTGCCACCGTTCTGAGACGGGCCGGCAAGGCAAGATGTACGCATGCCGTTCTCGTTGCCGATTCCCGCTGAGGCGAATGCGCTGCTCGACCGGGACCCGCTGGCGTTGCTGGTCGGGATGACGCTGGATCAGCAGATTCCGCTGGAAAAGGCGTTCTCGTCGCCCTGGGTGCTTTCGCAGCGGTTGGGGCATGAGCCGACGGCGGAGGAGCTGGCGGAGTTCGACCCTGACGCGCTGGTGGAGATCTTCGCGACGCCGCCGGCGCTGCACCGGTTTCCGAAGGCGATGGCGGCCCGGGTGCAGGAGGTGTGCCGGGTGCTCGTCGACCGGTACGACGGGGACACCGCCGCGATGTGGACCGGTGTCGCCTCCGGGGGCGAGCTGCTGCGGCGGGTGCAGGCGCTGCCGGGCTTCGGCAAGCAGAAGGCGCAGATCTTCGTGGCGCTGCTCGGCAAGCAGTACAGCGTGCAGCCCGACGGCTGGCGCGAGGCGGCCGGCGGATACGGCGAGGTCGGCTCGCACCGCTCCGTCGCCGACATCGTCGACGGCGACTCCCTCGGAAAGGTCAGGGAGTTCAAGAAACAGATGAAGGCGGCGGCGAAAGCACCGGGTGCGCCGGGGCGGCCGGGGTCGTAGTGTGCCTACCGTGCTGAAGGGTTTCAAGGACTTTATCTCGCGCGGCAATGTCATCGAGCTTGCCGTCGCCGTCGTCATCGGGGCCGCGTTCAACGACGTGGTCAAGGCGTTCACGGACGGCTTCCTGCAACCACTGATCAAGCTGACCGGCGGCATCGGGGTCGACGACAAGAACCAGGGGCTGAAGATCGGGTCGCAGTTCCTGGCGTGGCCGGCGTTCCTGAACTCGGTGATCGGGTTCCTGCTGACCGCGGCGACCGTCTACTTCCTCGTGGTGCTGCCGATGAACAAGTTGGCCGAGCGGCGCAAGCGGGGCATCGAGCCGGAGCCGTCCGCGCCCGCCGAAGACATCCGGCTGCTGACCGAGATCCGCGACCTGCTCGCGACCGGCAGCGTCAACCGGCCGACGGACCCCAGCGGCGGCGTGCATGCGGCGCCGGTGAAGCCGTCGGACACCTGATCCGCGAAACGTGGCAGACTCGGTGGTGATGATGGGACGCAGGCAGAAACCGCAGCTGATCACCACCGCCGAGCGTTCGCCCGAGCAGGAGCTTCGATCCCGCGAGCGGCGGTATGTGGCGATGATGCTGCTGCGCGGCCTCTGCGTGATCGTCGCGGCGGTGCTGGTCACGGCGAAGGTGCCGCTGCTGTGGCTGTGGCTGAGCCTGCTGGTGGCCGGGGCGCTGGTCCTGCCGTGGGCGGCGGTGCTGCTCGCCAACGACAGGGGGCCGCGGCCCGAGCACCTGCTCCGCAACAAGCTGCAGTCCCGGCGGCAGCCGCAGCAGTCGCACCCCGATCCGGGCCACGCGCTCAGCGACCGCGAGCACGCGGAGCCCAAGGAGCCCAAGGTCATCGACGGCTGAAGCGACGGCCCCTGGACGGCCAGGGGCCGGGCGCGGCACTACGGACGGCCGCCGACCTTGGACACCGCCAGGGCGCGGAGCTACGGGCAGCCACCTTGGACACCGCCAGGTCGCGGAGCTACGGGCGGCCGCCGACCTTGGACACCGCCAGGGCGCCGAGCCGGGCGCCGCCGGCCAGCGCTTCCGCGGGTGACGCGCCGGTGAGCCACGCCGCCAGAAACCCCGCGGCGAACGCGTCGCCGGCGCCGGTCGGGTCGATCACCCGTGCGACCGGCGCCGCTGGTACATGGACGGGTGCGGCGGAAGGTCCGGCCCAGGTCGCCCCGGCGGCCCCCGACTTCACCACCACCGCGCCGGCCCGGTCCAGCAGCGCCGTCGCCAGCGAGGCCGCGGTGCCGTCCCCGGCGAGGACCTGCGCCTCGTCCAGGTTGGCGAAGAGCAGATCGACGTCCGGTACCGACGCCCAGAACGACGACCCGAGGCGCTGCAGCGGCGCGGCCGACGCGGCGTCGAGGCTGGTCGTGAGGCCGCGGCGGCGCGCCTCGACCAGCGCGTGACGGCCGGCGGGCGCGCAGTCGGGGTCGAACAGGACATACGCGGACAGGTGCAGGTGCCTGGCGCCGGGTGTCGCGGCGAGCGCCAGATCGAGGGCGCGGTCGACGTCGGCGGGGGACAGGAGCTGGTTAGCGCCCCGGTCGGTGAACATCGTCCGCTCCGCGTCGGAGGCGAGCACCACCACCGTCCCGGTCGCGACCTCCGGCACGCGGCGGACGGTGGTCGTGACGCCCGCCTCGACCAGCTCGGCCAGGCGCGCGGAGCCGGGCTCGTCGTCGCCGGCGACCCCCGCGAACACCACCGGGTGCCCGACGGAGCCGAGCCAGGCGGCCGTGTTGGCCGCGGACCCGCCGCCCCGGATCGCGACCGAGGCGAGCGTGTCGGAGCCGATGGCGAGGGGCCCCTCGTGGACCGTGACGATGTCGGTGACCACGTCACCGACGACGACGACCGTCACAGCGCCGCGGCGATGCGGGCCGCCAGGTCGGCGTTGCGCAGGATGATCCTCACGTTCACGTCCAGCGAGCGGCCCTCGGTGGCGGCGTGGAAGTGCGACAGCAGGTGGGGGGTGACGTCCTTGCCCGTCACGTGGTCGCGCTCCAGCCCGGCGAGGCCCTCGGCCAGGACGCGGTCGTGCAGGTCGGGGTCGAGCTGCTCGTCGACCGGCAGTGGGTTGGCGATGATCGTCGCCCCCTGGTGTACTGCCTGAGCCCGGGCCGCCCGCACGATGGCCGCCGCGCCGGCCGGGTCGTCGACGGACCAGTCCAGATCGAACCCGCCGTCGGTGAGGTAGAAGCCGGGGAAGCGGCGGGTCCCGTACCCCACGACGCTCACGCCCAGCGTCTCCAGCCGCTCCAACGTGGCGCCGACGTCCAGGATCGACTTCACCCCGGCGCAGACCACGGTGATCGGCAGCCGGGACAGCGCCGTCAGGTCGGCCGACTCGTCGAACGTCGTGCCCGCGCCGCGGTGCACCCCGCCGAGCCCGCCTGTGGCGAAGACCGCGATGCCGGCCGCGATCGCGATCGCCGAGGTCGCCGCCACCGTCGTCGCGCCGTCGGCCCGCCCCGCCGCGGCGGGGGCCAGGTCGCGCACGGAGAGCTTCACGACGTCGTCGCTGCCGGCCAGGTGCACGATCTCCTCGTCGGACAGGCCGACCACGATCTCGCCGCCGAGCATGCCGATCGTCGCCGGGACGGCGCCCGCGGCCCGCACCGTCGCCTCGATGTCCCTCGCGACGGTCAGGTTCGACGGCCGGGGCAGCCCGTGCGAGATGATGGTGCTCTCCAGCGCGACGACCGGCGCGCCGGCTTCCCTGGCGGCCGCGACCTCGGCTCCGTAACGGATGGCATGGTTGATCACCACGCAACGATAACCCCGCTCGCCGTGCGGCATCGTGGCCGTCGGCCTGGCAGACTGGGACCGTGACAACGACTCCCGAGACTCCAGGCGGTGGCGGCTCGACGCTCACGGACGAGCGCGTCGAGGAGCAGACCGACTATCGCTATGACGCCGGCGACCACGAGAAGTTCTCGCACTACGCGCCCAAGGACAAGATCATGCAGGCCATGATCGAGGGCACGCCGGTGCGGGCGCTGTGCGGCAAGCTGTGGGTGCCGTCGCGCGACCCGAGCCGGTTCCCGGTTTGTCCGGTCTGCAAGGACATCTACGAAAACGTGGTGCACAACGACGACCCGTCCTGACGGTCGTCCTCCTCTCACAGTGACGTTCGGCGCGGATCGGCACCTGGCCCGTCCGCGCCCGCTAGGCTGAGCAACGCCTTCGCGGTCCACCAAGACCCGGAGGCGTTTCCGTGTGGGTTCATGGTCCTCGAGGGGGTGCCGCATGCCGCCGCGTCCGGTGGTGCAGGCAGGACAGACGCTCCGGGTGTGGCAGCGCAAGGCCTTGATGGAGTACCTGCGCGGCAAGCGCGATGACTTCCTCGCCGTCGCCACGCCCGGCGCCGGCAAGACGACGTTCGCCCTGCGGATCGCCCTGGAGCTGTTCGCCGACGGCACCATCGACAACGTCACGGTCGTCACGCCGACCGAGCACCTGAAGAAGCAGTGGGCGGAGGCCGCCGCCCGTGTCGGGATCGACCTCGACCCGGGCTTCCGCAACGCCGACGTGCACACGTCGTCCGACTTCCACGGGACGGTCGTCACCTACGCGCAGGTCGGCATCGCTCCGGAGGTACACAAGCGGCGGACGATCACGAGAAAGACCCTTGTCGTCCTGGACGAGATCCACCACGCCGGCGACTCGAAGTCGTGGGGCGACGGGGTCAAGGCCGCGTTCGAGCCCGCCGTGCGGCGGCTGATGCTGACCGGCACCCCGTTCCGGTCCGACGAGAACCCGATCCCGTTCGTGCAGTACGAGCGGGGCAACGACGGCATCGCCCGCTCCCGCTCCGACACCACCTACGGCTACGCCGAGGCCCTCGCCGACGGCGTCGTGCGGCCCGTCATCTTCCTCGCCTACTCGGGTGAGACGCGCTGGCGCACCTCCGCCGGCGACGAGCTGGCCGCCCGCCTCGGCGAACCCATGACCCAGGACCTCATCGCCCAGGCGTGGCGCACCGCCCTCGACCCGACCGGCGACTGGATGTCGCAGGTCCTGCGCGCCGCCGACGCCCGCCTGCAGGTGCTGCGCGGCGGCGGCATGCCAGACGCGGGCGGCCTCGTCATCGCCAGCGACCAGACCGCCGCCCGCGCCTACGCGAGGGTCCTCGGCGAGATCACCGGCGAGAAGGCCGTCGTGGTCCTCTCCGACGACCAGGGCTCCTCCGGCCGCATCGCCTCGTTCGCCGCGTCGCAGGAGCGCTGGATGGTTGCCGTCCGGATGGTTTCCGAAGGCGTCGACATCCCGCGTCTGGCCGTCGGCGTGTACGCCACCAGCGCCTCCACCCCGCTCTTCTTCGCCCAGGCGATCGGCCGCTTCGTGCGCGCCCGCGGCACCAACGAGACCGCGACCGTCTTCGTGCCGAGCGTGCCGCACCTGCTGGAGCTCGCCTCCGAGATGGAGGCGCAGCGCAACCACGTCCTCGGCGCCCCGAAGACGAAGGAAGGCTTCGAGGACGACCTGCTGGAGCGCGCCCAGCGCGAGGAGAAGGTCGGCGACGACCTGCTGAAGAGCTTCGAGGCCCTCTCCGCGACGGCCGAGCTCGACCAAGTCATCTTCGACGGGACCGCCTTCGGCGTGCCGGCGCAGACCGGCTCCGCCGAGGAGGAGGAGTACCTGGGGCTGCCCGGCCTCCTCACCGCCGACCAGGTGTCCACGCTGCTCAACAAGCGCCAGGCCGAGCAGCTCGCGGCCGAGAAGCGCCGCGCCCCGGCCGCCGCCGCCACCATGGCTCCCGAACCTCCGAAAACCGCCGGCGAGCGCCGCATCGTCCTGCGCCGCCAGCTGAACACCCTGGTCGCCGCCCACCACCACCGCACCAACCTGCCCCACGGCAAGATCCACGCCGAACTCCGCCGCCTCTGCGGCGGCCCCCCGAGCGCCCAGGCGACGATCGAGCAGCTCGAGGAGCGGATCGCCACCATCCAGACCATGTAACCCGCCCTCGCTCCAGCCCGTGGTTGATCAAGTAGCGGATCCGGCCGCGATACCGACCGGATCCGCCATTCGATCAAGGCGGCCCCTCGGCCGCGGCGGTTCTCGTGCCGCTGAGCCCGGGTGAAGATCCGATTCGTCGCGTTTGAGCCGTCGGCCGCCGGTGAGAATGCGCGCTGGGGGACCGAACAGCGGCACGGCTGGGTTCTCGCCGTTGCCGATGGTGATCGAAGGACGGGGCTGGTCGCCCGGGCGACCGCAGCGATCCTTGGATCATGGTGGCGGCGGATGCGTAGTGGTTCTTGGGACGCTCGGCCCAGGTGAAGATGCGATTGGTCGCGGTTGGGGCGATTCTCGCCGGTGAGAATGCGCGGTGGGGGAGCGAGCGGCGGTGCGGGTTGGTCTTCCGGATGCCGGCTCGCGTAGCGGTGTTGGTTGTCGGTGTTGCTGGTGGTGATCGAAGGACGGGGCTGGTCGTCCGGGTGGCCACGACGATCCTTCGATCATGGTGGTGGCCGACGCTGTGGTGGTTCTTGTGCCGTCCGGTCCGGGTGGTGATGCGATTTGTCGCGTTTGGGGCGAATCTGCCGCTGGGGTCGCGCGAGTGAGTGGTGGCGCGGGTGGTCCGTGACGGTGAGTGCGGCATTGGCGGTTGTCGAGGGGACCGAAGAAGGGCGCTGGGCGGGCCGATCTTTCCGTTCACGGGTGGTCGGACTGGTCGCCGATCATGGGGGTGATGGGCGTGGGCCGGGGCTTCAGTGCGGCCTGTGATGGTGGGGCGGCACGCGGCGGCACCAGCACGCGCGGCCGTCGGTGAGAGGGTGGCCAGCGCAAGAGCGCGTGGCCGCCGGGAAGGAGCCCGCTGCCGGCGAGAGGGCGCGCAGCGTCAGAAGAGGCGGCCGGCCCGAGCCGGGAAGGAGCACGGTCGCCGGGAAGAGCCTGCCGTCGGCGAGGGCGAGAGAGTGCGCGGCGTCAGAAGGAGCGGCCAGCCCGAGTCAGGTAGGGGCGGCGCGACCGACGGGAGAGTGCGCAGTCGTCAGAAGAAACGTCGCGGCCGGGCGAGAGGTGTGCGTGACTGTCGGGAGGAGGGGCGCCGCTGGTGAGAGCACGCGTGAGTACCCGAAGGGGGGCGGTCGCCGGTACGAGCGTGGTCACCGGAAGGAACGCGTGGTCGCCCGGTGAGCGGGTGGTCGGCGGGCGAGCGCGCGGGGGTCAGGTGAGCGCCGGGAACGGGGCCGGGCCTGGAGATGGCCGTAGGGCGCCCGGGATGCCGGGACGCCCTACGTGCGCGGTATTGGTCAGCTGGCCGTGATCTCGGTGCCGCGCCACGTGAAGTCTGGGGCGACGGCCACCTCCACCGCGATCTTGACCAGTTGGTCGGCGTACTTGTTTGCGTGATGTCCACAGAAGATCAGGTCGCCGCCTTCGGCGAGCCGAACTCGTAGTTTGCCTGCCGCGCTGCAGCGGTCGCACCGTTCCTCGGCGGCTGGGGGCGCTGCCGTCTCCGGCGGCGGCGTGAGGGTCGGGGTCATCGCCTTCCTCCTCTGATCGTCACCGACGAACGCTTCCTTGCGTCGTTCACAGATGGTTCAACACCGTGTTGCCCGACATCGTTCCCACCTCGCGTGCGGGACCGATGTCACATTTCTGTCGTGCCCGCGGGAGCCGGAACTGCAACACCCGCTACGTGCTTCCTATCGCGCCACGGCGGCGATCACAAGTGGGTTGAGGCGGCGGCGCCCCTCCCTCATGCCCTCGGTGACCGGAAACACACCCGGGCTGCCCCAAAAGGGACAGCCCGGGTTCGCGCACAGCGGAATGCGAGGATCAGTCGAGGTAGTCGCGCAGGACCTGCGAACGCGACGGGTGGCGCAGCTTCGACATGGTCTTCGACTCGATCTGGCGGATGCGCTCGCGGGTCACGCCGTAGACCTGGCCGATCTCATCGAGGGTCCGCGGCTGGCCGTCGGTGAGGCCGAACCGCAGCCGCACCACGCCCGCCTCCCGCTCCGAGAGGGTCTGCAGCACCTGCTGGAGCTGGTCCTGCAGGAGCGAGAAGGACACCGCGTCGACCGCGACGACCGCCTCGGAGTCCTCGATGAAGTCGCCGAGCTGGCTGTCGCCCTCGTCGCCGATGGTCTGGTCGAGGGAGATGGGCTCACGCGCGTACTGCTGGATCTCCAGCACCTTCTCCGGCGTGATGTCCATCTCCTTGGCCAGCTCCTCCGGGGTGGGCTCGCGGCCCAGGTCCTGGAGCAGCTCGCGCTGGATGCGGCCGAGCTTGTTGATCACTTCGACCATGTGCACCGGGATGCGGATGGTGCGGGCCTGGTCGGCCATGGCGCGGGTGATGGCCTGCCGGATCCACCAGGTGGCGTACGTGGAGAACTTGTAGCCCTTGGTGTAGTCGAACTTCTCGACGGCGCGGATGAGGCCGAGGTTGCCCTCCTGGATGAGGTCCAGGAAGGCCATGCCGCGGCCCGTGTACCGCTTCGCGAGCGAGACGACCAGACGCAGGTTGGCCTCGAGCAGGTGGTTCTTGGCGCGCTCGCCGTCGCGGGAGATCCACATGAAGTCGCGGCTGGCCGGCATGACCATCGGCTCGCCCGCGTCCTCGGCGGCCCGCAGCCGCTCGGCCGCGTAGAGGCCCGCCTCGATCCGCTTGGCCAGCTCGACCTCCTGCTCGGCGTTCAGCAGGGGGACCTTGCCGATCTGCTTCAGGTAGGCACGGACCGAGTCGGCCGACGCCGTCAGCTCCGCGTCGCGGCGGGCCTGCTTGAGCGCCTCGGACTCCTCGTCGTCCCACGCGAAGTCGTCGTCGGTCGCGGTGGCCTCGGCGTCGGCCTCGACGGCCTTCACGACCTCGACCGGCTCCTCGACGACCACGTCCTCGATCTCCGCCGCGAGCTCGGCGTCGTCGATCTCCTCGAGCTCCGGCTCCTCGCCGGCGCCCTTCGGGGCGGCCGGGTCGGCGTCGCCGGGGACGGCCTTCTTGACGGGCCCGGCGGCCTTCTTCGCCGGCACCGCCTTCTTGGCCGGCGCGGCCTTCGCCGGAGCGGTCGCTGCCGCGACCGGGGCGGCCTTCTTGGCGGGAGCTGCTGGTGTCGGTGCCTTCTTCACGGGCGCCCTCTCCACCCCCGAATCCGGTGTGGACTCGACGGCTGTCAGCGGCTTGGCGACCGGCGCCTTGCGCGCGGGTGCGGCCTTGGCGGTGGCCGCCTTGGATGCAGGGGTCGCGGACCGTGCCGCCGCGACCCGGCGCCGCCCGTTGGCGGAGTCGTCGACGACGACGGTGACTCCCGCCTCGGCGAGACTCCTGAGCAGCTTCTTGGCGTGTGCGGGGGTCACATCTGCGGTGTCGACCGCCTGCGCGACCTCCGCCGACGTGAGGTGGCCGCCATTGGCGGCCGCACGCGCGATCAGCGAGTCGGCGAGCGAGCGTACGTCGACGCTGGGCTGGTGAGCTGCTGTCACGAACGACCTTCCGGTGCGATGAGCGAGCGACGGCCGGTGCGGCCGAGTTCGCGCACGGCGCGGCCGTGCTGAGTGGGCCTGGGTGCTTTTGGTGGCGCCCGTGTGCCGTGCGTCCGGGGCGGATTCACGAGCGACAGCGGGCAGCGCGTGAATTGTAACGCTCTCTCGCCCCAACATCCCGCCTAGCGGGCCTAGACGCCACGTTGTGACCGAACGGATGGGCGGATCAGGGCCCTGACAGGATGGGTCGTATGGATCGCGGACACGAACTGCTGGCCCTCGCGGTGCCCATCGCCCGGGAGGCTGCGGCCCTCGCCCGGGCCATGCGCGCCGCCGGCGTGGACCCCGTGGCGACCAAGTCCACGCTCACCGACGTGGTCACGGCCGCCGACCAGGCGGTCGAGCGGCAGGTCCGGGAGGCCATCCGGCACGCCCGGCCGGGCGACGCCGTGCTGGGCGAGGAGTACGGGGACTCTCAACAGGCGAGCGCGGTGCGCTGGATCCTCGACCCGATCGACGGCACCGTGAACTACCTCTACGACCTGCCGCAGTACGCTGTCTCGCTCGCCGCGGAGGTCGACGGCGTCGTGGTGGCGGGGGTGGTCATCAACGCCGCGACCGGTCGCGAGTGGACCGCGGTGCTCGGCGGCGGCTCCCACGCCGACGGCCGGCGGCTGTCCGGCTCCCGGCAGACCGATCTCCGTCAGGCGCTCGTCGGCACCGGCTTCGGGTACGCCGCCGACCGCCGCCTCCACCAGGCGGCCGTGCTCGCCGGTCTGATCGGCGACATCCGCGACGTGCGTCGCCTCGGGGCCGCCGCGATCGACCTGTGCCTGGCCGCGGAGGGCAGCCTCGACGCGTACTACGAGAAGGGCCTCAACGCCTGGGACCACGCCGCCGGTGGCCTGGTCGCCGCGGAGGCGGGTCTGCTCGTGACGGGCCTGGCGGGCGCCGTGCCCGGCCCGGACATGGTGGTGGCCGCCCCGCCGGCGCTGCACAAGGCCCTCCACGACCGCCTGGTGGAGCTGGACGCGGACAAGGGCCCCTGAGAAGGCAACTGAGAAGGCACTGAGAGGCCCTGAGGAGCCGCTAGGCCTCGGCGCAGGTGCCCTCGGGCAGCTCGGGGTTGCCCAGCGCGCCGATCGACTGCTTGACCTCGGTCACCGTCGGCAGCTGCTGGAACTTCGCGCCCAGGATGACGTCGACCTTGTCGTCCTGCCGGTTCTTGTCGAACTCGTCCTCGGACTTGTCGAGGAAATACGCCCGGACGAGCCACGCGGCGCCGACGGCCTTCGGGCCGAAGCGGAGGACCGCGACCTTCGTCTCGGGCTTCTTCACCGCCGGGTTGGGCGCCGCGTTCTGCACCGTGGCCTTGAACCCTCGGCTGGCGAAGTCATTGGTGATCTCGCCGGCCAGGCCGGGCTTCGAGGTCGCGTTGAAGACGTTGAGGTTGACCTGCTTCTCCTCGGGCAACCTGTTGTTGACCATCACCGCGTCCTGCGCGCATTCGTTGGCCGATACCGGACCGGTCTGGCGGTCCTTGATCAACGCGATGGTCACGAACACCGCCGCGGTGACCACGAGCAGCCCAACCAGGGCCAGTGCCCTTACCCGCGCGAAACTCATGGCCGTGTTATCTCCCCGCCCCAGAGCGACTCCGTCACCAGATAGACGCTCTGGCTGCCGGGAAGGTTAGCGCCTGTCGGAGATCCATGTTGAAGTCCCCACCCGGCATACCGCAAAGTTCCTACTCGCCGTTGCGGGATGACTCCCCACGGAAACCGTCAGGTGGAGGTAAGGTCGCATCCGCTGAGCCCGGCGGGCAACTTGTCGGGACGACGTTGTGTCGCATGGGTCACATTGGGAACAAGTTTCCGCGAGTGGGCGTACAACAAACGCACGAGGGCGGTAAGGTACGCCGCCCGTTGGACGTTACACCGGGCGCGACACCTACGGGCGAATGAATTGGGAGTGTGAACACCGATGGCCACCGACTACGACGCGCCGCGTCGCGACGAGGTCGACCTGGGGGAGGACAGCCTCGAAGAGCTGAAGTCCCGCCGGACCGATGCGCAGTCGGCGATCGTCGACGTGGACGAGACCGACCTGGGAGAGACGTTCGAGCTTCCCGGCGCCGACCTCGCCGACGAGGACATGACGGTCAAGGTCCTGCCGATGCAGGCCGACGAGTTCCGCTGCTCGCGCTGTTTCCTGGTGCACCACCGCAGCCAGCTCGCCGCCGAGCGCAACGGGGAGCTGATCTGCCGGGAGTGCGCCTGACCGCAAGTTGATCACGCGGATCTGGCGAAGGCGTGCTTGAGTCGTAGGCGGCACCGTTTCACACCTGCGGAGGTAGACGATGGCCCAGCCCGACGAGCTCGCCGAGAACCAGCCCGTGGAGGGCACCCAGGGCGAGGCGGCAGACGAGGCCGAGCTGTCAGCCGCCGTGACGGCCCTGACCGACGAAGGCGTCGAGCAGAAGGAGCGCCGGCGCCTGCTCGGCCGGCTGGTGCGCCTCGAGATCCGCGAGCGGGGCGTCAAGGACCTGTTCCGGCCGAAGAAGGCGATCGCCTGGATCACGGACAGCGTGACGAGGGTCGCACCGCACATTCCCGTGCGCGACCTGGACACACTGGTCGCGCACCACGGAGGGCTGACCGGCGACGCGCTCGCCGAGCGGCTCATCCGCAACGCGTCCCGGGTCACCGCCGGCATCGGCGCCGCGGGCGGCGGCGTGGCCGCCGTCGAGTGGGCCGTGACGCCCAGCCTGCTGTCCGCGCCGGTCCTGCTGGCCGCGGAGACGGTCGCGGTGGTCGCCGTGGAGATGAAGCTGATCGGCGAGCTGCACGCCGTCTACGGCCGCCCGGTGGAGGGCACCGGCGCCGAGCGCGCCGTGGTGCTGGTCCAGGCCTGGGCGGAGCGCCGTGGCGTCAACCCGCTGCGGGTCGGCGGCAGCGTCGCGGCCGCCATGGGCACCGCGCTGCGCAAGGAGCTGCGTGACCGGCTGCTCAAGCGCTTCGGGCGCAACCTGAGCACCCTGGGGCCGTTCCTGACCGGGGCGGCCGTCGGCGGGTTCCTCAACCGTCGCGCGACCATGTCCCTCGGCGCCGACATCAAGAAGGATCTGCAGCCGGGCCGGAAGGTCATCGAGGGCTGAGCGCCGCCGCGAGCTTCTCCGGGTGGCGGGTGCTGATCAGCCAGTACGGCGTGGGATCGGCGTCGTCCGCGACGTCGACGCGGACCGCACCGGCGACCCACGGCCGCTGGATCACGAACGCCTCCGGGTCCGCGTAGGGCCCCAGCAGGTCGCGCTTGTCCGCGGCCGACAGCGCCGTCACCTCACCGATGTATCGCAGCGGGATGTGCGCGTCGTCGACCCGCAGCTCGCCGTTGGACACCTCGACACGGATGCGGCCCAGCCGCCACAGCCCCACGGTGGCCAGCGGCAGCAGCACCACGTACGGGATCCAGGTCGCCAGGCCGGGCGCGCCGAGCTTGACCTCGGCCGCGAGGAGCGCTGCGACCGCCACCGCGGGCAGCCAGAGCCACCACGCGACGGTGAGACGCTCACGGTACGAAGTCACGTGTGCGAGGGTACGTGTCCGGAGCCCGGGGGCACCCGGCAGGATGGAGGCATGACGGTGGAGGTTCACGTCCGGCGGCTCGACCCCGAGCTGCCGCTGCCGGCGTACGCGCACCCCGGCGACGCCGGCGCCGACCTGGTCGCGGCCTGTGACCTCGACCTCGCACCCGGGGAGCGGGCGCTGGTCCCCACGGGGATCGCCATCGCCCTGCCCGACGGTTACGTCGGGCTCGTCCACCCGAGGTCGGGTCTCGCGCACCGCCTCGGTGTGACGGTGCTCAACGCGCCGGGCACCATCGACGCGGGGTACCGCGGGGAGATCCTGGTGAACCTGGTCAATCACGATCGGGTGATCACGGCAAAAATCAGCCGGGGTGACCGGATTGCCCAGCTTGTGGTCCAGCGCGTGGAGCGGGCACACTTCCACGGCGTCGACCATCTTCCCGATACTGTGCGCGGAGCCGGCGGTCACGGATCAACCGGTGGTCATGCTGAACTGGAGGCAGAGCAGTGATCTTCTCGCGCAAGAGCGGGAGCGGGCGGCACGCGAAGGACGACACCCGCGCGGGCGGTGCCCGCAGGCTCGAGGAGGAGCTGGGCCTGGTCGACGACGACCCTGAGGAGCCCGTCGCGTCCAAGGCCGACCGGCCCGAAGGCCCGTACGACATCACCGAGGCGCCCGCCGGCATCCCCCAGCTCGACCTGGGTGCGCTCAAGGTGCCCGCGGTCGACGACGTGGAGGTCCGCGTACAGGCGGACAACGAGGGCAAGATCCAGCAGATCGTGCTCGTCAACAACGACAGCGCGCTGCAGCTCGGGGTCTTCGCCGCACCGCGCAGCGAGGGCATCTGGGACGAGGTCCGCGGCGAGATCCGCAAGCAGTTGTTCGCCGACGGCGTCGCGGCCGAGGACGCCGACGGCGAGTGGGGCACCGAGCTGCGCGCCCGCGTCCGTACCCCCGACGGCCTGACGGACATCCGCTTCGTCGGCATCGACGGCCCCCGCTGGCTCGTGCGTGCGGTCTTCCAGGGCCCCGCCGCCGTCGACCCGGGTGTCGCGCCGCCGCTGGTGGCGTGCCTGCGCAACCTGGTGGTCGACCGGGGTCACGAGGCCATGCCGGTCCGCGAGCCGCTCCCGCTGCACCTGCCGAAGGAGGTCGCCGAGGCGACCGCCAACGACGGCTCGGCCGAGGTCGCGCTCACCGACGCGGCCAACGGTGCCGATGAGGCAAACGGGGCGGACCGCAGAAAGCCGTCACCGAGGCCCCGGCGCAAATAACACCCGTGAGCTGTACCGTCGTAGTGGGTGTCATGTCTGGCCGAGGAGGGTGGCACCGACGTCATGACCACGGACAGTGAGAAAGTCGTCGATCCGTCCGTCGAGCAGGCGCGCGGGCTGCGGAAGTTCTTCCGCCGCCTCACCGCCAGCGAGGCGGAGCTCGACGCCGAAGAGCTGCAACGCGACGCCAAGCAGTGCGGCAGCATGCCCGCGCTCGCCTGCGTCCGCGGTCAGGTCGTGAGCCTGAAGGGCCGGTTGCGCACGGTGGTCTACACCCCGCGCACCAACCTGCCCACCCTCGAGGCGGAGCTGTTCGACGGCAGTGACCTGGTGACCCTGGTCTTCCTGGGCCGCCGGCACATCGCGGGCATCGAGCCGGGTCGAGCGATCACGGCGAGGGGGCGCATCGCGGTCCGCGACGGCCGTAAGGTGCTCTACAACCCGTATTACGAGCTCGACACACCCAGATGAGGCCGGATGCAACCAGGTAAGACCGCGGAGACCGACCCCGACGAGGAAGCCCCGCTGCCCCCGTTCTCGGTGCAGATGTCCGAGCAGCTGGGCGGCGTGCGCGGCCTCATCGAGTCGAGCATCCCGATCACGCTCTTCATCGTGGTCAACTTCCTGGGCGACCACTTCGGCTGGTGGTCGCTGCGGACCTCCCTGATCGTCGCGGTCGCCGCCGCGCTCTCCATGGCCGTCTACCGGCTCAGCCGCCGCGAGTCGGTCCGCCACGCGGTCAACGGCGTCGTCGGCATCGCGATCGGCGCGTACCTGGCCTGGAAGAGCGGCGACGCCAAGGACATCTACCTGCCGGGCATGGCCCTCACCGCCGCGTACGCGGTCGGCATGCTGGCCTCCGTCGCCTTCCGCCGCCCGCTGGTCGGGTGGCTCTGGTCCGTCATGCTCGACAAGGGCGGCAACCGCTGGCGCGAGAACCCCCGCCTGCGCCGCTCCTTCGCCTGGCTCACCGTCCTCTGGGCCGTCGTCTACCTGGCGAAGCTCGGCGTGCAGATCCAGCTCTGGCGCGCCGGCGACGCGGACCTGCTCGGCGTCGCCCGCCTGGCGCTCGGCTGGCCGCCGTACGCCCTGCTGGCCGCCCTGACCGTCTGGCAGGCCCGCCGCATCATCCGCGCCTCCGAACCCGAGCCCGACCGGCCTGAGCCCGCCCGCCCGGAGGTCCGCCCCGCCGACTGACAGCGTTTTCCGTGATCCGGAAGAGTTTGTGTCGCTATGGCAGCACAAAGTCTTCCGGATCATGAGAGGTCAGAAGAACTGAGGGCCGCGCTTCTTGCGGGTGTTCTCGACCGAGTCGGCGCCGAGGATGACGGCGCGGACCGCGTCCTCCATCTCCGACGTGACGACGAACACCAGCTCGTCGCCGGCCTCCAGCGGGTCGTCGGGGGTCGGGACGAGGACGCGCTTGCCGCGCAGGATGGCGACCAGCGCGGAGTCGTGCGGCAGCGGCACCTCGCGCACCGGGTGGCCGACGTACGGCGCGGTCTCCGGCAGCGTGATCTCCACCAGGTTGGCCTCGGACTGGCGGAAGGTCATCAGCCTGACCAGGTCGCCGACGGAGACGGCCTCCTCGACGAGGGCGGCCATGAGGCGGGGCTTGCTGACGGAGACGTCGACGCCCCACTGCTCGTTGAAGAGCCACTCGTTCTCGGCGCGGTTGATGCGGGCGACCACCCGCGGCACCGCGAACTCGGTCTTGGCCAGCAGCGAGACGACCAGGTTGACCTTGTCGTCGCCGGTGGCGGCGACGACCACGTCGCAGGAGGAGAGGTCGGCCTCCTGCAGCGAGGACAGCTCGCACGCGTCGGCGAGGATCCACTCGGCGGCGGGGACCCGCTCGGGGCGGACCATGCGCGGCACCCGCTCGATGAGCATGACCTGGTGGCCGTTGTCGACCAGCTCGGTGGCGATGGAGCGGCCGACGTTGCCGGCACCGGCGATGGCGATCCGCATGATCAGTGTCCCCCTTCGGGTGCGGAGCCGGTGACCTTCGTCACGGATGCGATCATCTCGTCGGTCACGAGCATGAAGGCGAGGTCGCCGTCCTGGATCACGGTCGACGAGGTCGGGAGCATGGCGAGGCCGAAGCGCATCAGGTACGCGAGCCGGGTGCCGCTGCGGGCCTCCAGGTCGCCGACCGAGTGGCCGATCCAGTCGGGGTGCATCGGGATCTCCATGATGGAGACCGTGCTGGTCGGGTCGCGCCAGATCTCGACGTTGCCCTCGGGGACCAGGTGGCGCAGCATGCGGTCCGCCGTCCACCGGACGGTGGCGACGGTCGGGATGCCGAGCCGCTCGTACACCTCGGCGCGCTTCGGGTCGTAGATGCGGGCGACGACCCGCTCGACGCCGAAGGTCTCGCGGGCGACCCGGGCGGAGATGATGTTGGAGTTGTCGCCGGAGGAGACGGCGGCGAAGGCGTCGGCGCGCTCGATGCCCGCGGACAGCAGCACGTCGCGGTCGAAGCCGACGCCGGTGACGGTCGCGCCGGTGAAGTCCCCGCCCAGGCGACGGAAGGCGTCGGCGTCGGAGTCGATCACCGCGACCGAGTGGCCGCGCTGCTCGAGGCTGATCGCGAGGGTCGAGCCCACGCGTCCGCACCCCATGATCACCACGTGCACGTAACGCCTCCGATGTGTGCGGCTCTCGTGTTGAGGATGCCATGCGCGGGTCGGACCGGTGTATCCGGCAGGCGCGCGACCCGTACGCTTAGCGGTCGTGGCCAGTTCCACCTCCCTGATGAAGCGGCTGCTCCTGGGCCGACCGTTCCGCTCGGACCGGCTGAAACACACGCTGCTGCCCAAGCGCATCGCCCTCCCGGTCTTCGCCTCCGACGCGCTGTCGTCGGTCGCGTACGCGCCGGACGAGATCCTGCTGACGCTGTCGATCGCGGGTGCGACCTCGCTGCTGGTGTCGCCGTGGATCGGCCTGGCCGTCGCTGTGGTGATGCTCACGGTCGTGGCGAGCTACCGGCAGAACGTGCACGCGTACCCGTCCGGTGGTGGCGACTACGAGGTGGCGTCGGTCAACCTCGGCCCGCGGTTCGGCGTCGCGGTCGCCAGCGCGCTGCTCGTCGACTACGTGCTGACCGTCGCCGTGTCGACCGCGTCCGGCGTGGCGAACCTCGGGTCGGTGCTGCCGTGGGTCGCCACCCACAAGGTCGCCATCGCGATCATCGCGATCGCCCTACTGACCGCGCTCAACCTGCGCGGCATCCGCGAGTCGGGCAGCGCGTTCGCGATCCCGACCTACGGGTTCATGATCGTGATGATCGGCATGATCCTCACGGGCTTCTTCAAGATCTTCATCCTGGGTGACGATCTGCGGGCGCCGAGCGCCGGGCTGCAGATCGCGGCCGAGCAGGTGCACCTCAACCAGTGGGCGATGGCGTTCCTGCTGCTGCGGACCTTCTCGTCCGGCTGTGCCGCGCTCACCGGTGTCGAGGCGATCTCCAACGGCGTGCCCGCGTTCAAGGAGCCGAAGAGCAAGAACGCGGCGACCACGCTGCTGCTGCTCGGCAGCATCTCGATCACGATGCTGCTCGGCATCATCCTGCTGGCCCGCAAGACCGGCCTGCAGTTCGTCGAGGACCCCGCCCGACAGATCATCGGCGGCCCGCACGACTACGTGCAGAAGACGGTCACCACCCAGCTCGGCGAGACGGTCTTCGGGTCCGGCTCGATCATGCTGTACGTCGTCGCCGTCATCACCGCGCTGATCCTGTTCCTCGCCGCCAACACCGCCTTCAACGGCTTCCCCGTGCTCGGCTCGATCCTCGCCCAGGACCGCTACCTGCCACGCCAGCTGCACACCCGCGGCGACCGGCTCGCCTTCTCCAACGGCATCATCCTGCTGGCGCTCGCCGCGATGGTGCTCATCATCGGGTTCCAGGGCGAGGTCACGCGGCTGATCCAGCTGTACATCGTGGGCGTGTTCGTGTCGTTCACGCTGTCGCAGGCCGGCATGATCCGGCACTGGAACCGGCTGCTGCGCACCGTCCGCGACAAGAGCACCAGGTCCCGCATGATCCGGTCCCGGACGATCAACATGATCGGCCTGAGCATGACCGGCGCCGTGCTCGTCGTCGTGCTCATCACGAAGTTCCTGCTCGGCGCGTACATCGCCATCATCGCGATGATCGTCATCTACTTCCTGATGGTCGGCATCAAGAAGCACTACGACACGGTCGCCCGCGAGCTGACCCCGTCGGAGGACCGTCCCGTCCTGCCGTCGCGCAACCACGCGGTCGTCCTCGTCAGCAAGGTGCACCGCCCGACGCTGCGGGCCGTCGCCTACGCGCAGGCCACCCGGCCCGACTCGCTCACCGCGCTGACCGTCAACGTCGACGACCACGACACCCGGGCGCTGCAGGCCGAGTGGGAGCGCCGCGGCATCCCGGCGCCGCTGACGGTCGTCGACAGCCCGTACCGCGAGATCACCCGCCCCATCCTGGACTTCGTGCGGTCGAAGCGGCGCGACTCGCCCCGCGACGTGGTCACCGTCTTCATCCCCGAGTACGTGGTCGGGCGCTGGTGGGAGCACCTGCTGCACAACCAGAGCGCGCTGCGGCTGAAGGGGCGCCTGCTCTTCGAGCCCGGCGTCATGGTGACCAGCGTGCCCTGGCAGCTGAGCTCCATCGACGACGTCGACATCGCCAAGCTCGACGCCGCGTTCACGCGCGGGCCGCAGCGAGGCCCACGCCGTACACAGGAAACCCCCCCTGAATGAGCGACTGGATGACACTGCTGGAGCTCGAAGTCGGCTCGGTCGCCCACGGCGGGCACTGCGTGGCCAGGCACGACGGCCGGGTGATCTTCGTCCGGCACGCGCTGCCGGGGGAGCGGGTCCTCGCGCGGATCACCGACGAACGCAAGGGCTTCCTGCGCGCCGACGCCGTCGAGATCCTGCTGCCGTCGCCGGACCGCGTCATCCCGCCGTGCCCGTTCTCCGGCCCCGGGGCCTGCGGCGGCTGCGACTGGCAGCACGCCGACCCCGCCGCCCAGCGCCGCCTGAAGTCCCAGGTCCTCGGTGAGCAGCTGGCGCGACTCGCCGGTGTTTCCGCGTCGGTACCGGTGGAGGCCCTCCCCGGTGGCGCGCTCGGCTGGCGCACCCGGGTCCAGTACGCCGTCGACGACGAGGGGCGGGCCGGGTTTCACCGGCACCGGTCGAGCGAGGTCATCCCCGTCGACCGCTGCCGGATCGCGCACCCGGCGATCCAGGCGCTGCCCGTCACCACCCGCCGCTGGCCTCCCGGCTCGACCGTCGAGGCCGTCGCGGCGTCCGGCGGCGAGACCGCGGTGCTGACCCGGGCCGGGCGCAGCGGCGCGCTCACCGGACCGCCCGTCCGCGTCCGCGAGGTCGCCGCCGGGCACGACTGGAGCGTCGACGCCGGCGGCTTCTGGCAGGTGCACCCGCACGCCGTCGCCGCCTTCACCGGCGCCGTGCTGGAGATGCTGCGGCCGGCGGAGGGGGAGCGGGCCTGGGACCTGTACGGCGGGGTCGGCCTCTTCGCCGCCACCCTCGCCCCGCACTGCGGCCCGGTCACCGTCGTCGAGGGCGACCGGCGGGCCGTCGCCGCGGGCCGCAAGGCGCTGCGCTCGGTGGCCAACATCCGGTTCGTCAACGACGACGTGGCGGCGGCGATCGGCAACCCGCGCTGGCGCAGCGTCGACCTGGTCGTGCTGGACCCGCCCCGGGCGGGTGCGGGCCGCGAGGTGGTCACGGCCGTCGCGGCCAGGTCACCGCGCGCCATCGCCTATGTCGCGTGCGACCCGGCCGCGTTCGCCCGCGATGCCGGTCTGCTGCTGGGCCTCGGGTATCAGCTGCCGGAGATCCGTGCCTTCGACAGCTTCCCGATGACCCAGCACTTCGAGACGATCGGGCTCTTCACCCGGACCTAGCCGTTGTTCAGAACGGCCATGTCCCGCGCTCGCCGGCCTCCAGCAGGGGGATCATGCCGAAGCCCGCGTCGGTGAGGCTGCCGAACGTCCAGCGGTTGCGCTCCTGCGGGGTGTGGCCCATGCGGTATCCGGCGAGGTTCCACGTGAACAGCGGCGTGCCCGCCGGCAGCGACGTCGACACGTCACCGTCGAACGACGCCTGCTCGTCGGTCAGGATCACCACCCGGTCCTGCTTGCGGTAGTGCTCCCGCACCGCCGAGGCCGTGTCGGTACCGCCGTTGTGGAAGTGCCCCTTCGCCTTGAACCGGTCGATGCCGCGCAGCAGCGACTCGCCCGGTTCGACCGGGAACACGGTGGTCCGGGTCGAGAACGACACGACCTTCGCCCGCTCGCACCGCAGCGCCAGCGCCAACCCGAAGATCACCGCCGCGTCCCACCGCATGAGCGTGCCGTCCTTGGAGAACACCGAGTGCATCGAGCCCGACGTGTCGATCAGGATCAGCGTGTCACCGGGCAGGAACGGGATGCTCGCCAGGCTCTGGTTCAACGCCCGCTCCAGCGCCCACGCCCACCGCAGCGACGGCGCCGCCCGGTACGCCGACAGGAACCGCATCGGCAGCTGCCGCGACCGCGCCACCTCGCCCGGATCCGCCAGCTTCGCCGCGACCTGCCCCGCGACCGCGTCCGACACCCCGACCTGGTCGAAGTTCCGCAGGTTCCGGAGCAGGGCCATGTACCCCATCGACGGGATGAGGGCTTCCCACAGGCGGTTCTTCGGCAGCCGGGAGCCGCCCAGCGACAGCGCGTCCTCCCAGGTCATGCCGGCGGCGCGCAGGCGCCCCGCGTCGAGCAGCACGGACGGGTCCCCGGCCGCGTCGGCCCGCAGGCGGGCGTTGGCGGCGATCATCGGGAGCGACTCGGCCACGCGCGGCTCGGGCCGGTTGTGCCGGCGGTCGAGCGCGAACGTGAACAGGTCGCCCTGTGCCGGGCCGGCCGGGGCCGGGTGGGTCAGGTCGAGCACGTCGGCGAACCGGAACGCGTGGCTGGCGGTGTCGTACTTGAGCAGGTTGCGCTCCGTGTACAGCCGCTTCGCCGCGTCGGCGACGCCACGCTTCACCGGCTTCGGCACCGACCGGCCGTAGCGCGACGCCCAGTACGCGAGGAGCTCACCCGGCTCGTCGGCGCGCTGCAGCACGTCGGCGACGACCTGCCGGTGCTCGCCGGTGCCGTTGACCAGGCCGGCGGCGAGACGGGCGCGGACGTACTCGGCGGCGCCGACCAGCGACGCGGAGCGCAGGTTCGCCCCGCCGCGCAGCCAGCGCAGGAACCGGGCGGTCCACTCCGGGTGGCGCACGGCGGCGGCGCCGACGAGCTCGCGGTAGCGCTGGTCGCGGTCGCCGGCCGACTCGTAGAACGTCTGCTCGCCGACCATGTTGGCGACGGCGAGCAGGAACAGCTCCGACCGCAGGTCGCGCGAGTAGCCCGGGCCTCCCTGGTAGGTGACCCCGTCGGGGCGCCGCTTCGTCTGCTGCGAGTTGAACTTGGCCATGAGGAATCACCGTCCCTTTGCGGAAAAAGACAGAGATGTCCCGTCGTGGTGACCCGAGATCCAGGCGGCGCCGGCACAAAGTGCTCTGTCCGCTGAGCTACACCCCGATGAGCCGGGGCGGCAGGATTCGAACCTGCGACCTCTCGATTAACAGTCGAAGTATCCGGTGCCTGCGCACCGGGTCACCACGGCGGGACATCTTGTGCCGGGAACCGTAGCAGCGGTTAATCGCGTGCCGCGCCGTATTTTCCTGCCCGATGATGTGGCGATGTTCGATGTCCGTGCCGTCGATCTGCGGCTGCTCAACTCGCTGACGAAGTACCCGTCGATTCCGACGTACCACACCCTGGATCCCCGCAACGGGGGTCTGACCTCCCCTGCCACGGTGTTTCCCGGCGACGTCATCGCGACGGAGAAGGTCGACGGGACCAACAGCCGGATCGTCCTGCTGCCCGACGGCTCGTACCTCATCGGATCGCGCGAGGAGCTCCTGTACGCGAAGGGCGACCTCATCGGTAACCCTGCCCTCGGCATCGTGGGGCAGCTGAAGCCGGTCGCCGCGGGTCTGCCGGCCGGGGACGGGATCCGTGTCTATTTCCTGGAGCTCTACGGCGGCAAGGTCGGCGGGGCGGCCAGGCAGTACACGAGCGACTCCACGCTCTTCGGCTGGCGGCTCTTCGACGTGGTCGACCTGCCTGACTGGTCCACGCCGCTGTCGCTTTCCTCCGCCGCTGTGTCCGCGTGGCGAGAGGCCGGCGGGCAGCCGTTCGTGCCGGAGTCCACGCTGGCCGCGCTCGCTGCCGCCGCGGGGCTCTCGCTCACGCCGCGGCTGTGGCACCGGGCCGGCTCGGCGCTGCCGCCGGGGATCGCGGAGATGCAGGAGCTGCTGACCGACTCGCTGCCGGCGACGCTGGTGGGGCTCGACGGTGCGCCGGGCCGGGCCGAGGGGATCGTGCTGCGCGCGCCCGACCGGTCGGTGATCGCGAAGGCCCGCTTCCAGGACTACGAGCGGACCCTGCGCCGGCGGGGATCTGTCGTACCGCGCACGTAGACTCCCCCTGTCGCTTCGCTTGAGGCGGACGGTGGGGGGAGTGCTGCATGGCAACGCTGCGGGAGCGGCTCGCCGAAGAGGTGCCGCTGGTCGCGGTCAGCTTCGGCGACGAGGACGCCGGGCGGGACGCGGCGCAGGCCCGTGACCTGCGCGTCGACGTCGCCGAGCTGCGCGTCGACTGGTTTGCCTCGACCGACCCCGAGCACGCGCTGCGCCAGGTCCGGCCGTTCGCCGGCATGCCGACGCTCGCCACGATCCGCTCGAAGGACGAGGGTGGCTACTGGGCGGGCGACGAGCCCTCGCGCCTGCGGCTCTACGAGACCCTCATGCCCGAGGTCGACGCCGTCGACGTGGAGCTGGCCTCCACCGAGATCCGCGCCGGTGTCGTCGCCGCCGCCCGCTCCCACGGCACGGTGGTCGTGCTGTCGCACCACGACTTCACGGCCACCCCGGCCGCGGCGCGCCTGGACGAGCTCGCCGAGGAGGGCTTCGCCGCCGGCGCCGACCTGGTCAAGATCAGCACCATGGCCCAGGGCCCCGACGACCTGCGCACCCTCACCGACTTCACCCTCCGCCATCACCACCGCGGCGTGATCGCCATCGGCATGGGCCCCGAGGGCGCCGCTTCCCGGCTCATGCTGCCCGTCCTGGGCTCGCGGATCACCTATTCGTTCATCGGCGGCCGTCCCGCCCCCGGCCAGCTGCCCTTCGAGGAGACGGTGCGGCTGCTGGAGCTGTTCTCGCCCCGCTTCGCCGACCGGCGTGCCGCATGACCGAGCCGGCCGACCCTCAGCGCCCGTCCCAGCCTTCCTCGCCGGATCCTGCGGCATCGCCGGAGTCTCCACTGTCGGCCGGGTCGTCAGACGCGGCCGGGGCCGGGGAGTCTGGTGCTGCGGCGCCCGGGGGTTCGCCGCTCGGGGCCGCGGGAGCCGGGGCGGGTGGCGGCGAGGGCCGGCCGCGACGGGATCAGTGGCGGCCGGTGCGTCGGACGGTGGCACAGGTGACGATCGCGTTCACCGTGCTGTTCCTCGTGCCGCTGATCAGGCTGGTCCTGGGGCTCGACTCCGGTGGGCCGAAGGTCGAGCGGAGCCCTGCCGCCTGGACCGTCTGGATGGCGAGCCTGACGGTGATGGTCGTGGGCGCGCTCGTCGCGGTGAAGGCGCTGCGGACCGACGACAGGAGCACCGAGGTCAAGCTGTCGTGGTGGTGCGGCGGCTTATGGCTCGTCGGCTTCGTGCTGACGATCGTCTACTCAGGCATGCTCGGCTGACCGAGCCCGGAGTTCGCCGGTCACGGTTGGTCCGCTGACAAGGCCAGCGAGCCGCCGGTCACGGTTGGCCAGGCGGCGGTTGTCGCGCGGGGATGGGTGGCTGGTCGAGCGGCGGTTTGATCGATTGGTTGGTCGATCGGGCGGTGGGGTTGTTGCCTGGGGTAGGTGCTGGTCGGGCAGTGGGTCGCCGGTCGGGGTTGGTCGGGCGGTGGGGTTCGCTCCGAGTGGGTGGCTGATTGGGCTGCGGGTTTGCTGGTCGGGGTTGGTCGGGGTTGGTCGGGCGGCGGATTTGCTCGGGGCGGGGTGACTGGTCGGGCAGCGGGTTTGTTTGGCGGGGGTTGGTCGGCTGGGCGGGCGGTGACTGGGCGGTGGGGTTCTCCGGGGATGGTCGGCTGGTCGGGCAGTCGGTTTGGCGCCTGGTGGGGCGGCGGGGTGTGCGGCGGGGCCCTATCTTCTGTGTCGTGCCGCATGGCGCAGTCCGCGATACGGAGGAACCATGACCCAGCCGCCCGGGCCCGACGAGTCCACGGGACCGGCCCAGCCGTCCGAGCCGGTGCCGCCGGTGGATTCCGGGCAGCCGCGCACCGTTCCGCTGCCGGGGGAGTCCGGCCCGGAGGCTGAGGGTGTCGCTCCTTCTGTGCCGGGTGCGGTTGCCGGGGAGACCGGCTCGGCCGGTGCCGCGTCGGCGGACGGCGGCGAGGCCGGCGCCGGAGATGGTGCGCGGATCAGGCCGCCCGTCCCCGCGGCGCAGGAGCACGGGGCGGGCGCGTACGGGCAGCCCGGCCATCCGGGTCAGCCGCAGCAGCCCGGGCAGCCCGGCCATCTAGGACAGTCGCCGTATCCGGGGCAGCCCGGCTATCAGGGGCAGCCGCCGTACCCCGGGCAGCCCGGCTACCAAGGGCAGCCGCCGTATCCGGGGCAGCCGTACTACCCGGGGCAGGCGCCGTATCCAGGGCAGGCGCCTTATCCGGGGCAGGGGCAGTTCGGTTACCCGGGGCAGCCTGGTGCGTATGGGGCGCCGCAGTATCCGGCTGGGGGGAATGACCAGTCGCAGGGGTACGGGGGTGTGTACGACCCGGCGCAGGCGTACGCGATCTATCAGATGATGCCCGTCGCGGGGGTGATCGGTGAGGGTGACCCGCTGGTCAGTCCCGACTTCGCGGGCTGGTGGCGGCGCAGTATGGCGATCCTGCGGCGGGGCTGGGACAAGCTCGCGTTGCTGCAGATCATCGGGTTGGTGGTGATGCTGGCGTACAGCGTGGCGCTGTCGATGGTGAGCCTGGACGTGTCGGACGATCTGAGCCAGACGGACCCGGTCACGGGGGCGCCGGTCCCGTCGGATCCCGGGCAGTTGTTCGCGGCGTTGGGGCTGATCCTGCTCGGGTCGTTCGTCGGGGTGTTCGTCTCGTTCGTGGTGTCGATCGCGTCCAACCATGTGGCGGTGACGATCGCGGCGGGGCTGCGGCCGCGGCTCGGTGCGGCGCTGCTGCTCGCGGCGCGGCGGGTGTTTCCGCTGCTGGGGTGGCAGATGCTGGCGGGGCTGATCATCTGCGTCGGGTTCTGTGCGTGCTTCCTGCCGGCGATCTACCTCGCCGCGGTGTTCACGCTGTTGCCGGCGGTGGTGACGTTCGAGCGGGGCGCGTCGGCGATCTCCCGCTGCTTCAAGCTGTTCCACCAGGATCTCGGGGCCTCGATCAGCCGGATCGCGACGGCGCTCGCGCTCGGGTTCGCCGCCGCGTTCGTCGGGGCCATCGTCGGCATCATCGTCCAGGGTGGGACCGGCGGGGCGTCGTCGCTCTCGCTGGAGCCGGTGAGGGTCACCGGGGCCGACGGGAAGATCGTGCTCGGGATGGTGCTCGCCTCCGTCGTGTCGGAGGTGATCGCCCGGGCGGGTGCGGTGGTGACGGCGCCGATGTCGCTGGCGACGTACGCGGACATGCGGGCCAGGGTCGAAGGGCTGAGCACGGCGACGCTGGCGAACGAGATCGGCCTGGCACCCGAGGCCGCCCAGTACAACGGCCAGCATCCGGGCCAGCACCCGGGCCAGCACCCGGGCCAGCATCCGGAGCAGCCGCCGGTGCCCGTACAGGAGCAGCAGCCGGGACAGGGGTCGGACCAGGACTGGATGCCGCCGAACCGCTGACGAGGCCGCAAACGGCGAAGATACTGAAAAAGTGGGATTTAGCCGGAGAACGCTGCTCGTCGCCGGCGGGCTGACCGTCCTCGGGCTGCCCGGCTGCGCGGTCAGCGGGGACGAGATCGGCGACGACGGGTCGGGCAAGGTCGAGGTGTTCTCGTGGTGGGCGGGGCCCGGCGAGAAGGAAGGGCTGGAGGCGCTCGTCGCCGACTTCCGCCGGGTCAACCCCGGGGTCGAGTTCGACAACGCCGCCGTCGCGGGCGGGGCGGGCACGGTCGCCCGGACCGTGCTCGCGACCCGGCTGGAGAACGACGACCCGCCCGACTCCTACCAGGCGCACGCCGGTCTCGAGCTCGACAACGACGTCGCGGCCGGCTACCTCGAGGACGTCCGCTACCTGTACGACCAGCAGCGCTGGCGCGAGCGACTGCCGAAGGGCCTGGTCGAGGCGCTGACGTTCGACGGCAAGATCTACTCGGTGCCGGTGAACATCCACCGCGCCAACCTGCTCTGGCACAACCCGGCGGTGCTGAAGGCGCACGGCCTGACGCCGCCGATCAGCTGGTCGCAGTTCCTGAGCCAGGCGGCCGTGCTGCGGGGCAAGGGCGTCCTGCCGCTGTCGATCGGACCCACCTGGACGCAGAAGCACCTGCTCGAGTGCGTGCTGCTCGGCGAGCTCGGCGCCGACGGGTACACCGGACTCTGGAGCGGCGCGACGGACTGGAAGAGCGCGCCGGTGCAGGAGGCGTTGACGCTGTTCGTGCGGGTCCTCGACCAGTCCGACGTCGCGACCGCCGCCGGGGACTGGCAGCCGGCGCTGGACAAGGTCGTCGCCGGCACCGCCGCCTACAACGTGATGGGGGACTGGGCCGACGCGTACCTGCGGACCAAGGGCCTCGCGTTCCAGCAGGGCTACTCGGTGGTGGCGAGCCCCGGCTCGGAGAAGGTGTACGACTTCCTGTCCGACTCGTTCACGCTGCCGCGCGGGGCGCCGCACCGGCGGGCCGCCGAGCAGTGGCTGATCGAGTGCGGCTCGGTCAGCGGGCAGGACGCGTTCAACCCGCAGAAGGGGTCCGTGCCGGCGCGGCTCGACGCCGACAAGGCGAAGTACACCGGCTATCTCGCGCAGGCGATCGCCGAGTGGACCGACAGCTCCACCCGGGTGGTGGGGTCGCTCACGCACGGTGTCGTCGCCGGGACGAAGCGCAGCGCGGCGATCGACGCGGCCCTGACGCTGTTCGTGCAGGACAGGGACACCGTGAGGTTCGCCGCGGCGGCAAGTGGTTGAAGCCGTGTGCGACAGCCGGTGACCAGGTAACGAGCATGTGTGGAAGCTGTCAAGATTCGTCCGGCCGACGTGCGCCGATGCGCGCCCCCGTTAGAGTTGAGCCCCATGAGCACTGAAGAGACCGAGGCCGCCACCCTGCTGAGCTCCATCCGCAGCCCGGGTGACCTCCGTGACCTCTCGACGGAGCAGCTGGAGGTGCTCGCGGCGGAGATCCGCGACTTCCTCGTCGCCAAGGTCTCCCGCACCGGCGGCCACCTCGGCCCCAACCTCGGTGTGGTGGAGCTGACCCTCGCCCTGCACCGCGTCTTCGACTCGCCGAAGGACCGCATCCTCTTCGACACCGGCCACCAGGCCTACGTCCACAAGATCGTGAGCGGCCGCCAGGACGGCTTCGACCTGCTCCGCCAGCGCGGGGGGCTCACCGGCTACCCGAGCCAGGCCGAGAGCGAGCACGACATCATCGAGAACTCGCACGCCTCGACCGCGCTGTCCTATGCGGACGGCTTGGCGAAGGCGTTCGCGCTGCGCGGCGAGCCGCGGCACGTCGTCGCGGTCGTCGGTGACGGCGCGCTCACCGGCGGTATGTGCTGGGAGGCGCTGAACAACATCGCCGGCGCGAAGAACCCGCTCGTCATCGTCGTCAACGACAACGGGCGCTCCTACTCCCCGACGATCGGCGGCCTCGCCGACCACCTGTCCAACCTGCGGCTCAACCCGAGCTACGAGAAGGTCCTCGACCTGGTCAAGGACTCCCTCGGCCGGACGCCGCTGGTCGGCCCGCCGCTGTACGAGGTGCTCCACGCGGTCAAGAAGGGCATCAAGGACGCGGTCGCGCCGCAGGCAATGTTCGAAGACCTCGGCATCAAATACGTCGGACCCGTCGACGGCCACGACCAGGTGGCGGTCGAGTCGGCGCTGCGCAAGGCGAAGTCGTTCGGCGGCCCGGTGATCGTGCACGCCGTGACCCGCAAGGGCTTCGGCTACCGGCCCGCCGAGGAGGACGAGGCCGACTGCCTGCACGGCCCCGGCAGCGCCTTCGACATCGAGACCGGCAAGCTGCTCGCCCCGGCCGCGGTGAAGTGGACCGGCGTGTTCGCCGACGAGCTCGTCGCGATCGCCGACGAGCGCGCCGACATCGTCGGGATCACCGCCGCCATGGCGGAGCCGACCGGCATCGCGAAGCTCATGAAGAAGTACCCCGAGCGGGCGTACGACGTGGGCATCGCCGAGCAGCACGCGGCGACGTCGGCGGCCGGGCTCGCGATCGGCGGCCTGCACCCGGTGGTCGCGGTCTACGCGACGTTCCTCAACCGCGCGTTCGACCAGGTGCTGCTCGACGTGGCGATGCACAAGCTGCCCGTGACGTTCGTGCTCGACCGGGCCGGCATCACCGGCCCCGACGGCCCGTCGCACTACGGCATCTGGGACATGGCGGTCTTCGGCGTGGTCCCCGGCCTGCGGCTGGCCGCGCCCCGCGACGCGCAGACCGTCCGCGAGGAGCTGCGCGAGGCCGTGAGCATCGAAGACGGCCCGACGATCGTGCGCTTCCCGACCGGCGCGGTCCCCGCGGACCTGCCCGCGGTGCGGCGCGTCGGCGGGGTCGACGGCTTCGGCGGGGTCGACGTGCTCAGCGAGCACGAGCGCAAGGACGTGCTGCTGGTCAGCGTCGGCGCGTTCGCGCACCTGGCGGTCGACGCGGCCGCCCGCCTCGCCGAGCAGGGCTATGGCGTCACCGTCGTCGACCCGCGGTGGGTCCGGCCGGTGCCGGTCGAGCTGGTCGGCCTGGCCCGCGAGCACCGCCTGGTCGTCACCATCGAGGACGGCGTCCGCACCGGCGGCGTCGGCGACGCGATCGCCAAGTCGCTGCGCGACGCCGACGTGTGGGTCCCGCTGCGCGACCTCGGCGTCCCGCAGGCCTGGCACCCGCACGGCACGCGCGCCGAGATCCTCTCGGAGCTGGGCCTGACCGCGCAGGACGTGTCCCGCCAGGTCACCGAGTGGGTCAGCCGCCTCGACGAGACCGAGCAGCCCACGGTCCCCGCCCGCGCCCGCACCTGACCCCAGCGCCACCGGAACGGCGGATCCTTCTTCGGATCCGCCGTTTCGCCTGTGTACGACCTGAGCCCGCACCTCGCGAAGCGCAGGGCGACGGGAACGCCGGTCACGTGGTCCGCGCGGCGGTGGGGGCGGAGGCACAGCCCACGGGCACGCAACCGGGGCGTCGGCGTGGGACTCTGACTCACATGGCTGAGACCGTGATCGAGCTCGACCTCAGCAGCCCGTGGGAGCCGCCGGAGGTTCCCGCGCCGCCACGGCGGCGGCTGAGGACCCGGTTGGTGGCGGTCTGTGCGGTGCTCGCCGCCGCGCTCGGCTCGCTCGGCGCGGCCGGTCCGGGGACGCGGCTCACCCCGCTCTACCGGATCGGGGACCAGGTGCGCAGCGTCACCGTCTTCGGTGACATGCTGTTCATCGACCGGTTTCAGCAGTCGGTCTCCGACCCGCGGATCGAGGGGCACCGCCGCTCGGACGGTGCGCGCCTGTGGGACTTCCCGACCACTCCGCAGCAGCAGCCGGCGAGCGTCAGCGACGGCGCGCTGATCCTGATGCGGTACTCCGACGAGGACGACGGGTTCAGCACCAGGCTGACGGTGGTCGACTCGGCCACCGGCCGGCAGCTGTGGTCCCGGCAGAATGCGTCGTTCATCGGTACCCGCGACCACCTCGTCATCGTTGAGCAGCAGCTCGAACAGCGCAGGATCGTCGTGTCCACGCCGGAGGAGCAGCCCGACCCGAGGGTCAACCGAGCCTGGGACGGGGCGCCGCGGCACGTGCTCGCGCTCGACGAGCGCACCGGGGTCACGGTCTGGGAGCACGAGGCGCCGCCCCGTGCCGCGCTCAGCTACACCTGGGAAGGTCGGTACCCCACCGGCCGCGTCACCGGCGTCTACCAGCTCGACCAGTCGGGGCTGGTGACCCATCGGGACATCCGCACCGGGGCCGTGCTGTCGACCGTGCAGCTGGCCTGGTCGGGCGTGCCGGCCATGTTCGGCACCGGGGTCGGCTGGCAGTTCGCCCCCGACGCGGTCCCGCACCGTGCCCTGGTCTACCCGGACGGGGAGCGTGGCGCGATCGTGTTCGACCTCACCGACGGGCGGGCACTGTTCCGCACCGACGCGTCCCTCTACGAGGGTCTGTACCCGTGCGCGGCCGACCTGTTCTGCGCGGCCGACGAGCGCGGCATCGTCACGTACGACGGCACCACCGGCGCGCCCAGGTGGCGGCTCGGCCCGTACCGGGAGGTGATCGGCGGGGCGGGCGGCCGGCTCCTGGTCAGCACGTTGGAGCAGGCGACGGGCGATGCGCCCCCGCTGGCCGTCGTCGACGCGCGGACCGGGAAGATCGTCACGGACCTCGCCGGCTGGCGGCTGATCCGCGAGGCGAGCCCGCAGCGGCTCCTGCTGTGGCGCCCGCTCGACCAGCGCACCGCGGTGCTCGGCCAGCTCGACCCGGCGACCGGACGCATCACCGTCTTCGGCCGGTCCGGGGACTGGTACGGGCCACCCAGTTGCAGCGCGGACGGCGACACCCTCGCGTGCGTCATGGTGGGTGAGCTGACCGTCTGGCGCCTGCCGCCCCGCCCGGACACTGACGGGTGACGCGACAGGGGGGTCATGGCACCCTGGGGCCGTGGCGGAGACCGTGATCGAGCTCGACCTCAGCGTCCCGTGGCAGCCGCCGGAGCCGCCCGAGCCCCGGCGCCGGCTGCAGGGGCGGTGGGTCGCCGTCGCCACGGCCCTCACCGTGACCCTCGGCCTGCTCGTCTCGGCCGGCCCACGGTCCGGGGCGGGTCTGCTCTACACGATCGAACAGCAGGTCCTCCGGGCCCAGACCGCCGGCGGGAGGCTGTTCTTCGCCCGGTACCAGGGAACCGACCCCGGACCGATGATCGAGGCACACGACCTCATCGACGGCGAGCTGCTGTGGCACCGCTCGGCCGAGGCGCAGCAGCAGCTGGTGACCGCGGGCGACGACGTGGTCCTGCTGATGAGCGAGGACCGGACCGGCGCCGGCGACTCCAGCGCCCTCGTCGTGCTCGACGCGGCCACCGGCCAGGAGCTGTGGAAGCGCTCGCACGTCACGTTCACCGGCACGACCGGCGACGTGGTCGTCGTCGAGGACGTGCCCGACGAGCGGCGCGTCGAGGTCGTGTGGCCGGACTCCGAATCGGACGTCAACCGCGCCTTCGCGCAGCCGGAGCGGCGGTTCCTGGGCCTGTCCGCGCGGACCGGGGGGCAAATCTGGGCCGTCACGGTCCCGCAGGGCTCCGACGTGAACGTCAGCTATTCCAACACGTACCAGTCGCGGCTCGACCGGTTCGACGTGCTCGGCCGGGACGGGCGGCTGACGCGGTGGGACGCCCGGACCGGCCGGGTCCGCGCGACCCATCAGCTCGCCTGGTCGGGCGTCTCGGCCATGTTCGACGCCGGATGGCACGACGAGACGGGCCGCGCCGCCGACCGGGTCGTCGTCTACCCCGAAGGCTCACCGGCTTCGCAGGTGTACGAGCTGCCGACCGGCCGACTGCTGTTCCACTGGCCCGGTGCGCAGGGCAGTGGCCTCTTCCGCTGCGCGGTCGACCTCTTCTGCTCCGGCGACAGCGGCGGCATGGACGCCTACGACAGCACCACCGGCCAGCACCGCTGGCACCTCGACGAGCAGACCCACGCGCTCGGCATGGCCGGTCGGCGCCTGATCACCGGCTCGCGCTTCGACCCGTCGGATCCCGGGCCCGTCGCGCTCGTCGACAGCCGCACCGGCACCGTCTTCAAGCAGCTGACCGGCTGGCACGTGCTCACCACCGGCCGGCGGCCGCTGCTGTGGCGGCTCGTGGACATGCGCACCGCCATGCTCGGCGAGCTCGACCCGGCGACCGGCGTGGTCGCCGTCTTCGCCCGCGCCGAGAACTGGTTCGGCAACCCGGAGTGCTCCGTCGACGGCGAGGCCCTCGCCTGCATCGTGGTCGGCGGCCTGTCCGTGTGGCGCCTCCCGTCCCGGCACTGACCGCGGCTTACCCGTACGCGGTCTCCGGACCGCCCCTCGTCCGGCGGCCGGTCCGAGTGGCGGTGCGGTCCACCGTTGTCCGTGTGGCGGCTGCCGGGCCGGTGATGATCGGCGCACAATGGAGCCGTGCCGGTGAGCACGGTCACCATCGATCTGGGCGTCATCGACGGCGGTTGGGACCACGTCGACGACGACACCGCCGGGCTGCCCCGCGGCTGGGGGCTGGCCGCCGTCCTGGCGATGCTGCTCTCCCTGGTGTCCGCCGCGCCGGCGCCGGGGCGCCCGCACGAGGTGACCCGCCAGCCACTGCGCAACGGCGACTACCACGTCGCCGGCGGGGCGCTCTTCGTGCTCGACAGTGACCGCACCCCGACGCCGGTGGAGGCCTACGACGCCACCGACGGCACGCTGCGGTGGATGTTCACCCCCGAGGGGCTGGCCCAGCTGTCGTACGTGGACATCCGCGGCGAACTGGCGGTCCTCTCGCCGGACCTGTGCCGCTCCGGCGTCACCGGCACCACCGTCGCGGTGACCCGGGCGACCGGGCGGGAGCAGTGGCGGGCCGTCGGCGTGCCCGTGCGCACCCCGCCCGGCGGCACCGGCACCGTCGTCATGCGCAGCCTCTGGTCCGACGGCTGCCGTGCCCTCGCCGACAACACGCCCACCGCGGGAGTGCTGCGCTGGCAGCTCATCGACACCGCGGGCCTCGTCCAGTGGGACACCGCCGTCGACCCCGGCACCCGCGTGGCCGTCGACGCCGCCGCGACCGGTGCCACGTGGGCGGCGCTGCTGGACGGCGCCGGCGGGCTCAGCACCGTCGACCTCGTCACCGGCGCGCGCACCGCCCCAGTCCAGGGCATCGCGGGGCCCGCCGACGACCTTGTCGCCGTCGTCGACGACCTGCTGCTCGTCGCCCGGTCGGACGTGCCGACGGGCAGCACCCGGATCACGGCGTACAGTCGCGGCCTCGTCGAACGCTGGAAGGCCCAGGTGCCGACCGGCATCGGCAGCCCGCTCACGATCCTGCCGTGCGACGCGGCGCTGTGCGTCAGCGGCGAACGCACCGCGGCCGTCGACCCGTCCGACGGCGCGCTGCTGTGGATCGTGCCGAGGGCGCTGCCGGCCGTCGCACCCGGCGGCGCCCCGGCCATGGCCGCCGACACCGGCATCACCGTCCCGCCCGGCTGGAGCTTCCTCGCCGCCGCCGGCCCCCGCGTCCTGATCGGCCTGCAGACCGACCGCGACACGCTGCTCGCCTGGTCCGACCGCGGCCCGGCGCCGGCCCCGTCGGTCTCGGTCCCCGGCGCCCTCGTCTCGTGCGAGATCGACGCGGCCCTCGTCGCCTGCGCCACCGAAAGCGACGAGGTCGTCCTGCTCCGCCTGCCGTAGACCCGCGGGCCGTCGCTTTATCCGGCTGAGCTCCTCGCGGCTCGCTCGCAGCTGCCGTCGCGGCTGACCGGCGCGCTCGCGGAGGCGGCCTGCGGCTTCGGCCGTGGACGACTCACAGCCGCCACAGGCGGAGGCTGTCGCCGTCGGCCAGGCACGACAGGCGGTGGCCGCGTAGCGCGCACCGGGAGGGGATCGGGCTCACCTGGCCGAGGATCTCGACCTCCCCGGTGCGCAGGTTCACCCGCCCGATCCGTGAGCCGTTGCCGTCGGGCTTCTGGACCAGCGCCCACGTGGCGCCGGCGGTCGCGGCGGTCCCGGCGGCGTCGTCGCTGCCGTCCGTGGCCGTCGGGATCAGCCCCCAGCCGGTCAGCTCGCTGCGGTCGTTGCCGGTCTCCCAGTCGACGATGCGGATCCGCATGAAGTCCTCGCGGTCCCGGGCGACCAGTACACCGGAGCCGACCGCATCCATCTGGATCTGCCGGCGCCAGCGCTGCACGCCGGTCCGCGGGTCGATGACGGCGATGTCGCGCCAGTTGGGCACGCACACCATCGGGCCGCACGCGACGACGACCGGACCGTAGGCCAGCTCGGCGATCGGCACCGGCTCGGCCGACTGGAAGAGCAGCCGCCACCGGAACTCCAGCGGCGTGTGCCCGTAGCTGGTGATCATCGCCCCGTCGAGGCCGACGGCGACGACGACGAGCATGTCGCCGACGATGCGGACGCTCTGCGGCGGGCCGTCGGCGAGCTCGGGCACCTCCGCGGCGCTGAGCACCGCGCCGGTCGCGGCGGCCCGGATCTCGGTGTGCCCTGTCGTATACCAGATCGCGAACCAGTCGCTGCCGGGCACGTCGGGGGAGACCAGCCGGCCGCCGGCCGGCATCTGGAACTGCCACCGCACGATCCCGGTCTCCGCGTCGATCGCCGCCAGGTGGACCGGCGTCTGCGGGGTGTTGCGCTGCGGCACCGCCGGCGGGCACGTGCCGGTGCGCTCGTCGACGAGCAGCAGCCCGGGCCGGTCGTCGATGCGCAGCACCGCGACCGGTGCGCCCGCCGCGTACCACTGCTGGCGGCCGTCGGCCGGGTCGAGCCGCTCCAGGCTCCAGCCGGTGGCATCGGTGCACGGGCGGTGGCGGATGTAGGCGCGGTCCGCGGCGAGGTAGACCTGGCCGGAGTTCGGCAGGATCCTGCGGCTCCAGCGCTCCTCGCCCGTGCCCCAGTCGTACGCGGTGACGGCCGGGTCCTCCCGCAGCGCGTACAGCATGCCGCGGTCGGCGACGAACCCGACGGTGTGCTCGGCCAGGACGCCGAGGTCCTCCACGGACGAGCCCGCGCCGGAGCCGCCGGTGAACGTCGCGAGCAGCGCCAGCACCATCACGAACGGCCACTGCCGCCGGCCTGGCACCGCCGGTGGCGGCCCGGCCTCCAGCCGATCGTCCTGGTCGTTGACGACGCCGAGATCGATCAGCCGCTCTTCCACATGTTCAGGGTGCCCGGCGCGGGCCATGGTCGCCAACGGTCCGGTATACGTTGGCTGACGCCGCCGCTTCCGACGACGGCTGCCGCCGCCTTCCGGCGGCGGTGCGAGCCGCTCCGTGGCGGCTCACGCGGACTTCACAGCCGGTGCCTGACACTGGCCCGACCGGGTGGGGGTGATGTGGCGTGCGCGTGCTGGTGGTCGAGGACGAGCGGCACCTCGCCGACGCGATCGTGCGAGGGCTGCGACGACAGGGCATGGCGGTCGACGTCTCGTACGACGGCACCCAGGGCCACGAGATGGCCATGGTCACCCGCTATGACGTGGTCGTGCTGGACCGCGACCTGCCCGGAGTCCACGGCGACGACATCTGCGCCGACCTGGTCGCGTCCGGGGCGCTGACCCGGGTCCTGATGCTGACCGCGAGCGGCAGCGTCGCCGACCGGGTCGAAGGTTTACAGATCGGCGCCGACGACTACCTGACGAAGCCGTTCGCGTTCGACGAGCTGGTCGCGCGGGTCCAGGCGCTGGGCCGCCGGGCGACCCCGGCCGCCCCGCCCGTGCTGACCATCGCCGACCTCGTGCTCGATCAGGCCAAGCGGGTCGCGACCCGGGGCGGGCAGCCGCTCGACCTGACCCGCAAGGAGTTCGGGCTGCTGGAGGAGCTGCTGAAGGCCCGCGGCGCCGTCGTGTCCAGCGAGGAGCTGCTCGAGCGCGTGTGGGACGCCAACGCCGACCCGTTCACCACGACCGTGCGGGTCACGATGATGACCCTGCGCAAGAAGCTCGGCGACCCCGCGCTCATCGAGACCGTCGTCGGCGCCGGATACAGGACCAGGCCACCCGAATGACGATCTACGACGCCCGCCGCGCAGCCGTGTTCCGCCCGACGCTGCGGCTGCGGCTCACCCTGCTCAACGGCATCCTGCTCGTCGGCGCCGGGCTCGTGCTCGTGGTGCTGGCCTACATCCTCGTCGACAGCGCGATCCGGCCCGCCGATGAGCTGCAGCCCGGCACCCGGATCGTCCTGCAGGACGGCAGCGAGGTCGACGCCCGCCAGTGGCAGACGGAGCTCGCCGACGCCGCCGAATGGGAGCTCGTGACCCGCGGCAGCCTCGCGCTGCTGCTCATCGGCGCGGTCGGGGTCGCCGGCGCGTACGTCGTCGCCGGCCGGGCGCTGCGCCCACTGCAGAAGGTCACCACCACCGCGCAGCGGCTCACCGGCGAGACCCTCGACGCCCGGATCAACTACGACGGCGCCGACGACGAGGTGTCGGAGCTGGCGAAGACGTTCGACGCGATGCTCGACCGGATCAGCGAGGCGTTCGACACCCAGAAACGCTTCGTCGCCAACGCCTCCCACGAGCTGCGGACCCCCCTCGCCGTCATGCGGACCGAGGTCGACGTCACCCTCGACGACCCGGAGGCCGACGTCGAGGAGTTCCGCCGGATGTCCAACGTCGTGCGCGACGCGTCCATGCGGGCCAACGCGCTCGTCGAGTCGCTGCTGCTGCTGGCGCGCACCGAGGCGCAGGCCGGCCGGCGGCTCGGGCGGAAGGTCCCCACCGACCTGGCCACCGGCGTCACCGTCGCCATGTCCGCGATGGGCAAGGAGATCACCCGGCTCACCCTGGACGTGACCACCGACCTGGCGCCGGCGCGGGTCGTCGGCGACCCCGGGCTGCTCGAACGGCTCGCCGGCAACCTCGTCGAGAACGCCGTCCGGTACAACCACCTCGGCGGGCGCATCTGGGTCCGCACCGGCACGGACGAGACCCTCGCCTGGCTCGTCGTGGGTAACACCGGCTTCGAGGTCGCCCCGGCCGACGTGCCCGTGCTCTTCGAGCCCTTCCGGCGCGGCGGGCGGGAGCGCACCGGTGCCCGCGGCTCGGGGCTGGGCCTGTCGATCGTCCGCGCGGTCTGCGAGGCGCACGGGGGAGGGGTCAGCGCCGTCGCCCTGGACGGCGGCGGCCTCGAGGTGACCGTCAGCCTCCCCGCGGCGGCGGTCACGCCGGTGCTGACGGGCACGGCGCCGGTCAAACCTCAGTGACGCTGTGATCGCGGGCACAGTTTCTCAGTTCCGCCCTCTTCGCCGCCGATGAGACCTCCACAGACACGTCGGAGGAACGCGGATGCGGCTGCGCAGTTGGCTGGTGGTGGGCATCAGCGCCGCCCTGCTGCTGGCGATCGGGGCGGTCGGCATCTCGGTCAACCGCTCCGCGCTGCGGGCCGCGGAGACCGTGCACCGCGCCGACACCCTCGCCCTCGCCACCAACAACGGCGGCCTGGTCGAGCAGCTGCTTTTCCTCTCGGCGAAGGAGCTCAACGACTTCGTCGCGAGCCACCCCCTGTCGCTGACCCCCGGTGACGCGGGCGACCGGGCCGCGCTCGTCGAGTACGCCAAGAAGTCGACGTTCTTCTCGTACGGCGTCGTCCTCACCGACCTCACCGGCAACCCGGTCAACGCCACGAAGGCCGCGAATCTGTTCCCCGACCAGGCGGCGGTCGGCTGGAAGCCGCTGATCTCCGGGCTGGCGCTGGGCAGGCCCGGCTTCTCCTCCCTGATGACGGTCAAGGACACCCTCGTCCAGGCGGTCGCCGTGCCGATCGTCGTCGGCAGCGATCCCGTCGCGCTCATCTATGGCTTCATCCCGGTCCTGAAGGGGCAGCTCCAGGTGTACCTGGAAAAGCTCAGCGACCCGTCGCACCTCTCCCTTGTCGTGGACGCCGGCGGCACCGTCGGCGCATCCAGCGACCCTTCGGCGGTCGGCACCATGGTCGACTCGGAGATCATCAAGAAGATCGGCTCCGAGGAGTCGGTGTTCGTCACGTACCGCTCCGGCGGCAGGTCCATGATCGCCGCCGTCCACGGTGGGCTGCCCGGCGGCTGGGCGTACGTGCGGACCCAGTCCACCGCCACCTTCGACGGCCCGGTCCGCAACCGCAGCCTCACCATCAACCTGGCGCTGCTCACCATGCTCCTCGTCGGCGTCGCCGGGCTCGCCGTCCTCGGGTACCGCTCGCAGCTCGTCCGACGCCGTGCCGAGGAGCGCTTCGCCGCCCTCGTCGAGCACGCCCCGGACGTCGTCACCGTCCTGGACGACGACGGGTCCGTCGTGTACTCCAGCCCCAGCGGCAAACGGATACTCGGCTTCGTCGCCGTCGGCACGTCCGTCTTCGACCTGCTGCACCCCGACGACCGCCAGCACGTCCGCGAACGCTTCGCCGCGCTGCTGAGCGAGAAGGGCGGCCTGGAGCGCATGCAGGTCCGGGTCTCGCAGGCCGACGGCAACCACCGCTGGTTCGACTTCACCGCCTCCAACCAGCTGCACAACGCCGCACTCAACGGCGTCGTCATCAACGCCCGCGACATCACCGACAGCCGCGAGATGCAGGACCGCCTCGCCCACGACGCCCACCACGACCCGCTCACCGGCCTGCCCAACCGCCGCCGCCTGCAGGAGCGCCTCACCGCCTCCCTGCAGCACACCCCCGTCGGCGTGCTCTTCGTCGACCTCGACGGCTTCAAGCCCGTCAACGACGAGCTCGGTCACGAGGCCGGCGACGAGCTCCTGCGCCAGGTCGGCGGGCGCCTCTCCCTCTGCCTGCGCCCCACGGACGTGCTGGCCCGCGTCGGCGGCGACGAGTTCGTCCTGCTCCTGCCCGGCGTCGTCACCCCCGACGACGCCGCCGCCCTCGCGACCAGGCTGCGCGCGTCACTGTCGGAACCCTTCCACGTCGTGGGCAACGAGGTCCGCATCGGCGCCAGCGTCGGCCTCCACCTCGCCGGCCCGGGCGAGGACCCGGACGAGGTCCTCCGCACCGCCGACCAGGCCATGTACGCCGCCAAACGCGGCCCCGACCGCCCCGGCCGCCACCGCGCGCTGTAATTCCCCCCACCGCTGCCGCGGCGGGTCCCGGCGGGGATTCTCACCCGCGGCCCCAATGCGCCGCTCCGCGCCGCACTGCCCGCGCCGAGACGCGAGGCAGACCAGGCGGCGCATGCGCGCCGCATCCGATGCGCACTCCCGCGACCCTGCCTGGGCCGCCGATCTTCGCTTGCTCCGCGGTGATCGAATTGCAGTTCTGGTCGTCATGACGGCCAGATTCGTCATTCGATCAAACGTGCAGATGGGCCCGCGCACCGATCCGTCGCGCGCGGTGGGGAGTTGCAGCGTCAGCCGATGGGGGCGCCGTGGGTGCGCATGAAGGGGAGGGGGTCGATGGCGTTCTGGGGGCCGGTGGGCGGGGCGTTGATGTGGACCTCGAAGTGCAGGTGCGGGGCGGAGGAGTTGCCGGAGCTGCCGACGTAGCCGATGACCTGGCCGGCCTTGACCTGCTCGCCGGGCTGGACCAGGGCCTTGCGGACCATGTGGCAGTACAGGGTGGCGATGCCGCCGGGGTGCTGGATCTTCACGTACCAGCCGCAGCCGCCGACCGAGGCGCTGCCCGTCTGGTCGCAGCTGTGGCCGGCCTCGATGTTGCAGACGACCTCGGCGACGGTGCCGGCGGAGGCGGCGTGGATCGGGGTGCCGGTGAAGGACATGATGTCGACGCCGATGTGGCTGGGGTTGTTGGCGGTACGGAAGCCGGGGCGGGCCCGGAAGCCGGGCAGCGGGTTGGTCCACGCGCCGAAAGCCGGTGCGGCGGGGGCGGCGACGGGCTGGTTGGCCGCGGTGCACGGGGGCGGGGTCGCGGTGCGGCGCACGTAGGCGTCGGAGACGAACGTGCCTTCCGGCAGGCGGTTCCACATGGGGGTGACGCGCTGCGTGCCCACGATGTTCTCGCCGCGCTGCTGGCAGACGAGCGTCAGCGGGGTGCCGTCGGCCAGGGCGGCGATGAGCGGGGCGCCGTGCGCGGGGCCGGTGCGGGCCTTCAGCGGGATGGAGCCGGAGGCGACGGTGCCGGTGGTCGTGTTCGCGGCGGCCGGCACCGCGGCGGGGGCGACGGGGGCGGCCGGGCCGCAGGCGGGGATGGCACCGCCGCGGCGGATCCACGCGTCGGAGACGTAGGAGCCGTCGGTGAGCCGGTCCCACAGGTCCGTGACCCGGACGCTGCCCTGGTTGATGAGCTGGCCCTTGACCTGGCAGTCGATGGCGACGGAACTGCCGTGCGGCAGGGTCCGTAGCGGTGCCGTCCACACGGCGCTGCCGGCCCGGACGTTCAGCGGGCGTTTCGGGGAGACCACGGTCGCCGTCGAGGCGGCCTGCGCATCGACCGGATACGCCAGCGTCAGCAGGAACAGCGCGGCGACGGACATGATTTTGCGCATGGTGCACCCCCGGGGACGAGTGAGCCGTGCAGCCGGGGGGACTGCGAGCGAACCCCGCCAACGCTAGGCGTCGGCGGGGTCCAAATCCGATATTTACCGAAACATCTGCTCGATAGGGTGAACTTACGGCGCGTTGGCCACGCCCGGTGGGAGGAAGCGGGCGCCGGTCACCTTCTCGGAGATGCCTTCGCGGTCGAGGTACGGCGTGACCCCGCCGAGGTGCAGCGGCCAGCCCGCGCCGAGGATCATGCACAGGTCGATGTCGCGCGGGTCGGCGACGACCCCCTCGTCCAGCATCAGCCGGATCTCGCGGGCCAGGGCCGCCGTCGCCTCGTCGCGCAGCTCCTCGGCCGTCGACGGTGAGGAGCCGACCTCCAGCAGCGCGAGCACCTCCGGGTCGGGGTTGCCCTCGGCGTCGGTGAAGCCGCGCTTGCCGGCCGCGACGACCCGGCCCAGGTTGGCCGACACGCCGAACCGGTCCGGGAACGCCGCGTGCAGCGTCCCCGCCACGTGGTGCGCGACGGCCGGGCCGACCATGCCGAGCAGCGCCATCGGCCGCATCGGCAGGCCGAGCGGGTCGAGGGCGGAGTCGGCCACCTCGATCGGGGTGCCGTTGTCGACGGCGGCGGTGACGACCCCCAGGAAGCGGGTCAGCAGCCGGTTGACCACGAACGCCGGCCGGTCCGCCACGAGCACCGAGGACTTCTTGAGCGCCTTGCCGACGGCGAACGCGGTGGCGAGCGTCGCGTCGTCGGTCTGCTCGGCGCGGACGATCTCCAGCAGCGGCATCATCGCGACCGGGTTGAAGAAGTGCAGCCCGACGACCCGCTCGGGGTGGGCGAGCCCGGCGGCCTGCTCGCTGACGGACAGCGAGGAGGTGTTGGTCGCCAGGACGCAGTCGTCGCGGACGATCTTCTCGACCTCGGCCCAGACCTGCTTCTTGACGCCGAGGTCCTCGAAGACGGCCTCGAGCACCAGGTCGGCGTCGGCGAAGGCGGCCTTGTCGGCCGAGCCGCTGACGAGGCCCCGGTACTTGGCGGCCTTGCCCGGGTCGAGGCGCTTCTTCGACACGAGCTTGTCGATCTCGGCGAGCACGTAGCCGACACCCTTGTCGACGCGGGCCTGGTCGAGGTCGGTGAGCACGACCGGGACCTCGAGCCGGCGCACGAAGAGCAGTGCCAGCTGCGAGGCCATCAGGCCGGCGCCGACGATGCCGACCTTGTTGACGTCGCGGGCGAGGCCCTTGTCGGGCGCGCCGGCGGGCCGCTTCGCGCGGCGCTGCACGAGGTCGAACCCGTAGAGGCTGGCCCGGGACTGGTCGCCCATGAGGAGGTCGGCGAGCGCCTCGTCCTCGGCCGCCGTGCCCTCCTCAAACGTTGCACTGCGAGCCAGCGCCAGCAGTTCGAGGGCCTTGTTGGCGGAGTTGACGGCGCCGTGCAGCCGCTCGTCGAGCTGGTGCTTGGCGAAGTACAGCACGCCGTCCCACATGTCCCGGTCGATCTCCGGGCGCGTGACGGTGACCGTGCCGTCGACGACACCCTCCGCCCAGGCGAGGGACCGCTCCAGGTAGTCGGCCGGCTCGAAGATCTCGTCGGCGATGCCGAGCTCGCGGGCCTGAGCCGGCTTGAGGGTCTTCTGGGTGAGCGGGTTCTGGATGATGACCTGCGCGGCCGGGGCGATGCCGATGAGGTTCGGCAACAGCTGGGTGCCGCCCCAGCCGGGCACGAGACCGATCGCGACCTCGGGCAGGGCGAGCGCCGCGGCGCCGGCGGAGACCGTCCGGTAGTGGCAGTGCAGCGCCACCTCCAGGCCGCCGCCCATCGCCGCGCCGTTGATGAAGGCGAACGTCGGTACCGTGGAATCCTTGAGCTTGCGGAACACCTTGTGGCCGTAGCGGCCGAGCTCCAGGGCCTGCTCGCGCTCGGTGAGCAGCGGCATGGCGGTGATGTCGGCGCCGACGCAGAAGATGTACGGCTTGCCGGTGACCGCGATGAACTTCGGCGCGGCTGCGACGGCCTCGTCGATCGCCGCCTCCAGGCTGGCCAGCCCGCCCGGGCCGAACGAGTTGGGCTTGGTGTGGTCGAAGCCGTTGTCGAGCGTGATGACCGCGGCGCGGTCCCGCGAGGGCAGGGTCACGAAGCGCAGCAGCGCCTTGGTCACGACCTCGTTCGGGTTGCTGATGGTCGTGCTCACTTGCCGCCCTCCCAGTTCGGGTTCTCCCAGATCACGGACGCGCCCATGCCGATGCCGACACACATGGCGGTGAGGCCGTAGCGGACCTCGGGGTGCTCGGCGAACTGCCGCGACAGCTGCGTCATGAGCCGCACGCCGGAGGACGCCAGCGGGTGCCCGACGGCGATCGCGCCGCCCCACGGGTTGACCCGCGGGTCGTCGTCGGCGATGCCGAAGTGGTCGAGGAACGCCAGGACCTGCACGGCGAAGGCCTCGTTGAGCTCGAACAGGCCGATGTCGTCGATGCCCAGGCCGGCCTGGCGCAGCGCCTTCTCGGTCGCCGGGACCGGGCCGAAGCCCATGACCTCGGGCTCGACGCCGACGAAGCCGTAGGAGACGAGGCGCATGCCGACGGGCAGGCCCAGCTCGCGGGCGACGTCCTCGGCCGCGATGATGGCGGCGGTGGCGCCGTCGTTGAGGCCTGCGGCGTTGCCGGCGGTGACCTTGCCGTGCGGGCGGAACGGGGTCTTGAGCGTGCCGAGCTTCTCGAGGCTGGTGTCGCGGGGCGCCTCGTCGACCGTGGCCAGGCCCCAGCCGGCCTCCGGGTCGCGGGTGGCGACGCTGACCAGGTCGGGCTGCAGCTTGCCGGCCTTGTAGGCGGCGGCGGTCTTGACCTGCGACGCGTAGCCGAACTTGTCGGCGCGCTCCTTGGTGATGCCGGGGAGCCGGTCGTGCAGGTTCTCCGCGGTGGCGCCCATGACGAGCGCCGAGGGGTCGACGAGCTTCTCGGCGATGATGCGCGGGTTGGGGTCGACGCCCTCGCCCATCGGGTGGCGGCCCATGTGCTCGACGCCGCCGGCGATCGCGACGTCGTAGGCGCCGAACGCGATGCCGCCGGCGACGGTGGTCACCGCGGTCAGGGCGCCGGCGCACATGCGGTCGATCGAGTAGCCGGGGACGGTCTTGGGCAGGCCCGACAGCAGGGCGGCGGTGCGGCCGATGGTCAGGCCCTGGTCGCCGATCTGCGTCGTGGCCGCGATCGCGACCTCGTCGACCCGCTCCGGCGGCAGCTGCGGGTTGCGGCGCAGCAGCTCCCGGATACAGCGGATGACGAGGTCGTCGGCGCGGGTGTTGGCATACATCCCACCGGCCTTGCCGAACGGGGTGCGCACGCCGTCGACGAAGACGACGTCGCGGACGGGACGGGGCACGGGTGTCCTCCTAGCGACGAATTACCGGCAATGTTACTCGCCAGTAAGTCCGCTGCGCCTGTGGATCCGCCCACACCCCGCCGTCCTGCTCGGAAGGCGCCCTACTCGGAAGGCACCTCCAGCGCCGCGGTGAGACCGGGCGTCACCAGCGCGACCTGCCACGGGCGCGCGCCGTAGCCGGACAGCACCGCGCCGACCGCCTCCTCGGTGAGCTCCTCCGGAGGGGACCAGGCGAGCCGCCGTACCGAATCCGGGGTGATCAGGTTCTCCGGCGGCACCCGGTTGGCGGTGGCGAGGCTGGTCACCAGCTCGCGGCAGCGCGCCAGCCGGCCCGCCGCGACCGGGTCCCGCTCGGCCCACCGGTGCGGCGGCGGAGGACCGTCGGACGGCGGGGTGGTGGGCAGCTCCCGGTCCGTCAGCGTCCTGGCGTCCGACAGCGCGGCCAGCCACGTCGGCGCGAGCCGGCGCACCGACCGCCCGCCGAACCCGGCCAGGGCCAGCAGCGTCCGCTCGTCCTTCGGGTCGGCCTCGGCCGCCGCGATGATGGCCGCGTCGGCGAGGACCCGGCCGGGGCTCGCGTCGCGCCGGGCGGCGATCTCGTCGCGGGCGTGCCACAGCGCGCGGACCCGGGCGAGCGCGCGGGCGCCCCGGACCCGGTGGATGCCCGACGTGCGGCGCCACGGGTCGGCCCGCACCCGCGGCGGGTCGCCGGCGGAGGCGACCAGCGCGGCGAACTCCTGCGCCGCCCACTCCGTCTTGCCCTGCTCGTGCAGCTCCTCGGCGAGCGTGTCGCGCAGCTGCAGCAGCAGCTCGACGTCCAGCGCCGCGTATGTCAGCCAGGAGGTCGGCAGCGGCCTCGTCGACCAGTCGGCCGCCGAGTGGTGCTTCTCCAGGGTGTACCCCAGCAGCGACTCCGTCAGGGCGGCCAGGCCGACCCGTTCGAAGCCGCACAGCCGCGCCGCGAGCTCCGTGTCGAAGAGCCGGGTGGGGCGTAGCCCGAGCTCCGTCAGGCACGGCAGATCCTGACTGGCGGCGTGCAGGATCCACTCGGTGGGCGAGATCACCTCGTCGAGCTCTGGCAGCTGTCCGAAGGGCAGGGGGTCGATCAGGACGGTGCCGGCACCGGCACGGCGCAGTTGCACGAGATAGGCCCGGTGCGTGTACCGGTAGCCGGAGGCGCGCTCGGCGTCCACGGCCACTGGGCCGCTGCCCTGAGCGAACCGCTCAACGGCACGCGCGAGCTCGGCCCGGTCGGTGATCGGCTCGGGCGTCCCGTCTCGGGGGGCGGTCAGCAGGACGGGCTCGGTCTTGTCGTCCGGTTTGTCCGGACTGTCTGGCTCCTCGTCCCGACGCCGCGCGGGGGGTTCGTCGGTCACCCGGACCACGGTACGTTGCGGCACCGGAACGCCGATGCAGCCGGGTCCGGCGCGTCGGTTTCCGTCCGCCCGCGGACCGCTCCGGCGACCGGTTCACGGATCGTTCCGGCGGCCGGTTCACGGGCCGTTCCGGTGGCCCGCGACACGTCATTTCGGGACGGACAAAGCCCGCCCGTGCCGGTACGGTCGCGAGCGCGGGCGGAAGTGGTACTTCCGGTTCTGTCCGTTGGTTGCCTCGGAGGTCGCGGGGCTTGTGTGAGCGGTTTAGGGTGGGGCCGACTGCGAGGCCGCACATCGACCGGGTCGCGGGACAAACGGGTGGAAAAGTGACAGGAAGGAAACGAGAAGCATGACGGCCGGGTATGACCCTTCCAACCCGGTGGCTTCCGGAACCTCCGATTCGTACGATCGTCCGCGGCACACGGACCGATTCGGCGAAGATTCGGAGCGGCTCGGTCCACTTCCTCCACGTATGACCCAGACCGGAGCGTTCCCGGCCGCCGGCGTGTCGCCCGCGGACGGGCCGGCCACCGGTGGCTTCCCGGCCCAGCCGACCAGCGCCTGGCCGGTCTCGGCACCCGCCGGGCCGGCGCCGCACAGTGGGCCGCCGCACCTCGTGCAACACCCGCAGCAGCCGGCCGCGGGCCGTGGCCGCAGCGGAGTCCTCGCCCTGGTCATCGCCGTGGTCCTGCTCGTGGTCGTCGGCGTGCAGGCGGCGTTCATCATTCGTCTCGAGTCCCGCCTGGACAAGGCCGAGAAGGCCGCCACCGCCGCGAAGACCACGGACGAGACCCGCCTCAAGGCGCTCGAGGACCGCGCCGACAAGCTCGAGGCGAAGACCGGCGGCAACCTCGACGCCGCCGCGGTCGCCGAGAGCGTCCGCCCGAGCGTGTTCCGCGTCACCACCAAGTACGCGACCGGCACGTCGTTCGCGCTCGGCAAGGCCCCCTCGGGCGGCGGCACGAACCTCATCACGAATTACCACGTCGTGCAGGAGGCGTACGAGAAGGGTGAGCGCGACGTCAGCATCGAGCGGACCAACCAGCGCTTCCCGGCGAAGATCATCGAGGCGCACCCCGACAAGGACCTGGCGCTGCTGCACACCGACGAGGAGTTCGCCCGGCTCGTCCCGGCCGCGCAGGTGCCGAAGGTCGGCGAGCCCGTGCTCGTCGTCGGCGCGCCGCTCGGCCTGGAGGACACCGTCACCACCGGCGTCGTCAGCGCGTTCCGCTCGATGAGCGGTGAGGACCTCATGCAGTTCGACGCGGCGATCAACCCCGGCAACTCCGGCGGCCCCGTGTTCAACGCCAAGAAGGAAGTGGTCGGCGTCGCGACGCTGAAGGCGCGCGAGGCCGAAGGCATCGGCCTGGCCATCCCGATCTCGGTGGTCTGCCAAACGATCAGCATCTGCTGACAGCTGCACCACGCCGCCGCGTCCCGGTCGCGACGGCAGCTACACCCCTGGCCGGGGCGCTTGCCCGGAAGGATTCTCAGGAGGAAAACGACCATGACATACCCCGGCAACCCCCAGGGGAACCCGAACGAGGGCTACGCCTACCCCGACCCGAACGCGCCGCAGGGGGCCTACCCGCCGCCGGCCGCGCCGCAGAACCCGTACGGCGCCCCGGTGCCGCCGCAGCCCGCCCCGACCCACGACCAGGGTTACGGCCAGCCGCAGTTCAACCCGTACGACCAGGGCACGCAGCAGATGCCGGCCTACGGCGAGCCGCAGCCGGCCGCCTACAACCTCGAGCCGTCGGTCTCCGCGCCGCCGACCTCGCCGATGATGGCGAACCCGCCGATGTCGGCCCCGCCGATGTCCGGCCCGCCGATGTCGGCGCCGCCCACCGCGTACGGCCCCGTCTCCGGCCCGCCCGGGTACGCCCAGGGCGGCTACCAGACCCCCGGCCAGGCCCCGAAGAAGAGCGTGGCGGTGCCGATCCTCGCCAGCCTGCTCGCCCTCGCGGTCATCGCCGCCGGCGTGTTCGTCGGGCTGTACTTCGACAAGAGCGGCAAGCTCGACAAGTCGGAGAAGCTCGCGTCGCAGCGCCAGGACACCATCACCTCGACGCAGGGCGAGCTGGACAAGACCAAGGGCGACCTGAAGTCGAAGGCCGACGAGCTCGCCAAGGCGCAGCAGGAGCTGCGCGGCGTCACGGCCGACAGCACCGAGGCGAAGCGTCAGCGCGACGTCATCGGCAAGTGCCTGTCGCTGCTGATCGAGGCGCTGGACGCGTCCAACAAGGGCGACAAGACGACGCTGCAGAACAAGATCACCGAGATGAAGAAGCCGTGCGACGAGGCCGACACGCTGCTCGGGCTCTGAATCACTGAGAGGGCGGGCTCTTTTTCGAAAGGGCCCGCCCTTTGCTTTATCGGAGTGCTGTCACGCCCGGCGGGGGCAGGCCGGCCGTCGAGGCGAGCAGCGCGCACCAGGCGCTCACATGGGACTGCAGGTCGCCGTCGGTCGGCGTCCATGACGCCCGGATCTCCAGGTCGGCCGCGGTCGGCGGGCCGGCGAGGTCGCCGAAGCGGGTCGACAGCGTCTGCGTGACCGTCCCGCCGATCGCCGTGTAGGACGCGCCGTGGCTCTCCAGGGCGTCGGTCAGCCAGCTCCAGCCGACCTGCGGCAGCAGCGGGTCCGCGGCGAGCTCCGCCTCCATCTCGGCCGTCACGTACGTGACGAGCCGCATCGTGCCGTCCCACGCGTCGTGGCCGGCCGGGTCGTGCAGCAGGATCAGCCGCCCGGTCGCGACCTCGTCACCGTCGCGCAGCACGGTGCCGCTCATCGCGTGGGCGAACGGCGCGAGCCGCTGCGGCGCCGGCATCTCCTCGAGCTCGATCTCGGGCCGCGCCGTGAACGCGCGCAGCTCCTCCACCGCCCGGGTGAACGTTGGGGGAGTCGCGGTCGATGGCGCCATACCGGAAGAGTAAGGCCGCGGAGCCGCTCGGGGGGTGCCGCCGCGCCGCCGAAGTGCACGCAGTGAAACGATGACCTCGCTATGACTGACAATTTGCTGAGACTCGCCGCCCGCGGGCAGGCGGTGCCGCACCCGCCCGTCTGGTTCATGCGCCAGGCCGGCCGATCCCTGCCTGAGTACCGCGCGGTGCGCGCCGGCATCGGCATGCTCGAGTCGTGCCGCCGCCCAGACCTGGTCTGCGAGATCACCCTCCAGCCGGTCCGCCGCCACAACGTCGACGCCGCGATCCTCTTCAGCGACATCGTCGTGCCGCTCCAGGCCGCCGGCGTCGACCTGGACATCGTCGCCGGCACCGGCCCCGTCGTCGCCTCACCCGTCGCCACGATGGCCGACGTCGACTCGCTGCCCGCGCTGGACCCTCAGGCGGTCGGGTTCGTCGCCGAGTCGATCCGGCTGCTGCTCGCCGAGCTGGGCGAGACCGCGCTGATCGGTTTCGCCGGGGCGCCGTTCACGCTCGCCAGCTACCTCGTGGAGGGCGGGCCGTCACGGCACCACGTGAAGACGAAGGCCCTCATGTACGGGGCGCCCGACGTCTGGCACGCCCTGTGCGCGCGGCTCGCCGACATCACCCTCACGTTCCTCCAGGTGCAGGCCGAGGCGGGCGTGCACGCGGTGCAGCTCTTCGACTCGTGGGCCGGGGCGCTGTCGGAGGCCGACTACCGGCGCTTCGTCCTGCCGCACTCCCGTCGCGTCCTTGACGGGATCGCCGGCATCCCGAAGATCCATTTCGGCGTCGGTACCGGTGAGCTCCTGCCCGCCATGGCGGAGGCCGGCGCCGACGTGGTCGGGGTGGACTGGCGCACGCCGCTGGACGTGGCCGCGGGCCGGGTGCCGGGCAAGGCCCTGCAGGGCAACCTCGACCCGTGCGTGCTGTTCGCGCCGTGGGAGGTCGTGGAGGCCGAGGTGCGCCGGGTGGTCGCCGAGGGCCGCAAGGCGCCGGGACACATCTTCAACCTCGGGCACGGCGTCATGCCCGAGACCGACCCGGACGTGCTGACCAGGGTCGTCTCACTCGTGCATTCCCTCTAGTACGTCCTAATACGTCGGGCTCCAGCGCCACCAGCCGTGGTCGCCGGCGAGCTGGGCCAGTCGCGAGCCGAGCATCAGCGACGTGGCGCGGGCCTCGCCGGCGAGCCGGGCGTGCACCTGCTCGGCGATCTCCGGCGCCCGGTACTCGGCGTGCTCCAGCAGCTGGAGCGTCACCGACCACCAGTAGCGGTCCTCGTCGCTGGCGTGCGGGGCGCCGCAGGTGAACCACTCGGCCAGCCCGTCGAGCAGGTCGTCGCCGACGCCGTCGGGGTCCGTCAGCCGCAGCGCCGCGCACACCCGCGCGACCACGTCGTCGTCCCAGCCCGACAGGTGCCCGCGGACCAGCGTGTGCAGCGACGGGTGCCCGAGCGCGCCGGCGGCGTCGATCTCCAGCGAGAACACGTTGTCGCGGGCGAGCCGCTCCTGCAGCACCGGCAGGATCCGCTCGTCGCGGCGCCGGGCCAGGCCCAGCAGCGCCTCGCACCTGGTGTCGTCGTGCGGGTCGTCGAGCCGCACGACCAGCGCGTCGCGCAGCACCGGGGCGTCGACCTCCGACAGCTGGGTGCCGAGCGCGAAACACGCCCAGTCGCGCACGTCGTCGTCCGGGTCGTTGCTCAGTACCAGCAGCGCCCGCACGGTGTCGTCGGGCGGTGCCTCACCCAGGACGCTCGGCAACGCCTGCGCGACCGCCCGCCGCACCCGTGCGTCCGCGTGGTGGATCAGCGGCAGCAGCAGAGGCAGCGCCTCGTCGTCGTAGCACCAGGCGACCGCGTCGGCGAGCTCGGCCGGCGTCGTCGTCGTGTCCGCCAGCAGCGCCGAGATCGTCCTCGCGGTCGGCTCCACGTCGTCGACCGGCACCGCCCGCGCGGCGCCCGCCGCTGCCGCCGCCGCGGCGGCCACGGCCGGGTCGGCCGGGTCGGTGGGGTCGGTGGGGTCGGCCAGGTGGTCGGCCAGGTCGGCGATGACGTCGGCGAGCGGGTCCGAGCCGCCGTTGCCCGATTCGAGCTGGCCGGTGCCGATCTGCCACGGGTCGGTGGTCCAGGGCTCGGCGGTCCACGGTTCGGCGGACCAGGGCGTGTGGCCACCGCCGGGGGCCGGCGCGCGGTCGCTCGGCTCGTCCGGGGACGGTCGGGAGGACGCGAGGTCGCTCATCCGAGAGAGTGTGCTCGCCTCCGGCGAGATCTTCCAGAGGGGTTCGTCCCACAGATGGACATCTCGCTGGTCAGAATCGCCCGACCCGACGACATATCGACGCACTTCGGGTGTACGTCCCAGGGCTCACCGTCCCCGGCTGTCCAGTCGCAGCGACTGCCACGAGCCGTCCACCGCCCACCCGCCGTCGACGGAGAGCGCGGCGCCGTTGACAAACCCGGACCGCTCCGGGTCCGCGAGGAACGCCACCGCCTTGGCGATGTCCCCGGGCTGCGCGAACCGTGCCATCGGCACGTGCTCGGTGATGTCGGTGTCCGCGTACGCCCCCGACGCCTGCGACTCGTCGTCCATCTCCGTCTTCACCCAGCCGGGGCAGACGGCGTTGACCCGGACGCCACGCCCGCCCCATTCCACCGCGAGCGTGCGCGTCATGCCGATCAGGCCGTGTTTGCTCGAGTTGTACGCCACCCGGTCGGCCACACCCATCAGCCCGGCGACCGAGGCCACGTTGACGATCGACCCCGAGCCGCGCACGAGCATCCGCCGCCCGAACGCCTTGCACAGCAGGAACGGGCCGGTCAGGTTCACGTCCAGGACCCGCCGCCACTGCGCCGCGTCGGTCTCCTCGGCCGGCGCGATCGACGCGATGCCGGCGTTGTTCACGAGGACGTCGCAGCCCCCGTACACCGACTCGACCTCGGCCACGAACCGCGCCACGGTCGCCTCGTCCGACACGTCCCCTTCGAACATCAGTCCGTCGAGGTCCGCCGCCCTCGTGTCGATGACCGCCAGCTGGTACCCCTCCTCAGCCAGCAACTCAGCGGTCTTCCGCCCGATGCCCTGCGCCGCACCCGTGACGACTGCCACTCGCGTTTCTGTCATACGCCGACCATAGACTCGGGGACATGAGCGGGGCGGCACCTGATCGGGGGGCGAGGGCGTGACCGAGGGAGCGCGGCGGCGGGTCGTGGTGATCGGCGGCGGCATCGCCGGCCTGGCCGCGGCGCACCGGCTGCGCGAGCGGGCCCCGCACCTCGACGTGATCCTGATCGACCAGAGCGACCGGCCGGGTGGCAAGCTGCGCACCGTCGAGCTGGCCGGCGGCCCGGTCGAGCGCGGCGCCGAGTCGTTCCTGTCCGGCGACCCGGCCGGCGGCCCGAGCGCCGCCGTCCGCCTGGCCGAGCAGGTCGGCCTCGGCGACGCCATCGTGCACCCCGCCACCTCCAAGGCCGCGGTCGCCGCCGGCGGCACCCTCCACGACCTGCCGCCCGGCACCCTGATGGGCATCCCCGTCGACACCGACCCACCCGAGCGCCCCGCCGCCGCGCCCCTCCTGCGACCAGGCGAGGACGTCACCGTCGGCGCCCTGGTCCGCCCCCGCCGCGGCGACCTCGTCGTCGACAGGTTCGTCGAGCCCCTCCTCGGCGGCGTCTATGCCGGCCGCGCCGACCACCTGTCCCTGCGGATGGCGCTGCCCGCCCTGGCCGACGCCGCGGAGCGCTCCGACACCCTCACCGGGGCGGTCAGGGCCGCCCTGGCCGCCCGGCGGAGCACGCCCGGCGCGCCGGTGTTCAGCGCGATCCGCGGCGGCATGAGCCGGCTGGTCGACGCGGTCGCCGCCACCCTGCCCGACGTCCGGCTCGGCCTTCCCGTGCGGGACCTGCGCCGGGACGGCTCCCGGTGGCGGCTCACCATCGGCTCGACCCACTCGCCGTCCACGCTGGCGGCCGACGCCGTCGTCCTCGCCGTGCCCGCCACCCCCGCGGCGCGCCTGCTGTCCACCGCCGGCCTGCGCGGCGTGCCGCTGGACTATGCCAGCGTCGGGCTCGTCGCGCTGGCGCTGCCGGCCACGAAGCTGCCCGAGCTGTCGGGGCTGCTGGTGCCGGCGACGGAGGGGTTCGCGGTCAAGGCGGTGACGTTCTTCGACCAGAAGTGGTCGCACCTGCGGCGGTCCGGGCTCACCATCGTCCGCGCCTCCGTCGGCCGGGCCGGCGACGAGGCGCAGCTCCAGCGCTCCGACGCCGATCTGCTCGACCTGGTCCGTGCCGAGGTGGCCCGGCTGATCGGCGCCGACCGGCTGCCCGACCCCGTGGACGCGGCGGTGTTCCGGTGGGGAGGGGCGCTTCCGCAGTACGCGCCGCATCATCGCGACCGGGTCGGGCAGCTGCGGGCGGAGCTGACGGCCCACAGCACCGCACCCGGACATCCGCCGCTCACGGTCGCCGGCGCCGCCTATGACGGCGTCGGGATCCCGGCCTGCGTCACGTCGGGGCGGACTGCTGCCGACGCCCTGCTCGAGGCACTGGAAGGATAGGGACATGACCACCAACGCCGCGCGCATCCGCGAGCTGAACGACTCGATCCGCTACACGATGTGGTCGGTGTTCCAGGCGAAGACCCCGCTCGACCCGTCGGCCCGCGCCGAGGTCGCCGCGGAGGCGGCCGGGTTCCTCGCCGACCTGGCCGCGAAGGACGTCGTGGTCCGCGGCACCTATGACGTGGCGGGGCTGCGGGCCGACGCCGACCTCATGATCTGGTGGCACGCCCCGAGCGCCGAGGCGCTGCAGGAGGCGTATGCCGCGCTGCGCCGCACGGCCCTCGGCGCCCACCTCGCGCCCGTCTGGTCGCAGATGGCGCTGCACCGGCCCGCGGAGTTCAACAAGAGCCACATCCCGGCGTTCCTCGCCGACGAGGAGGCCCGGGCCTGGGTCTGCGTGTATCCGTTCGTCCGGTCGTATGAGTGGTATCTCCTGCCCGACGAGGAGCGCCGCGCCATGCTCGCCGAGCACGGCAAGATGGCCCGCGGGTATGCCGACGTCCGCGCCAACACGGTGGCCAGCTTCGCGCTCGGCGACTACGAGTGGATGCTCGCCTTCGAGGCGGACGACCTGCACCGGATCGTCGACCTGATGCGGGACCTGCGCGCCTCGACCGCCCGGCGACACGTCCGCGAGGAGGTCCCCTTCTACACCGGCCGCCGCCGGGACATCGCCGACCTGGTCGCCAACCTGCCGTAACCCACCCGGGGGGACGGCCGCCGCGCGACCCGGAAGCCCTGTGCCCGGGCCGCGGCGCGCCGCCGCGTGCGCGCCGCCGAGCGATGACCGCGCGACTTCAGACGACCTTGCGCTAGCGCGTCTGCGGTCCGCGGCTGGGTGCGGCGTGGGGTGGTGGTCGCGTGATCCGGAAGACCCTGTGCTCTTGTGTCCGCGGTGCGCCGCCGGGTGCGCAATGTCGGCAGTGGTCGCGTAACTCCCGTCGCGTGATCCGGAAGACTTTGTGTTTCGTGGGTCTGCGGTGCGCCGTCGGGTGCGCAACGTCGGCGGTGGTCGCGTGATCCGGAAGACCTCGTGTTGTGCGTCTGCGGGGCGGGGCGTGGGGTGGTGGTCGCGTGATCCGGAAGACCTCGTGTTGTGCGTCGGGATGCGGCGTTGGGTGTGGGAGGTCGGCAGCTGGGGGAGTGTGGCCGGGGTGTGCCACGGCGTTGGCGGCGTCCGCACCGTTCCCACGTCCTTCGAGATGCCGTCGCGTGATCCGGAAGGGCTTGTGTGTCCCGGAGGCGGTGTGGGGGCGGGAGGCTGGCGGATCATGGGGGAGCGGCTGGGGCATGCCCGGGGCCGGAAACAGCTAGTGTGGCAGGGTGGATCTGCCGGTGATGCCTCCCGTCGAGCCGATGCTGGCCAAGAGTATTCCCAGCCTGCCGAGCGCGGAGGGGATGAGCTACGAGCCGAAGTGGGACGGGTTCCGCTGCATCGTGTTCCGCGACGGTGACGAGGTCGAGCTCGCCAGCCGGGGCGGCAAGACGCTGACACGTTACTTCCCCGAGGTCGTCAAGCAGGTCCTGGCGCAGCTGCCGGAGCGCTGCGTCGTCGACGGCGAGATCATCGTGATCCGGCGTGGGGAAGGCGAGCCGAAGCTCGACTTCGAGCTGCTCGGGCAGCGGATCCATCCGGCGGCGTCGCGGGTCAACCTGCTGGCGGAGCAGACGCCGGCGTCGTTCGTCGCGTTCGACCTGCTCGCGGTCGGGGACGAGGCGCTGGTCGAGGTGGGTTACGCGCAGCGACGCGCCAGGCTGGTCGAGGCGCTGTCGGGCGTCGTGGCGCCGGTGCACGTGACGCCGGTGACGACGGACATCGAGGTGGCGCGGGACTGGTTCGCGCGCTTCGAGGGCGCCGGGCTCGACGGAGTGATCGCGAAGCCGGCCGGGGGTGCCTACGAGCCAGGCAAGCGCAGCATGTTCAAGATCAAGCACGCGCGCACGGCCGACGCCGTCGTGGCTGGGTTCCGGTGGCACAAGGACGGGCCGATCGTCGGGTCGCTGCTGCTCGGGCTGTATGACGAGGAGGGCCGCCTGCACCACGTCGGGGTGGCCGCGTCGTTCACCCGGGAGCGCCGGGCCGAGCTGGTCGAGGAGCTCGAGGCGTACCGGGAGGGCGTCGTCGACCACCCGTGGAACTGGGCGGGCCAGATGCCCGGCGCCGCCGCCGCGAGCCTCGAGTCGGTGCCGGCCGGCGACGCCGCGACCAGGCTCCCGGGCGGTGTGAGCCGCTGGACCGGAAAGAAGGACCTGTCGTTCGTGCCGCTGCGGCCGGAGCTCGTCGTCGAGGTCGGCTACGACGCGATGGAGGGCGACCGCTTCCGGCACACCGCCCAGTTCAAGCGCTGGCGGCCCGACCGCGAGCCGCACTCGTGCACGTATGAGCAGCTCGACCGGCCCATCCGCTTCGACGTGGAGTCCGTGCTGGCAGGGCGGCCTTGAGCGCTCGCGTCGCACGACGTTCACTCGCGGTCCTGCTGGTCACGGCGCTGCTCGGCGGGTGCGGCAGCCTTCCCACGGACCCGTCGCAGGAGGCGCGGCGGCTGGACCGGCCGGCGGCCGCGCCCACGACCTCGTCCGGCGTGAAGGTCGAGCCGGCGCAGTGGAAGCCGTGCCCCGACGTCTACAAGGGGATCTTCTCCAGCCCGCCGCAGAACGTGAAGTACGACTGCGCCACGGTCAAGGTCCCGCAGGACTGGCACAACCCCGAAGGCTCCGGCACGTTCGACGTCGCGATGGTCCGCGGCCGGTCGACGACGCAGCGGGACCGGGTGGGGTCGCTGTTCATCAACCCGGGCGGGCCGGGGGCGTCGGGCGTCGAGTATGCCGTCTACCGGTCGGTGTACCTGCCGGCCGAGGTCGTCCGCCGCTTCGACGTGATCGGCTTCGATCCGCGCGGCATCGGCAGGTCGTCGCCGGTGAAGTGCTTCTCCGACGCCGACCTGGACGCCAACTTCGGCATCGACCCCGACCCGCAGACCGACGCGACGTTCGGTGAGTCGGTCGCGCTGACCCGCAAGCTCGCGCAGAGCTGCGGCGACAAGTACGGCGACAAGCTGCGCTACTACTCCACCGAGCAGACCGCCCGGGACATGGACGCGCTGCGGGCGGCGGTCGGCGAGCAGCAGATGACGTACCTCGGCTACAGCTACGGCACCCTGCTCGGCGCCGTCTACGCGCAGCTGTTCCCGAAGAACGTGCGCGCGTTCGTGCTCGACGGGGCGGTCGACCCGACGCTGTCGATGCAGGACTCCGCGGAGAAGCAGGCCGCCGGGTTCGAGCACGCCTTCGACAACTTCACCACCTGGTGCAAGGCCAACGTGACCGCCTGCCCGATCGGGCCCGACCCGCGGGCCGTGGTCACGAAGGCAATCGCGGACGCCCGGACCAGCCCCGTGCCGGGCAAGGGGCGCAACGCGACCGCCGGCTGGGTCTTCACCGCGGTGGTGTCGTCGCTGTACAGCGAGTCCGGCTGGCGGGTCCTCGCGCAGGCGATGCAGGACCTGCGCAACGGCAAGCCGGAGAAGATGTTCCAGCTCGCCGACTCGTACGCGGAGCGCGACCCGGAGGGCAAGTACACCAACATGTTCGACGCCAACGCCGCCGTCGGGTGCGCGGACAGCGACGACACCCCGACGGTAGAGCAGGCCAGGGCGTTGCAGCCGCAGTGGCGGCAGAAGTACCCGCTGTTCGGCGGGGCGCTCGCACTCAACCTGATCTGCGCGCAATGGCCCGGCAAGCGCGACCCGTACCCGACGGGCGCGGCGACCGGCTCGGCGCCGATCGTCGTCATCGGCACGCTCGGCGACCCGGCCACCCCGTACGAGCAGGCGCCGGCGCTGGCGAAGATGCTGGGCGTCGGCACGCTGATCACGTGGAAGGGCGAGGGCCACACCGCCTACCCGAAGACCGGCTGCGTGATCGACGCCGTCAACCGGTACCTGATCGACCTGCGCGTCCCGCCGGCCGAGCTCACCTGCGAGAAGTAGCTACTGCTCCACGTTGTTGCGGGCCCGGCTCGGCTGGACCCGCATCGGCTCGCCGGGCATCTTCGGGTACTCCGGCGGGTACGGCATGTCGCCCTCGCCGTTCGCCGCGTCACGCTCGGCCCACTCCAGCAGCGGGGTGATGTCGTGGGGCGACTCGTCGATGCCGGCGTGGGCGTCGCCGAGCTTCGTGATCCGCTCCGGCACCGTCCGCAGGTCGAAGTCGTCGGGCTCGACGTCCGGCAGCTCCTCCCAGCGCAGCGGCGTCGACGCGGTGGCCCGGGCGTTGGCGCGCAGCGAGTACGCGCACGCGATCGTCCGGTCGCGGGCCATCTGGTTGAAGTCGACGAACACCCGCGCGCCCCGCTCCTCCTTCCACCACTTGGTGGTCACGAGGTCGGGCCGGCGCCGCTCCACCTCGCGCGCCAGGGCGATCACCGCCCGGCGCGCCTCGACGAACGTCCACTTCGGCTCGATCCGCACGTACACGTGGACACCGCGCCCACCGCTGGTCTTCGGCCAGCCCTTCCAGCCGAGCTCGTCGAGGACGGCCTTGAGCTCGCCCGCCACGACGGCCGCGTCGGCGAAGTCGGTGCCCGGCTGCGGGTCCAGGTCGATGCGCAGCTCGTCGGGGTGGTCGACGTGTGCCTTGCGCACCGGCCACGGGTGGAACACGATCGTGCCCATCTGCGCCGCCCACGCCACGTGCGCGAGGTCGGCGGGGCACAGCTCGTCGGCCTTGCGCCCGCTGGGGAACGCGATCTGCGCCGTCTCGAGCCACGGCGGCACGCCCCGGGCGGGGACTCGCTTCTGGAAGAACATCTCGCCGCCGATCCCCTCGGGGAACCGCTGCAACGTCGTCGGGCGGTTGCCCAGCGCCCGCATGATCCCGTCGCCGACGGCCACGTAGTACTCGAACACGTCGCGCTTGGTGAAGCCGCGCTCCGGGAACATGACCCTGTCGGGACTGGTCAGCCGCACCGGCCGCCCAGCGACCTCGATCTCCAGCGCATCGGCCATGCCAAGCACCCTACGCGCCGCGGCTCTGTCGTGCGGGTAGCCTCGCGGTCACGGCCTGCGGGTCGTCTGAGGGCTGGGCCTGCGCCGCGGCATCGGCGCCGCTGCCCGGCCCGCGCGGCCGCGGTTCGCCGGCGTCCTGCGCGTCGGCTCCTGCTCCTGGGCGGTGTCCTCGCCCCGGTCGCCCAGCCTGGTGAAGTACAGGATGCCGGCCCCGCCGATGATGAACGCGAACCCGATCGTCGTCATCATCGACGACGTGCCGGTCACCGGCAGCGTGCCGGCGGACGTGCCCACACCCGAGCCCGCTGCGCTGCCGCTGCCCGATCCGGTGCCGCCGGGCGTGGTGACGCCCCCGCCGCCGGGTGTGGTGCCGCCGTTGGCGTTGCCACCCCCGCCGCCCGGGGTCGTGCCGCCGTTGGCGTTGCCCCCGCCACCACCGGGCGTCGCCCCGCCGGGGGTCGTCCCACCGCCGGGCGTGCCGCCACCGCCAGGCGTGGTTCCGCCACCGCCGGGTGTACCGCCGCCACCGCCAGGCGTGTTGCCACCGTTGCCGTTGCCGCCGCCGTTGCCGTTGCCGCCACCGCCGGGCGTGCTCGGCCCGCCCGATCCAGTCCCGTTGCCGCCGCCGTTGTGCGAGCCGCCGGGTCCGCCGCCGTACCCACCGCCGCCGTTGCCCTGGCCGCCGTTGCCGGAGCCATTGCCGCCGCCGTGATGCCCGCCGCCGTGACCGGCATTACCCCCGCCGTTGCCGTTGCCGCCACCGTGCCCGCCGTTGCCGTTGCCGCCACCGTGCCCGCCGTTGCCGTTGCTGCCACCGTGCCCGGCGTGGCTGTGGCCGCCGCCGTTGGTCGAGCCGCTGTAGCCGTTGCCGTAACCGCCGCCGGAACTGTGCCCGCCGTTGCCGGAACCATGCCCGCCGGTGCCGTGGTGCCCGCCGCCCTGACTGTGGCCGCCGCTTCCGTAGCCACCGCCAGCCGAACCGCCGTAGCCGTCGCCGGAGCTGTGCCCGCCCTGACCGTGCCCGCCCTGACCGTGGCCGCCGTGTCCGTAGCCGCCGGCCGAGCCGCCGTTGCCGTAGCCGTAGCCGCCGCCGTTGCCGTGCCCGCCCTGGCCGTGGCTGCTGTTGCCGTAGCCGCCGCTGGCCGAGCCGGCCTGGCCGTGGCCGCCGTTGCCGTGGTCGCAGCCGCAGCCGGGACCGTCGTCATCGCCGCCGGTGGAGTGGCCCGCGTAGAGGGGGCCGCCGGTGCCGGCGTGGGTGGGGGCGTCGTACCGCCAGTCGCGGGTGTCGCCCGGCCCGTAGCCGGCGGGGCCGCTGCCCGGGTGGGAGGTCTCGCCGCACAGCTCGAGGGTGCCGCTCCACGACGTGCCGCAGCCGTCGACGCGCATCTCGGTGGCCGAGGACGCGGCGTGCGCCGCGGTGGCCAGCGGCGTGATGCCCGCCGCGCCTGCCGCGCCGACCGCAACCGCCGTGTAGAGCAACCTCATCGTCCTGTCCCGTCCACTCGCCCGCTGTGTAACAAAAGTCCGAATCGTGGCTTTCGTCGGTCCAACGAGGTGAGGGCGGAGACGTCGCGGGCCAGGGGGCGTCACGTTCTCGGGCCGTAATGGTCGTCCGGCGCGGGGCCGCCTACCGTTGAGGCATGACCGAGCCACTTGTCGACCTGCCCACCACCGACGCCGAGTGGCGCGTGCGGCTGTCCCCGGAGGAGTTCCGGGTCCTGCGCCGCGCGGGCACCGAGGCACCCTGGACCGGCGAGTACGTCAACACCAAGACCGCCGGTGTCTACAACTGCCGGGCGTGCGGCGCCCAGCTCTTCGAGAGCTCGTCCAAGTTCGACTCGCACTGCGGCTGGCCGAGCTTCGACGACGCCATCCCGGGCACCGTGAAGGAGATCGAGGACGACAGCCTGGGCATGGTCCGCACCGAGATCCGCTGCGCCAGGTGCGACTCCCACCTGGGCCACGTCTTCCGCGGCGAGCGCATGACGGACAAGGACACCCGCCACTGCGTCAACAGCCTATCGATCAGGCTGGATCCGGCTTCTAGCTAGACACTCACCGATCTGCCATGATCACCGCGTGCCCCGAAGATCGACGTGGGCCAGGGTGATCATGGCGATCCTGGCCTTGCCGCTGCTGCTCGGCTGCCTGAACTGCTGCGACGCCATCCCGTCCTCGGTCGACGACGTCCTGCCCGAGAAGGGCCGCCCGCAGTTCACCCAGGACCAGGTGGCCGGGGTGTGGACGAGCGAGTGCGGCGGCAAGGTCAGCATCCGCGACGACGGCACCTACCACGCGGAGGGTCTCGTCCTGGACGACGACGGGGACGTGCCGCCGTTGACCGGCGACGGCAGCTGGTCCATCGTCGCGAAGGACGAGCACAACGACCAGCGCATCTTCCTGAACTTCGGCGAGCACTCCGCCGTCCAGCTCAGGGCCGAGCGCGCCGACCGGTTCGAGCACCTGGAGATCCAGGTCGACGACGCCCAGGACGCCCACGACTGCCGGATGAACCGCTAGGCACGGGTCTTCGAGCGGAAGAGCAGGGCCGCCGCGGCCATCGACACGGCCATGATGGCCACGCACCAGGCGGCCGCCTTCCACGGGGCGGAGCCGACCGGCTGGTCGAGCAGCAGGCCGCGCAGGCTCTCGGTGATCGGTGTGACGGGCTGGTTGCCGGCGAAGCCGCGCAGCCACGAGGGCATGGTGTCGATCGGGACGAAGGCGCTGCTGGCGTACGGGAGGAACGTGATCCCGAACGTGTAACCGCCGGCCGCCTCGGGGGAGGACGCGAGCAGTCCGAGCGCCGCCGCCAGCCATGACACGGCGGCGATGGTGAGCACGAGCACGCCAAGAGCGGCGAGCCACTGCGCGGCGGAGGCGTGCGGGCGGAACCCGATCGCGAACGCGACGCCGAAGACCAGCGCGCTGGAGAACACGTTGCGGGCGAGGCTGGCGGCGACGTGGCCGGCGAGGACGGCCGGGCCGCCGACGTCGAGGGAGCGGAGGCGGTCGATGATGCCGCCGGTCATGTCGCTGGCGACGGAGCCCGCGGTCATGGCGGAGCCGAACGTGACGCAGAGCAGCATGACGCCGGGCACGACGTAGGTGACGTAGGCGGTGCCGGTGTCGATGGCGCCGCCGAACAGGTAGACGAAGACGACCATCAGCATCACCGGCAGCACCAGCGACATGATGAGCGCCTCGACGTTGCGGCGGCCGAGACGCAGCGACCTGCCCCCCATGGTCAGCCACTGGACCGGGGCGGTGGCGAGGCTAGACATTGGCGGGCTCCTTCACTGACGCGGACGCAGAGGTGAGGGCGAGGAAGACGTCGTCGAGCGTGGCGCTGTGCAGCGAGAACCGGAGCACGTCGGCGCCGTGGGGGTCGATCTCGTCCAGGACGGCGCGGACGTGCGCGGCGCTGCCGTCGGTGGTGACGCCGACGGTGAGGCGGCCGGCGTCGTGCTGCACCACCCGGGCGCCGAAGTGGGCCAGCGCCGTGTCCCAGGACGAGCGCGACGCCATCTCCAGGTCGAGGCGCTGGTCGCCGAAGCGCGCCTTCAGCTCGGCCGGGGTGCCTGAGGCGACGACCCGGCCGTGGTCGACGACGGCGATGCGGTCGGCGAGCTGGTCGGCCTCCTCCAGGTACTGCGTGGTGAGGAAGACGGTGACGCCGGTGCTGACCAGGCCGGCGATCACCTGCCACATCGCCTGCCGGCTGGTGAGGTCCAGGCCGGTGGTCGGCTCGTCGAGGAAGATCACCGACGGGGTGCCGACGAGGCCGGCGGCGAGGTCGAGCCGGCGCCGCATGCCGCCGGAGTAGGTGCCGGCGCGCCGGTCGGCGGCGGCGGTCAGGTCGAAGCGCTCGAGGAGCTCGCCGGCGCGCTTCCTGGCCGCGGCGGCGGTGAGGCCGCTGAGCCTGCCCATCATGCGGAGGTTCTCGGCGCCGGTCTGCAGCTCGTCGACCGCCGCGTACTGCCCGGTGAGGCTGACCGCTGCGCGGACCTGCCGGCGCTGGCGGACCACGTCGTAGCCGGCGACGCGGCACCGGCCGCCGTCGGGGCGCAGGAGCGTGGCGAGGATGCGCACCGTGGTGGTCTTGCCGGCGCCGTTGGGTCCGAGCAGGGAGAACACGGTGCCGGCCGGCACCGCCAGGTCGACGCCGGTGAGGACGTCGAGCCTGCCGTACGACTTCGTGAGGCCGGTCGCCTCGACGGCGAGGGTCATGAGGCACGCTCCAAGATTGTTTACTGCGTATGTCGTACGCACTACTGCGTAAGTTATACGCAGAAGTAGGATCTGGGTCAATGGAGAAGGAACTGCCCTCGAGCCTGGCCGTCGCCTGGGGCCTGCGCGCCCGGCCCGGCAAGGGGCCGCGACCTGGGCTGACGCTGGATCGGATCGTCGCCGCGGGCGTGCGGGTGGCCGCGGCGGAGGGCCTCGGCGCGGTGTCGATGAGCCGGGTGGCGGCCGAGCTCGGTGCGGCCACGATGTCGCTGTACCGCTACGTCGCCGCGAAGAACGAGCTGCTCGACCTGATGGTCGACGCCGCGGTCGGCCACCCGCCGCCGATGCCGCCGGGCGAGGGCTGGCGGGAGGGGATGCTGCGCTTCGCCCGCGCGCACCTGGAGATCCTGCGCCGCCAGCCGTGGATGGTGCGGGTGCCGATCACCTCGCCGCCGCTGACGCCCAACCACGTCGCCTGGATGGACCACGGCCTCGCGGTGCTGGCGGAAACGCCCCTCGAGGAGCACGAGAAGCTCTCCACGATCATGACGGTGAGCGGCATCACCCGGAGCTGGGCGCTGCTGACCGCCGACATCACCGCGGCGGCGCAGGCGTCGGGGACGACCGCCGACGAGGCGATGCTGACCTATGGCCAGCTGCTCGGCAGGCTGGCCGACCCCCAGCGGTTCCCCGCGATCGGCAGGCTTCTCGCGACCGGCATACTCGACGTGCCCGACGAGACGCCGGACACCGACTTCGAGTTCGGCCTGGCGCGCGTCATGGACGGCATCCAGACCCTGATCGACCGAAGGTGCGCCGGGGACACCTGCTGACCGCAGGATGCCGCGAAACGGGTGCTCCCTGTAAGCGTTGATAATGTGCGACGGTCATCTCGGGAGAACGGCGGAGCATGTGGCGGTAACCGTGGAACAGCCGACGTCGGCGACACCTTCGCCAGCCCGCGCCCGGCGAAGGCCGCCCGCCTGGGTGCCGCCTGTCACGCTCGGTGTTCTGATCATCATCGGACTGCGGTTCTACGGGGTCCCGGTCTGGACGACGGCGATCTTCGCCGGCTACGTCGCCCTCGGGATCGCACTGCCGGGCATGCTGCTCTGGCGGGCGGTCCGCGGCCGGTCCGGCTGGCTCGTCGAAGACGTCGCGGCGGGTCTCGCCGTCGGCTACTCGTGCGAGGTGATGACCTACATCGCCGCCAGGTGGATCGGCGTGCCCCTGCTGACGGCCGCATGGCCGGTCGCGACGATCGCGGTCTTCCTGCTCGTGCCGAAACTGCGGCGCTACTGGCGTGGCACCGACCGCGCCGATGAGAAGACGCCGTTCTGGTTCTCGGCGATCCTGTCGGGCGGCGGGCTGGTGCTCTTCTACTGGAGCATCATCCGGTTCTTCCGCACGCACGGTCTGGTCGAGCCCGGCTCGCTGAGCCCCGACATCGACTCCCCGTTCCACCTGGCGCTGCTCGGTGACGCCAAGCACCACATGCCGCTCGCCTCGCCGTGGCTGCCGGAGCAGCCGGTGCTCTACCACTGGTTCGTCTACGCCGAGATGGCCTCCACCTCCTGGATCACCGGGATCGAGCCGGAGGTCCTGCTGCTGCGCCTGTCGCCGCTGCCGATGATCCTCGGGCTGCTGGTGTTGATGGCCGTCCTCGGCAAGCGGCTCACCGGCCAGTGGTGGTGCGGGGCGGCCGCCGTGGTCATCACCTTCTTCGTGCTCACCCCGACGCCGTACCAGTGGCCGCTGAACACGTGGTTCTCCGCCTACGGCACCAACGTCTACGAGGACGGCTCGTCGCTGCGCGCCCAGCTGTGGACGAGCCCGACACAGACGTTCGGCGCGATTCTGTTCGCCGCGCTCGTGCTCGTGCTGGTGGACGTGCTCACGGAGAGCAACCGGAAGCGCTGGCTGCTGGTGGCCCTGCTGATGGCGGCGATCACCGGCGGCAAGGCGACGTTCCTGCCCATGCTGCTCGCCGGCGTGCTCCTGGTCATCGCGGTGCGCCTGCTGGTCCGTCGCCAGGTCCGCCCGCCCGCGCTGATCGTCGCCGGCGTCGCGTTCCTCGCGCTGCTGTTCGCGCAGTTCGTCCTGTTCGGCGGGGCGGCGCAGGGCCTGGCGATCGACCCGCTGCACTTCGCCCAGATCTCCGGCGCGCCTTTCACGGCCAAGTTCGCGGTGCCTGGCCAGGCCGGGCTGCTGCGGCTGCTGCTGGTCGCGGCGATCACGGTCGCCTGCTGGGCCTGCATCTGGCCGGGCCTGGTCGGGCTGACGCGGTTCGTGTGGCGCCGCCGTCCCGACCTGCAGATTCCAGCCGAGCCGGTCGTCCTGGTGCTCGGGATCGGCCTGTCCGGCATCGGCGCGCTGTTCGTCTTCGGGCACGAGGGCGGCGCCGAGGGGTGGTTCATGGTCTCCGGCCGCCCATACCTGTCGCTCGCGGCGGTGGTCGGCCTGGCGATGATCACGCCGTCCGGCGTGCCCACCCGGCGGATGCTGACCTGGGTGTACGGCGCGATCGCCGTCGGCGCCGCGAGCCTGATCGTGATCCACCAGCTCGGCCAGACGTGGGTCCCCACGGCGGCTCGCGCCGGCAGCTCCGCCAAGAGCGCGTTCTACCTCGTCTGGCCATATGCGGCGGTGTTCGGGCTGCTCGGCATCGCCGTGCTGCTCGTGATCCGCTCGTCCTTCCCGGCCAAGGGCACCGTCGTCGTCAGCCTGCTGGCCGGCGTCTGCCTGGTCACGACGCCGCTGCACCTGCACGAGACGACCCGCCAGGCCGAGGACACCGGCTGGCGCGACATCAACCAGTACCAGCAGTTCATCCCGGCGGGCACGATGCAGGCCGGGCGGTGGCTGCGTGACCACTCCGGCCCCGACGACCTGGTCGCCACGAACGCGCACTGCTTCGTCCTCGCCGGCGAGAACCCCACCCAGTGCGACAACCGGCATTTCGCCTTCGCTGCGTACAGTGAGCGCCGCTTCCTCATCGAAGGCTGGGGATTCACGAGCCGTGCCCATGAGGTGGCCGCCGAGATCGGCGTGAACGACGTGGTCGTGCCGTACTGGAACCAGCAGCTGCTCTCCGACAACGACGCGGCGTTCATTTCGCCGTCGGCGGCGACGATCGACAAGCTGCGCGACCAGTATGGTGTGCGGTGGCTGTTCGTCCTCGAGGCCTCGGACCCCTCCGCAGTCTCAGCCTCGCCGTCGCTTGGTGAGTTCGCGCAGCTCAGGCACCGTGCAGGGAAGATCGCTGTCTACGAGATCCGCTGAGGGATGATGAACGACACTGTGACTGACGCCCCCGCGATGGAGCCGACCGCCGCGGGCCGCCAGGCCCGCCTGGCACAGGTGCTCGCCTGCCCCGCCTGTCACGCACCGTTACAGCTCGATGGCGGCGAGATCGTCGCCTGCGCGGCCTGCGGTCACACGGGCAAGCGCCTCTGGAAAAACGGAAGTGGTCAGCTGAAGTTCGGCGGGTTCGACTCCGAGGAGCTCACCGCCGACGCGCTGAACCGGATCAAGGAGCACGTCAAGAAGCGGTTCAACAAGGTGTACCCGACGGCGATCAAGGTGCTGTCGCCGGTCATGGACCGCAACCTGATCATGCCGTTCCTGCGCAGCTTCAACCTGGAGCACGACCTCGTCGCCGACTTCGGCTGCGGCACGCACCGCCGCGACCAGCGGGTCATCTGCATGGACGGCGGCACCTACCCCAACGTCGACATCGTCACCGACCTGCGGCGCCTGCCGCTGGCCGAGGGCAGCCTCGCCGGCGGGATCAGCATCGCCGTCCTGGAGCACGTGCCCGACCCGGCGGCGCACATCGCCGAGATGCACCGCGTGCTGCGCCCCGGCGGCCGGATGCTCGTGTTCGTGCCGTTCATGCAGCCGTTCCACGCCTCGCCGTACGACTTCCAGCGCTACACCGAGGTCGGGCTGCGCGAGCAGTTCCCGCAGTTCGAGGTCCTCAGCGTCAAGGTCGGCGCCGGCCCCACGTCCGGCATGCTGTGGACGCTGCAGGAGTGGCTGGCGATGCTGCTGTCGTTCGGCAGCATGCGGCTGTACCGGGCGATCCTGCCCCTCACCTGGATCCTGTCCCCGCTGAAGCTCCTCGACCTGCTGCTGGCGCACCACCCGGCGGCCGCGGTGACCGCGAGCGGCTTCGTCATCGAGGTCCGCAAGCCGGCATGAGGGAGTCGCGACTTTTCGGCGGCCGGGGCCCCTCCTCCGGGGACCTGACCGGCAACCCGTTCCGTGCGGACCGGGACCGGATCGTCGCGTCCCCGTTCTTCGCCCGCCTCGGCGGCGTCACCCAGGTGATCAGCCCGGGCGGGTCGGGGCTGCTGGTGCACAACCGGCTCACCCACAGCCTCAAGGTCGCGAGCGTCGCCCGCGGCATCGTGGAGCGGCTGTGCTCGCCCCAGTGCGGGGCACAGCCGCTGCTGGACAAGCTCGGCGGCTGCGACGCCGACGTCGTGGAGGCGGCGGCGCTCGCGCACGACCTCGGGCACCCGCCGTTCGGGCACCTCGGCGAGCGGGTCCTGGACCGGCTCGCCCGGCAGCGGCTGGGGCTGCCGGACGGGTTCGAGGGCAACGCGCAGTCGTACCGCATCGTCACGAGCACCGAGATCAGCGGCTCGACCGTCGGGCTGGACCTCACCGCCGCGGTCCGGGCGGCCATGGCGAAGTACCCGTGGACCCGGCGGACCTACCCTTCGCCACACGTACACCTGATGCGTCCGACACCTCGTGGTGCCGGGGTGGACCCGGAGGACCCCTCGGCGGGGTCGCTGAAGTTCGGCGCCTACGTGACCGAGCTCGCCGACCTGCGCCAGGCCCGCGCGCCGTTCGACGGGCTGCTCGCGCAGTGGCAGCAGACCGCGGAGGCGTCCGTGATGGACACCGCCGACGACATCGCCTACGCCATCCACGACCTCGAGGACTTCCACCGGGTCGGGGTCCTGCAGCAGGGCGCCGTCGCCACCGAGCTGATGGCGTGGCAGCGCGACGCGACCGCGCTGCGCTCGTCCGACCTCAGCCTCGCCGAGCTCCGTGGCTCCGCCCGCCGGCCGGGGCACTCGGTGGAGCTGCTGCGCCGCGACCTGTTCCGCAAGGACGGCTGGATCAGCGACGACGACGCGTTCTGGGCGGCCGTCGAGCACGTGCGGCACGAGCTCGTCGACGGGCTGCTCGCGGCGCCGTTCGACGGCTCGATCGAGGCGGAGCAGGGCGTCGCGCGTTTCTCGGCCCGCTGGACGCGGCGGCTCATCGACGCCATCAACGTGCTCCCGGACCCGCCGATGCGCGCCGGGCACGTCGCGCTCGGCACCGCGCAGTGGCACGAGGTACAGGTGCTGAAGTTCGTGCACCACCGGTTCGTCCTGGAGCGGCCCGACCTGGCGCTGCACCAGCGGGGGCAGGCCCGGCTGCTGAGCGCGCTCGTCGAGGCGCTGCACGCGTGGCTGGTCGACCCCGACGAGGCGGCGCGGCTGCCGCGGCGGCTGCACGACCTGGTCGACATGGCGTATGCGGAGGTCCGCGACCTGACCGCGGCCGACTACGGTCTCGCCTCGGGGGATCTGGACCGGATGGCGATGGCCCGCGGCCGGGCGATCGTCGACTTCGTGGCGGCGCTCACCGACGGGCAGGCGGTCGGGCTGCTCGACGCGCTGTCCGGGCGGTCGCGGCAGCTGTGGACGGACGCCTTCGTATTGTGAGCGTCATGCTCACGCTGCGCCCGCTCACCCCGTCCGAGTTCACGTCCTTCACCGCCGCGCTGAAGGCGGCCTATGCGCTCGACGAGGTGCAGGCGGGGCGCGGCTCCCCGGCCGAGGTCGAGGCGCGGATCGAGCGGCAGTTCGCGACGTGGCTGCCCGACGGCCTCGCCACCGAGGGGCACCTGCTCTACGCGGGCGTCGTGGACGGCGACGTGGTCGGGCACCTGTGGATCGGGCTGCCGACGCCCGACCGGGCGCAGGCGTGGATCTACGAGATCTCCGTCGAGGAGGCGCACCGCCGCCGCGGCCACGGCCGGGCGCTGATGCTCGCCGCCGAAGAGGAACTGCGCGCCCGCGGCGTGACCCGGGTCGGCCTCAACGTCTTCGGTCACAACCCGGGGGCGCTGCGCCTGTACGAATCGTTGGGGTTCGAGACGACTTCGCGGCAGATGTCGAAGACACTTCCGTAAACACACGCATCAATAGGTGGACAACGTCACTCTGGTACCACTAGAAAGGGTCAGTGACCACCGAGAGTGATCTTCCGGCGACTGGGCGACGCGTGGACTGGCGCCGCTTTCACTGGGGGCCGATCGGCGTCGCGGTCGCCGGCGTCGTGACGGTGACACTGACGGCGATCATGGTGTATCCGTTGACGCAGCCCGATCGCCGGGCATCAGTGGACGGCCTGACCCCCGAGGAGCGCCGCTCCGCGGAGCGGGCGGGGCTGCCCGGCTCCGGTGCCTCGACGTCGCCCTCGGCGTCCCGGTCCCCGTCACCGTCGGTGTCGGCCGGCGCGTCGCCGTCCGCCGTGCCGAGGGTCGTGTCGCGGGGCGGTGGGAAGCCCGCCGCCGGCAACACCGGCGTGATCGCCGGCACGGCGCTGACCGTGCTCACGGGCGACCAGACGCTGTCCGTCGACAACGCCGTGGTCTCGAACGCCGACATCCGCGGGTACGTCCGCATCACCGGGAAGAACGTGACGATCCGCAACTCGATCGTGCGGGGCGGGGCGGCGCGCTGCTCGGCCGCCGTGATCGAGGTCGTCGGCAGCGCGGTCATCGAGGACGTCGAGATCGCCCCGGCCAACCCCAACGCGTGCCTCGACGGCGTGTGGGCCACCGCCACGACCCTGACCCGGGTCAACATCCACGGCACCGTCGACGGCGTGAAGGCCGGCAACGACGTCGTCATCCAGGACTCCTGGATCCACGACCTGACGTTCTTCAGCACCGGCGCCCCGGGCGCGACCGTCAACGACGCCGTCGACACCCGCGGCAAGCGCCGCATCACGTTGCGGCACAACGTGCTCTACCCGGGCGCCGAAGCCAACGCCGCCTTCCAGATCACGCAGGAGGGCGGCGCCAGCGGTGACGTGCGCGTCGAGAACAACTGGCTCGACGGCGGCTCCTGCGTGCTCAACTTCGCCCACCGCGGCGGCGGCCCCACCCCGATGACCGGCATCGCCGTGGTGAACAACCGCTTCGGCCGCAACACCAGATACGTCTGCCCCATTCTCATCAGTACGCAGACCACGCTGAGCGCCAATTCCGGAAACGTCTGGGACGACACCGGCGCGCCGATCCCCGCGCCGGACAAACACGATTAAATGATCTGGTGACCGCTTCACTGGAACGTCTGGTCGTCATCGGCTGCGACGCCGCAGGGATGAGCGCCGCCTCGCAGGCCCGCCGCCGCCGACCCGCCGCCGACCTGCGGATCGTGGCGTTCGAGAAGGGGCAGCACGTCTCCTATTCGGCGTGCGGCATCCCGTACCTGGTGGCCGGCGACGTCTCCACCCCGGACGACCTGGTCGCTCGTACGCCCGAGGAGTTCCGCAAGCTCGACATCGACCTGCGCCTCGGCTGCGAGGTCGTGGGGATCTCGCTGCCCTCCCGCTCCGTGACCGTCCGGTCCGGGGAGCGCACCTACGACGAACCCTTCGACCAGCTCGTCATCGCCACCGGCGGCGTGCCGGCCCGCCCCGACGTCCCGGGCGCCGACGCCGACGGGATCCACGGCGTACAGACGCTGGAGGACGGCATCCGGCTGCTGTCGTTCCTGGAGGACCGTGCGCCGAAGCGCGCGGTGGTCGTCGGTGCCGGGTACATCGGCCTCGAGATGGCGGAGGCGATGATCCGCCGCGGTCTGGAGGTCACCCTCATCGACGCCGCCGACCAGCCCATGCGCACCCTCGACCCCGACATGGCCGGCCTCGTCGCGAACGCGCTGCGCGACCTCGGCGTCGACCTGCGGCTGTCGTGCCGCCTCTCGGGCTTCTCGTCGGACGCCGGCCGGGTCACCGCGGTCCGCACCGACGCCGGGACGCTGTCGGCCGACGTCGTCATTCTCGGCCTCGGTACGAAACCCAACAGCGCCCTCGCGGCCGACGCGGGCATCGCGGTCGGCGCGTCCGGCGGCATCGTCGTCGACCGCCGCCAGCGCACGTCTGCGGAGGGCGTCTGGGCCGCCGGCGACTGCGTCGAGGTGCACCACCTGATCTCGCAGCGCCCCACCGCGATCGCCCTCGGCACCCACGCCAACAAGCAGGGCCGCGCCGCGGGCATCAACATCGGCGGCGGCTACGCCACCTTCCCCGGCGTCGTCGGCACCGCCGTGTCGAAGATCTGCTCGCACGAGGTCGCCCGCACCGGCCTCACCACCGCCGAGGCTTTGGGTGCGGGCTTCGAGGTGTTCTCCGCCGTCACCGAGTCGACCACCCGCGCCGGCTACTTCCCCGGGGCCCTCCCCATCACCACGAAGCTGATCGCCGAACGCACCACCGGCCGCCTCCTGGGCGCCCAGATCGTCGGCCAGGAAGGCGCCGCGAAGCGCATCGACGCCCTCGCCGTCGCCCTCTGGCACGGCATGACCGTCGAGGAGATGACCGGCCTGGACCTCTCCTACGCCCCGCCCTTCGCCCCGGTCTGGGACCCCGTCCTCATCGCCGCCCGCAAGACCGCCGAGCAGCTGGCTAGGCTCAGGCCGTGATCATCCACAGCGCGCCCTTCGCCTCGTTGGACGTCTTCACCCTGTACGCCATCCTCCGCCTCCGCAGCGACGTCTTCGTCGTCGAGCAGGCGTCCCCCTACCCCGAGCTGGACGGCCGCGACACCGAACCCGCCACCGTCCACATCTGGCTCAGCGACCCCGCCGGCGCCGTCACCGCCTGCCTGCGCGTCCTCACCGACACGGACGGCACCGCCCGCATCGGCCGCGTGGTCACCGCCGCCACCCACCGGGGCCAGGGCCTCGCCGCCCGCCTTCTCGCCGAGGCGGTCGCCCTGATCGGCCCCCGCCCCGCGGTCCTGGACGCCCAGACGACGGCCGTCCGCGTGTACGAACGGTTCGGCTTCGTCGCCACAGGCACCCCCTACCTCGAGGACGGCATCGAACACATCACCATGCGCCGAACCTGACCGAGCTGCCGGCCGATCCTCATGATCCGGAAGAGTTTGTGCTGCTCTGGCGACACGAACTCTTCCGGATCATGGGAGGGGCACACAGCGAGGTCAGAAGCGGGCGAAGCTGCGTAGGGGCATGCGGGGGCCGAACTTGGGGGCGGTGATGCCCGCGGCGGCCAGCAGGCCGCAGACGCGGCCGCGGTGGCCGGCGTACGGGGCGAGCAGCTCCAGCATGTGCTCGTCGGTGCCGCGGGCCGCGCCGGTCAGGGCGTAGGCCACGACGTTCTTGATGTGGTAGTCGCCGACGGAGACGGCGTCGGGGTCGCCGTAGGCGGCGCGGGTGACCTCGGCGGCGGTCCAGGGGCCGATGCCGCGGATGGTGAGCAGCCGCGCGACGGCGTCGGCGGCGGTGGTGCAGCGCTCCAGGCGGGATGCTTCGGCGGCGACGCGGCGCAGGGCGTCGGCGCGTTTCTGTTCGATGCCGAAGGGGTGGAACACCCAGTAGGGCGCGGCGGCGATCGCCTCGGGTGGAGGGGGCAGGCGGAGCCGGGGATGGGGGCCGGGGGCGGGGTCGGTGCTGAAGTGGCGCAGGAGGCGCACGTAGCCGTCGCGGGCCTCCTTGCCGGTGACCTTCTGGCCGAGGACGGCCGGGACCAGGTGGTGGAAGACCCGGCCGGTCGCGCCGATGCGCAGGCCCGAGTGCTCGCGGGCGAGGCGGTACAGGAGCGGGTGCTGACGGGCGAGGTCGAGGAAGCCGGTGAGGTCGTCCCGGAGCCCGGCCACGGCGTCGGCACGGTCGAGGAGCCAGTCGGCGCCCGGGCCGTAGGCGGTCGCGACCAGCGAGGAACCAGCGGCCGGCGAGGAACCAGCGACCGGCGAGGTTCCCGTGAGCGTCAGCTGGAGTGTGCCCGGGCCGTCGGGTGTACGGGTGGCGAACCAGCCCTCCCGCGCGCCGACGGACAGCGTCGGGTCGCCGTTGATGAGGCACAGGCCGCGCAGCGTCCCCGCCAGGTCGTAGCGGGGCGGGCAGTCGAACGTCCTCACCGGGCGGCCTTGGCGAGGGCGCGGTGCAGGAGGCGGGCGTCGCCGAGCATGGCGCGCAGCTTACGCTCCAGGCCCGCGATCGGGATGAGGTTCTGCGGGGCCCGCGGGTCCTTGTAGGCGCTGGAGGCGAAGCGGGGGAGGGTGACCGCCGACAGGTGTGCGAGGGCGATCGCGTCGGCGGGGAGCAGGTCGGCGGAGCACTCGGCCCGCACGATGCCCGCCCACGGCGACCCTTCCGGTCCCGGCAGCCGCAGGTACCAGGCGAACCGGTGCCACGAGGTGCCGAGGAGGAACACGGGGGAGCGCTGGCCGCCGCGCAGCCCGGTGACGACGGCGGTCAGCTCCGCCGGCAGGTACTCGACGCGGTGGGTCTTGATGTAGCCCAGGGCGCGGGGCAGGTGCGCGCGCTCCTGCAGCGGGCCGTCGACGATGAGCAGGTCGCCGTCGTCGCGCTCCTCGCCGGACACGCCGACCTCCAGTGCCCGCATGTGCCGCTGTACGCCCAGCGCCAGGTCCTTCGGCTCGCCCCGGGAGACCCGGATCGCCGGGTAGCGGACGGCGCCGGTGACCAGGGGCGGGGCCAGCTCGAACGGGGTGAACAGGCCGCGCTCGATGCGGGTCGTGGCGATCGCGGCGGCGCCCCGGTCGAGGTCGCAGCGCACGACGCCGGCCGCGTAGGAGGCGGCGACGCCTGGGTACGTGACGCCGTCGTCGTCGGTGGCCCAGACCCGCGCGTCGATGCGCTGGACGCCGTCGACGACGAGGACGGTGCCGGGCGGCCGCAGCCCGGCGGGCGCGTCGACGCCCCGCCAGGCCTGGGCGGGCAGCTCGACGTCGGGCTGGATCTGCGCGCTGCTCTGCGCCTGCGGACCGTCCGCGGCGGCGGCCTCGAACGCCACCCCGTAGGACGGGTCCCACGCGTCGACGTGAAACTTCACAGTCCGACCCGTTCCACCCGGGCGGTGCGCGCGTCCCTGCGCACCTCGAACCTGACGGGGATGCGCTCGGCGAGCGCGCCGACGTGCGTGACGACGCCGACCATCCGGTCGCCGCGCGCGGCGAGGGCCTCCAGGGTCGCCGCGACGGTGTCCAATGTGGACTGGTCGAGGGTGCCGAAGCCTTCGTCGAGGACGATCGACTCGAGGCTCGCCGACGCCGTCGACAGGCCGGCCAGCTGCTCCGACAGGGCGAGGGCGAGGGCGAGGGACGCCTGGAACGTCTCACCGCCGGACAGCGTCCGCACCGCGCGCCGCAGGCCGGCGTCGTGGTGGTCGACGACGTAGAACTCGCCCTTCTCGTGGCCGAGGTCGTACTGCCCGCCGGACAGCTCCCGCAGCGTCCGCGACGCGCCGTCGACGAGCGTGTCGAGGGCCTCGGCGAGCAGCCACCGCTCGAAGCGGTCGGCCCGCAGGTGCTGGGCGAGGGCCTTCGCGACCTGCGCCTCCCGCGCGACCTCGTCGCGCTGCGCGGTCAGCCGGGCGGCCTCGGCGCGCCGCTCCTCGATCCGCCGGTGCGCCGCTTCCGCCCGCTCCACGGCGACGGCGGCCTCGCGGGCCGGGTCGGCGCCGGGCGCGGGCAGCCCCGCGTCGGCGAAGCGCGCCCGCAGCTCGTCGCGGACCGCGGTGACCCGCGCCTCGGCGTCCTGGACCGCCTCGGCGGCCGCGGGGCGGCGGGCCTGCCGCTCGCCGGCGGCGGTGCCGGCCCAGCCGGTCAGCGCCGCCCACGCGTCGGCGAGGTCGTCGCGGTCCGCGGGCGGCGGGCCGAACGCGGCGAGCGCGTCGCGGGCCGCGTCGAACGCCTTCCACGCCGCGCGCAGCTGGTCCTCGGCTCGGTCGGCGGCGCCGGCGGCCCTACGGTGCGCCTCGCGCGCCTTGCGGACCTCGGCGCCGGCCTTCTCCAGTCCACTGTGGAGCTTCGCGATCGTGTCGAGGTCGCGGCGCAGGGCGTCGGGCGCCGGCGCGCCGTCCAGCGCCCTGTCCAGTGTGGACATCCGGGCGTCGACCTGCTCGGCGTGCGCCCGCGCCGCGGCGAGCCCCCGGTCGAGGTCGCGCACGATCTTGTCCTGGTCGGCGACGACCCGCTCGGCGGCGTCGCTGCGCTTGCGGGCCGCGTCGCCGGCCGCCTTGGCCGCCGCGACCGCCGGCTCGAGCGGCGTCTCCGGCAGCGTCCGCACGGTCTGGGTGCACACCGGGCACTCGTCGCCGACCCGCAGGTGCGGCCGCAGCGCGGTGGCCCGGTCGACGGCGACCGCGGTCTGGTAGGCCTCCCTGGCCGCCTCCAGCGCTCCCATCGCGTCGGCGGCCTTGGTACGAGCCACCCCCAACGCGGCGGTGGCCTTCCCGTGCTCCTGCTCGGCCGCCGCGACGGTCGCGTGGACGGTGGCGGCCTCGCCGGCGAGCCGGTCGCGCTCGGCGTGCGCGTCGAGGAGCCGCCGCAGCGCGGTCTGGTCGCCGGCGCCCTGCAGCTCGCCGCGCAGCTTCTCCTCCCGCTCCTCCACGGTGCGGACCGCGTCGGCGGCGGCCGTGACCGCGGCGCGGGCCTGCGCCGCACCCGCCGCCAGGGTGCCCGCGTCGGCCGGCACCCGCAGCCGGGTCAGCCGGTCGATGTCGGCGTCCAGGTCGGTGAGCGTGGCCGCGGCGGCGACGGCGAGCTTCGCCGCGTCGGCCAGCTGCGGCCCGATCCGGTCGACGTCGCCGGCGAGCGCCCGGAGCGTCTCCGCCCTCGCGACCGCCGCGGCGAGGGCCGCGTCGTCCACGTCTGACATGCCGCTGAGCTGCTCGCCGAGGACCTTCAGCTTCGCGTCGGCGGCGCTGCCGCGCAGGTTCGCGCGCTCGCGGATCTGCCCGTACACGTCGAGACCCAGCAGATTGACGAGGATCTTCTGCCGCTCGGCCGGCTTGGCGTGCAGGAACGCCGCGAACTCGCCCTGCGGCAGCACCACGCACTTGGTGAACTGCTCGTAGGGCAGGCCGATCACGCTCTGCACCGCCAGGTCGACCTCCATGGGCGTGCCGGCCAGCACGGTGCCCATGTCCTCGGCGCTGAGCCCGCTGTCGAAGCGCGACAGGTCGAAGCCGTGCGGGAGCGCCTCCAGGCCGGCGTGCTTGGTGCTGACCGCGCCCTTGCCGTCGCGGCGCACGACCCGGGCGAGGACGTAGCGCACGCCCGCGGACTCGAACACGAACCGCACCCTCGCCTCGGTCGCCGACGGGGCGAGCGCGTTGGCGATCGCGCGCCGGTCGCCCCAGCGGGGGACGGTGCCGTAGAGCGCGAACGTGATCGCGTCGAGAATCGTCGACTTGCCGGAGCCGGTCGGCCCGACGAGCGCGAAGAAGTCCGTGTCGGTGAAGTCGACGGTCGTCGGCCGCCGGAAGACGGTGAACCCGTCCAGGTCCAAGCGAATGGGCCGCATGTCAGTTCCTCGCCTCCTGGACTTCGTCGTGCAGCTGGTGGAACAGCTTGACCGTGGCGTCGTCCGCGTGGCCCTTCTGGCCGAGGTAGTCGGCGAACAGCTCGCCCGCGGACCGGCCGGCGCGCGCCGCGGCCCGCTCGGCGGCCTTCGGGTCGGGCAGCAGCTTCGGGTCGATGCGCACCTCCAGGGCCTTCGGCAGCAGCTCCTGGACCTCCTCGCGGAGGCCCGCCCGGGGCTGCTCCGACACGTACACCCGCAGCCACGCCTCACCGGTGTCCAGGGTGGCCAGCTGGGCGAGCGTGCCACGGACCGTCCGCAGCGGGGTCGCGACCGGCAGGGGCACCTCGCGGACCCGCGCCGCGGTGCTGGTGGTCACGTCGACGACCGCGACGGCGGAGAAGTTCTCCTCCTCGCCGAAGTCGATCGGCAGCGGGCTGCCGCAGTAGCGGATCGGGCATGGCCCGTTGACGGTCTGCGCCCGGTGCAGGTGGCCGAGCGCGACGTAGTGCGCCGAGGACGGGAAGACCGACGCGGGCACGGCGTAGCCCATGATGGTGTGCGCCTCGCGCTCGCCGCCGCCCATCGTCGCGCCGATGACCGTGAGGTGCCCGGTGATCAGGTTGACGGTGTCGCGCCCGAACCCCTTGGCGAGGGTGGCGAGCAGGCCGCCGATGTGGTGCGCGTAGCTCTGCGCGCTCTCCGCCGCGCTGAGGTCGAACATCTCCGCCGCCCGCAGCGCGTACCGCTGGGACACGAACGGCAGCGCGGCGAGCCGCCACTCCTCGCCGTCCCGCGTCCGCCCCGGAAGCAGCAGCTCCTCGGGCTTCGTGAGGGCGCCGCGGATGGTGATGCCGGCCGCGTCCGCCCACGGCCGGAGCGCATCGAGGGCCTGGCCGTTGTCGTGGTTGCCGCCGATGACGACGACGTCCGCGCCCGTCTTGCGCAGCGCCGACAGCCCCCGCGTGACGATCTTCGTGGCGTCGGCGGGCGGGCTCGCCGAGTCGTACAGGTCCCCGGCGACGATCACCAGGTCGGGCTGCTCGGCCTCGGCCACGTCGACGAGTGCCTTGAGGGCCGCGATGTGGTCGTTGGCCCGCGACTGTCCTTTGAGGACCTTGCCGACGTGCCAGTCCGAGGTGTGCAGGATCCGCACCGGTGCAGTCCTTTCGCAGTGACTAGAAGGGGATCTCGTCGTCGGTGATGCCGCCGCCGACCCGCGCGACGACCGCGAACGAGTCGTTGGCCTGGGCGATCGAGCGCAGCGTCGCGCTCGGCGCGGCGCCCGCCTCCGCGGGCCGGGTCGCCCACGACGGAAACGGGAACTCGATGCACAACGGCACCGGGATCTCCGGCTGCGACACGAACATGGTGCCGGGCTTGGCGAGCAGGGCTCGCTGGCGCTGGGCCGGGGGCAGGAACCCGTACTCCGGCCGGGACGCCTCCGCGGGGTCGAGCCGGCCCACGACCCGGATCGCGGAGTTGGCCACGATGCGCCGCTCGACCTCGCTCGCCGTCTGCTGCGCGCCGATCAGCACGACGCCCAGGGACCGCCCGCGCTCGGCGATGTCGAGCAGCACCTCCTTGATCGGGCTGGTGCCCTCCCGCGGCGCGTACTTGTTGAGCTCGTCGAGCACCACGAACAGCAGCGGCTTCGCCGTGCCCGCCTTCTCCTTGCGCTCGAACTCGCTGCGCAGCGTCACGCCGACCACGAAGCGCTGCGCCCGGTCCGGCAGGTTGTGCAGGTCGACCACGGTCACCTGGGCGCTCTCGGCGGTGTTGACCGCGTGCGGCCGGCGGGTGGCGAGGTCGCCGCGGATCAGCCGGGACAGGTCCTTCTTGCTGCCGATCAACCGGCGGGCGAACGCGTTGACCGTGCCGAGCCCGACCGCGCTGCCCGCCCACTGCCCGCGGGTCGCGTCGTCGTTGAGCTGCTCCACCAGGTAGTCGACGAGGTCGGCGTACGAGTTGAGGCGGGTGCCGTCGACGGCGACGCCGCCCTCCGCGGGCTGCGCGATGCGCGCCAGGTGGGCCGTGACCGAGTGGACCACCATCGTGTACTGCTGGCGCTCGTCGTCCGCGTCGGCGAACACGTACGGCAGCAGGCGGTCGGTGCAGAACTCCTGCAGCGTCCAGTAGAAGCTGTCGACCCCGGTCAGCCGGCTGCTGACGTCCGGCGTGCCGGAGGAGTCGCCGGCCCTTGGCGGCGCGTAGACCCGCACGTCGGGGAACGGGCCGGCGACCAGCCCGAGCCGCGCGTAGTTGGCCTCCGTCGCCGCGTCGAGGCGGCTGTTGGGGTGGTCGAGGAACAGCAGGTCCTCGCCCTTGACGTTGAAGATGAGCGCGCGGGTGTTGGCGGTCTCGCCGGCGCCGCCCAGGACGCCGGACCGGAACACCGAGTAGAGCAGGAACGTGGCGAAGCTCGTCTTCGTCGCCACCCCGGAGATGCCGGAGATCGACACGTGGGCGCCGCGGCTGCCGTCGAGGAAGTCCGCGTTGATGTACATCGCGGCGCCGTCCCGGCCGAAGCCCATCGGGATCGTGCGGTCCATCCGGTCGAAGTAGAGGGCGCCGGCCCGCGCGTCGCCCTGCGCCCGGTGGACGACGGCGCCGGGGGTCGGCGGGACGTACACCTCGGGATCGACGCGGGTCGTGGTGATCTCGGCCGCCTCCTGCACCGTCGCCGGCAGCGTGCCGTCGGCGACGAGGAACACGTCGGAGTCGAACACGACGCCCTCGTGCCGGGCCCTGACCGCGGTCACCACGCCGGCGATCTTCACCGATGGCTGGCCGGGGAGCTCACGCTCGGTGACGACGACGTCGTCGAGCTGGAGGTAGGCGTCGTCGTTCACGGCGACCCAGAACGTGAGCGGGGTCGCGTCGGCGGTGCCGAGGACCCGGCCGACGACCGGCCCGTCCTTCGTATCGTCCGTAACGTCCATCCGGTCGACCCCCAGTACATGTGTTCGCCTGTGCATCGTGCCCCAAGACCACCGGCGGATCGAAGCCACCACGCCCACCTGTGGACGCGTTCACGTTCGTTCACACGGCCAAACCACCGCAAAACAGTCGCAAGGCGATCGCGCGTCCACAGGTTGGGGACACTTGTCCACAGGCCTGTGGACAGCGGTGTGGATTCGGTTCAGCGCCCGTACCGCAGCAGCAGCTGACCATCGGCCAGCAAGGCGTGACGCAGCGTGAGGTGCTCGGGGGTCGGTGCCAGGGGTCCGGCGGTGATCCTGCCCGCTCCGGGGCCGGCGAGCAACGGCGACACCGTCAGGCACAGCTCGTCGACGAGGCCCGCCGCGGTGAGCGACCCGAACAGTCGCGGCCCGCCCTCGCTGAGGATCTGGGCGTGGCCGTCCGCGCGGAGGCGTCCAATCGCCGTGGCCAGGTCCACGTGGTGGTCACCCGCCCGGATGACGTCCGCCACCGGCTCGAGGTGCGCGGTGTCCGTCCCGTGCCGGGTGACGACGACCGGCCGGACCGGCGCGTCGGCGAGGGCGGGCTGTGCGGGGTCGAGGTCCGCCCGGCCGGAGACGATGACCAGGGTCGGGTACTCGCTCAGCCCGTGCTCCAGGCGCCACCGCCGCCGCTGCTCGTCCAGGCGCAGCGCGCGGTAGCCCTCGTCGCGGACCGTGCCGGCGCCGACGAGCAGCGCGTCGCAGCGCATCCGCAGGATCCCGAAGACCCGCTTGTCCTCCGGCCCCGACAGGCCCGCCGACTTGCCGTCGAGCGTCCCCGCGCCGTCGAGGCTCGCCACGAAGTTCACCCGCACGGAGGGCTCCGGCGGCGGCGCGTACAGGTCGACGAGCGTTGCCTGGTCGACGTCTCCCGGATGCGGGTACAGCTGCTGCACCAGCCAACCTTAGGGCCCCGGCGCACCCGTCACGGGAGGGGTGGGCGCCGGCTCGCGGTGCTGGCAGTCGCACCGGTTGCCGCCGGGGCAGTCGGCGTGCCGTTTCTCCCGACACGCAGGACAGATCACCACTTCAGGGTGCGCCGCCATACCGCCTCGGTCAACAATGACTGCACCATGGCGCGCGCGATCATCCAACTCCGCATCACGCTCGACGGCGTCGAGCCCACCGTGTGGCGACGGGTCCTCATCCCGGGCGGCTTCACCCTCGACCGTGTCCACCGTGTCGTGCAGTTCGCGATGGGCTGGGGCGACCGTCACCTGCACGTCTTCGACATCGACGGCGTTCAGTACGGGGTGCCCGACCCCGACGGCCTGCTCGACGTCCGGGACGAGCTCGACACCCGCCTGGACGCGGTCGCCCAGAAGGACGCCCGCCTGCGGTACACCTACGACTTCGGCGACTGGTGGGAGCACGACCTGACGGTCGAGGACGTGTTCCCCGCCGATCCGGACACGGCCTACCCGGTGTGCACCGCCGGCGAGCGCGGCTGCCCGCCCGACGACGTGGGCGGGCCCGAGGGCTACCGCGACCTGGTCGCCGTCCTGGCCGACCCGGACCACCCGGACCACGCCCCGATGCGCGAGTGGCTCGGCCGCTCCTTCGACCCGACGTCCTTCGATCCCGCCCGGGTGAGCACGCTCCTGCGCCGCATGACGTAAGCCCGACGAACGTCGATCGATTACATCGATCCATGACGCTTTCATGGAACTGTCGTGCGGCGACAGCTGTCGATGGCGCGCGTCCGCGTGCCCGGATTGACTTCCGTCGCTGAGATCGCCGCGCTGGAAGCGACCATGTCGCGGTAAAGGCGGACAAAACCGCTCGTCGAAATCTCGCGGTAACGAAATGGGAACGCTCCCACTGCCCCATTGACACCTGGCGGACGAGGCGCCAGTCTCATGGGAGCGCTCCCGTGGCTGTGGCCGGTGACACACCCCGCGGCCACGGGGCCACTCAAATGCTCGACCCGCCATACCCCGCGACACCCGAACGACGGACTTCACACCCGGGTCCGCCGTCGATGCATCACACCCCCACCACACACCCATCACGACCTGAGAGAGGGGTCAGGATGAGCGTCACCTCACGCCGTCTGCGTTCGATCGCCGCGGCCACGCTCGCCGTGGGTCTTACCCTCGGTATGACCACCGCGTGCAGTGCGAAGAAGGACGACGAGCCCAGCGCCGACGGCACGGGCCCGGTCACCATCTCGCTGTCCTACTTCGGCACGCCCGGCTTCAACCAGGCGGTCAAGGACTTCGAGGCCGCCAACCCGAACATCAAGGTCGACGTGAAGAACGAAGGCCAGACCAAGGACTTCGCTCCGAAGCTCGCCCAGTGGATCTCCGCCGGCAGCGGCGCGAGTGACGTGGTCATGCTCGAAGAGGGCATGCTGCTGCAGTACCTGAAGGACAACAAGGGCTTCGCCAACCTGCTGGACCTGGGTGCGGCGTCGCTGGAGAAGGACTACCTGGCCTTCAAGTGGAAGAACGCCTTCACCGCGGACGGCAAGAAGCTCGTCGGCCTCGGCACCGACGTCGGCCCCCTGGCGATGTGCTACCGCACCGACCTCTTCCAGAAGGCCGGCCTGCCGGTTGACCGCGACGCGGTCAGCAAGCTGTGGCCGACCTGGCAGGAGTACGTCAAGCAGGGCGAGATCTTCAAGTCGAAGAACACCGGCGCCGCCTGGACCGACTCGGCGACGAGCATCATGCAGCCGTACATCATGCAGAACGCGGACAGCTGGTTCTACGACAAGAGCGACAAGTACATCGGCGACACCAACAAGGCCGTCAAGGACGCCTACGACCTGGGCATGGACATGGCCGCCAAGGGCCTGACCGCGAAGCTCGCCCGCTGGCAGGCGGACTGGGACGCCGCGTTCAAGAACGCCGCGTTCGCGACCGTGCCGTGCCCGCCGTGGTACACGGGTGTCATCAAGGAGCGCGCCGGCGACGCCGGCAAGAACAAGTGGGACATCGCGACCATCCCCGGTAAGGGTGGCAACTGGGGCGGCTCCTACCTCGCGGTGCCCGAGCAGAGCAAGCACAAGAAGCAGGCCTTCGAGCTGATCAAGTTCATCACCGGCAAGCAGGGTGGCCTGGACGCGTTCGCCGAGGCGGGCCCGCTGCCCTCGTCGATCGCCGCGCTGGACGACCCGAAGATCACCGAGGCGAAGAACGAGTACTTCAACAACGCCCCGGTCGGCAAGATCTACGCCGGTGCGGCCAAGGATCTCAAGCCGATCTACCTCGGCCCGAAGCACCAGGCGCTGTGGGAGAACGGGTTCGAGCCGGCCATGCAGGCCGCCGAGCAGGGCAAGCTGAGCGCCCAGGCGGGCTGGGACAAGGCCATCAAGGACAGCAAGGCACTCGCCGAAGGCTGACCGATGCGTTGACGGCGGAGGCGGCGTCGAACCTGACGCCGCCTCCGTCCTCCACATAGCCCGTTGATCGGAAGGGATCCACCCCCCATGGCTACCAACGTCGGCGAGGTCACCGGGCCTCGCCACGGGCGCGCCCCCGCCGGGCCACCGAAACCAGCGTCGCGGCGCTCCGTGCGGGTCGGGCGGCTCGACCTGCGACTGTCGCCGTACCTGTTCGTCGCGCCGTTCTTCGTCCTGTTCGCGGTGTTCGGCGCGTACCCGCTGGTCTACACCGCCATCCTGTCGACCCGGAAGAACACCCTGACGGGTGGCGACGCGGGCTTCGTCGGGCTCGAGAACTACCGCAAGGTCCTCTGGGACGAGCACTTCTGGATCGTCATCTTCAACACGTTCGGCCTGTTCATCGTCGCGACCGTGCCGCAGCTCATCTTCGCGCTGCTCATCGCGAGCTGGCTCAACAAGAAGATGCGGGCCCGCACCGCGATCCGCATGGGTGTCCTCATCCCCAACATCACCTCGGTCGCCGCCGTCGGCATCGTCTTCGGCCTGATCTTCGCCGACCGGTACGGCCTGGCGAACTGGCTGCTGCAGAGCCTGCACCTGAACCCCGTCGAGTGGCGCAACCACCGCTGGTCGTCGTGGACCGCGATCGCGTTCATGGTCGACTGGCGCTGGACCGGCTACAACGCCCTCATCTACCTGGCGGCGATGCAGGCGATCCCGAAGGAGCTGTACGAGTCGGCGTCGCTGGACGGCGCGTCCGCGGCCCGCCGGTTCTGGCGGATCACCGTGCCGCTCATCCAGCCGACGATCCTCTTCACCGTGATCATCTCGACGATCGGCGGCATGCAGCTGTTCACCGAGCCGCTGCTGTTCAACTACGGCCGCATCCAGGGTGGCTCGCTCAACGAGTTCCAGACCGTCGCGATGTACATCTACGAGACCACGTTCACGAACAACTACAACGTGGGCCGCGGCGCCGCGATCTCCTGGCTGCTGTTCGTGATCATTCTGATCTTCGCACTGATCAACTTCGCTCTGGTGCGCCGATCCGTCAAGGGGCAGACCTCATGAGCGGCCAGCGGAGCGGCTCGGGCCGCTCATCATGTGACAGGTTTGGCTCAGGCCGACGCCGGAGCGCAGCGGAGGTGGCGGCATGAGCACGACCATGACAAGGCCCCGGAGCGTGCCGGGCACGCCGCCACCGGGGAAGAAGGGTCGGGTCCGTAGCGCCTCGGCCGCGCTCTGGGACGCCAGCCCGCTGACGTACCTCGCGCTGATCATCACGATCGTGCTGTCGGTCTTCCCGATCCTGTGGTCCTTCATCGTGGCCTCGCGGGACAACAGCGCCGTCACCGACATCCCGCCGCCGCTCACGCCCGGCCCGAACTTCTTCGACAACGCCTCGCGGGTGCTGGCCAACACCGACGCCAACTTCGTCTACGGCCTGATCAACTCGGCCATCGTGTCGTCGTGTGTAACCTTGTCAGTGGTGTTCTTCTCCACGCTCGCAGGCTTCGCCTTCGCGAAGCTGAAGTTCCGCGGGAAGAACGCCCTGCTGCTGATCATCATCCTCACGATGATGATCCCGACCCAGGTCAACATCATTCCGCTGTACCTGCTCATGGTGAAGTTCGACTGGACGAACACCCTCCAGGCGGTCATCGTGCCGTTCCTGGTCAAGGGCTTCGGCGTGTTCATGATCCGGCAGTACGCGGAGTCCGCGATCAGCGACGAGCTCATCGAGGCCGCCCGCGTCGACGGCGCCTCCACCTGGCGGACGTACTGGTCGGTCGTGCTGCCCGCGCTGCGTCCGGCGGCGGCGGTGCTGGGCCTGCTCACGTTCATGGAGACCTGGAACGACTTCCTCTGGCCGTACGTCGTGCTCAATGGCGACACCCCGACCGTGCAAGTTTCACTGAACATTCTCGCCACCGGTTATTACAAGACCGACTACGTGCAAGTCTTTACCGGGACAGCTCTTGCGATCGTGCCGCTGCTCCTGGTGTTCATCGCATTCGGCCGTCAGATCATCGGCGGCATCATGGAAGGTTCGGTCAAGGCGTGACCAGCATCGACCCGCTGACGTTCCCACCCGGTTTCGTGTGGGGTGCGGCGACCGCGTCGTACCAGATCGAGGGGGCCGCCCAGGAGGACGGCCGCACCCCCTCGATCTGGGACACGTTCAGCCACACCCCGGGCAAGACACTGGGCGGGGACACCGGCGACGTGGCCTGCGATCATTACCACCGCTTCCGCGAGGACGTGGGGCTGATGAAGGACCTGGGCATCAACGCCTACCGGTTCTCCGTCGCGTGGCCGCGCGTCCAGCCGGGCGGGTCGGGGTCGGCCAACGCCAAGGGCCTGGACTTCTACCGGCGGCTCGTCGACGAGCTGCTGTCGCACGACATCACCCCCTGGGTGACGCTGTACCACTGGGACCTGCCCCAGGAGCTGGAAGACGCGGGCGGCTGGCCCGCCCGCGACACCGCGGCCCGGTTCGCCGACTACGCCACGCTGGTGCACGGCGCGCTCGGCGACCGGGTCCGCCACTGGACGACGTTCAACGAGCCGTGGTGCTCGGCGTTCCTCGGCTACGCGTCGGGCGTCCACGCGCCGGGCCGCCAGCACGCGCCCGACGCCCTGGCCGCCATGCACCACCTGCTCCTCGGCCACGGCCAGGCGATCGAGTCGATCCGCGCCGCGGATCCCACCGCGCAGCTGGGCATCACGCTCAACCTGTACGCGATCTCCGCGGCCGACGAGACGAAGCCCGGGGACCTCGACGCGGCCCGGCGCATCGACGGGCTCGCCAACCGGATCTTCCTCGACCCGGTGCTGCTCGGCTCGTACCCGGCGGACGTGATGGCCGACCTGCGGGGGATCAGCGACTTCGGCTTCGTCCGCGACGGCGACCACAAGCAGATCGCGCAGCCGCTGGACCTGCTGGGCATCAACTACTACAGCCGCCACGTGGTGGCCGGCGAGGACCCCGACGTCCCCGCCGAGCCCTACTGGCGGGCGCCGACGTCGTGGCCCGGCAGCGAGACCGTCCGGTTCCTCAAGCGGCCCGGCGTCCCCGTCACCGACATGAACTGGGAGGTCGACGCCCCGGGCCTCACCGAGACGCTGACCCGCGTCGCCCGCGACTACCCGGCGGTCCCGCTGTACATCACGGAGAACGGCGCCGCGTACATCGACACCGTCACCGACGAGGGCACGGTGGAGGACACCGACCGGGTCGCCTACTTCGACGCGCACTTCCGGGCCTGCCACGACGCGATCGCCGCCGGCGCACCGCTGAGCGGCTACTTCGCCTGGTCGCTGCTGGACAACTTCGAATGGGCGTGGGGCTACACCAAGCGGTTCGGCATGATCCGGGTCGACTACGACACGCAGCAGCGCACGGTCAAGGCCAGCGGCCACCGGTTCCGCGAGGTCATCAAGCACAACGGCCTCGGCGAGTAACGTGCGCCGCCCGACGCTGGACGAGGTGGCCGCGCGCGCCGGCGTCGGGCGCGGCACAGTCTCCCGGGTGATCAACGGCTCGCCGCAGGTCAGCCCGGAGGCTCGCGCCGCCGTCGCCCGTGCCGTCGAAGAGCTCGGGTACGTGCCCAACCGGGCCGCCCGCGCCCTCGTCACCCGCCGCACCGACTCGGTCGCCCTCGTGGTGTCCGAGTCGGAGGAGCGGGTCTTCGGCGAGCCGTTCTTCGCCGGCATCGTCCGTGGCGTCAGCAACGTGCTGGCCGACACGTCCCTGCAGCTGTGGCTCGCGATGGCGCAGTCGCCGTCGCAGCGGCTCATGGTCGAGCGGCACCTGTCCGACCAGCACGTGGACGGGGTGCTGCTGCTCTCCCTGCACGACGACGACCCGCTCCCGGCGCTGCTCGGCAAGCGGGGGCTGCCGACCGTCCTCGGCGGGCGGCCGGCGCACATGCTCGAGATCGAGCAGGCGGGCGGGGGCGACAACGAGGTCGCCTACGTGGACAACGACAACGAGGGCGGCGCTCGCACCGCCGTCGAGCACCTGATCGGCCTCGGTCGCCACTGCATCGCGGTGATCGCCGGCCCGCAGGACATGGCGGTGGGCATCGCCCGCCTTCGCGGTTACCGGGAGGCGCTGCGCCTGGCGTCCCTCCCGCACGATCAGCGACTCATCGCGTACGGCGACTTCAGCGAGGCGAGCGGGGCCGACGCGATGCACCGCCTCATCCATCTCAACCCCGGACTCGACGCCGTCTTCGCCGCCTCCGACCTGATGGCCGCCGGCGCCATCCGCGCCCTGCGTGAGCTGGGCCGGCGGGTGCCCGCCGACGTGGCCGTGGTCGGGTTCGAGGACTCCGCCGTGGCCCGGCAGACCCAGCCGCCGCTCACCACCGTGCACCAGTCGGTGGAGGGCATGGGGCGCGAGATGGCCAGGCTCCTGCTGGCCCGCATCGCCGGCGGGCCGGCCCACTCGACTGTGCTCGACACGCACCTCGTGGTCCGCGAGTCCGCCTGAAGCAGCGCAGTCTCTATCCCCCCAGCAGGAGGCACACCGTGCGCTTCGGCCACTTCGACGACGAACGCCGCGAGTACGTCATCGACCGACCAGACACCCCGCTGCCCTGGATCAACTACCTCGGCACCGAGGCGTACTTCGGCATCATCTCCAACACCGCCGGCGGCTACTCGTTCTACCGCGACGCCCGGCTGCGCCGGCTGACCCGCTACCGGTACAACAACGCGCCGATGGACCTCGGCGGCCGCTACATCTACCTGCGCGACGAAGCCGAGTTCTGGTCGCCCACCTGGCAGCCGACGCAGACCGAGCTCGACGACTACGAGTGCCGGCACGGGCTGTCCTACACGCGTGTCGCCTCCCGGTACCGCGGGATCAAGGCCGAGACGCTCTACTTCGTGCCGCTCGGCGAGACCCTCGAGGTGTGGCGGCTCAAGGTCACGAACGAGCGGGACACGGCCGTGTCGCTGTCGGCGTTCTCGTCGATCGAGTTCTGCCTGTGGGACGCGCAGGACGACGCCACCAACTACCAGCGCAACTTCAACACCGGCCAGGTCGAGGTCGTCGACGGCGTCATCTACCACAAGACGGAGTACCGGGAGCGCCGCGACCACTTCGCCTACTTCGCGTGCAGCGAGCCGCTCGCCGGCTTCGACACGTCCCGGGAGGCGTTCCTCGGCCCCTACCGCTCCTGGGACCGGCCCCTCGCCGTCGAGCGCGGCGAGTCCGGCGACTCGATCGCCCACGGCTGGCAGCCGCACGGGTCGCACCACGTGAAGCTCACCCTCGAGCCGGGGGAGACCCGCGAGATCGGCTTCGTCCTCGGGTACTGGGAGAACCCCCGCGACGCGAAGTTCGACCCGCCGGGCTCGCAGACGATCAACAAGGCCGGCGCGCAGGCGAAGGTCGCCACCTGGCTGGCCCAGGAGACCGTCGACGCCGGCCTCGCCGCGCTCGCCGCGCGCTGGGAGGAGCTGCTCGGCGGGCTGCGCGTGCAGACCCCCGACGCCGACACCGACCGCATGGTGAACATCTGGAACGCGTACCAGAACATGGTCACGTTCAACATGAGCCGGTCGACGTCGCTGTACGAGTCGGGGATCGGCCGCGGGATGGGCTTCCGCGACTCGAACCAGGACCTGCTCGGCTTCGTCCACATGATCCCGGAGCGGGCCCGCGAGCGGATCCTCGACATCGCCGCCACGCAGCTGCCGACCGGTGGCGCATACCATCAGTACCAGCCGCTGACGAAGCGCGGGAACAACGACATCGGGTCCGGCTTCAACGACGACCCGCTGTGGCTCATCCTCGGCGTCTCCGCGTACATCAAGGAGAGCGGCGACTGGGGCATCCTCGACGAGCCCGTGCCGTTCGACAACGCGCCCGGCAGCGAGCAGTCGCTGTACGAGCACCTCAAGCTGTCGCTCCGGTACACCACCGAACGCCTCGGGCCGCACGGCCTCCCGCTGATCGGCCGGGCCGACTGGAACGACTGCCTCAACCTCAACTGCTTCTCCGACACGCCCGGCGAGCCGTTCCAGACCACGGAGAACGCCACCGGCGGCGTGGCGGAGTCGGTGTTCATCGCCGGCCAGTTCGTCCTCGCCGCCCGCTCGCTCGCCGAGCTGGCTGTTCACAAGGACGACGATCCGGCGGCCTACCTGACCGCCGCGGAGAAGATGACCGGCTCGATCGCCGAGCACGGCTGGGACGGCGCGTGGTTCCGCCGCGCGTACGACTTCCACGGCAACGTTATCGGCTCCGCGTCCAACGACGAGGGCCAGATCTTCATCGAGCCGCAGGGCATGTGCATCATGGGCGGCGTCGGCCTGGACGACGGCACCGCCGTGCGCGCCCTGGCCAGCGTCCGCGAGCGGCTCGCCACCCCGCACGGCATCGTGCTGCAGCAGCCGGCGTTCTCGTCGTACCGCATCGAGCTCGGCGAGATCTCCTCCTACCCGCCGGGGTACAAGGAGAACGCCGGGATCTTCTGCCACACGAACCCGTGGCTCATGATCGCCGAGGCGATGGTCGGCAACGGCGACGGCGCGTTCGACTACTACAAGCGGATCAACCCGTCGGCCCGCGAGGAGATCGGCGACCTGCACCGCTGCGAGCCGTACGTCTACGCGCAGATGATCGCCGGCCGCGACGCGCCCACCCACGGCGAGGCGAAGAACTCCTGGCTGACCGGGACCGCCGCGTGGAACTACGCGGCCGTGACGCAGTGGATCCTGGGCATCCGGCCGGAGCTGTCCGGCCTGCGGATCGCGCCGGTCATCCCCTCGTCCTGGTCCGGTTTCTCGGCGGTACGGCGCTTCCGCGGCGCGACGTACACCATCACGGTCCACAAGGAGCCCGGCGTCCCGGCGACCTCGTGCTCGCTCGTCGTCGACGGCGTGCCCGTCGACGGCGGCGTCCTGCCGGTCGCCCCGGCCGGCAGCTCGGTGCAGGTCGAGGCGCATTTGTCGTAGATCGTTTGGTTTTGCTTTGGCTTTGCCGCCGCGGTGTCGCGATTCTGGGGCACCGCGGCTGCAAGATCGCGAACGTGTGCGCACAATGGGGCGTGTCTTCCACCAACAGCCGCCCCCGTTCCGCGGGCCGCCCCACCCTCGATGAGGTCGCCTCGCGCGCCGGCGTGGGGCGGGGCACGGTCTCGCGGGTCGTCAACGGCTCGCCGCAGGTGAGCCCGGAAGCGCGGGCGGCCGTGCAGAAGGCGATCGACGAGCTCGGCTACGTCCCCAACCGCGCCGCCCGAGCCCTCGTCACGCAGCGCACCGACTCCGTCGCGCTCGTCGTGTCGGAGTCGGAGGAGCGGGTCTTCGGCGAGCCGTTCTTCGCCGGCATCGTCCGCGGCGTCAGCTCCGCCCTCGCCGACACCCAGCTGCAACTGTGGCTCGCCATGGCCCAGTCCCCGGCGGAGCGCCAGCGCGTCGAGCACCACCTCACCAACCAGCACGTCGACGGCGTCATGCTGCTCTCCCTGCACGACGCCGACCCGCTGCCGCAGCTGCTGGAGCAGCGCGGCCTGCCCGTCGTCCTCGGCGGCCGCCCCGCCCGCATGCTGTCGTCCTCCGGCGGCGCCTCCTCCGACGTGGCCTTCGTGGACGCCGACAACGAGGGTGGCGCCCGCCTGGCCGTCGGTCACCTCCTGGACCGCGGCCGCCGCCGGATCGCCGCGATCGCCGGCCCGCAGGACATGGCCGCCGGCGTGTCCCGCCTCGCCGGCTACCGCGAGGCCCTCGACCGCGCCGGCCTGCCCGCCGACGAGTCCCTCATCGCCTACGGCGACTTCAGCGAGGCCTCCGGCGAGGTGGCCGTCCGTGAGCTGCTCGCCCGCGACCCCTCGGTCGACGCCGTCTTCGCCGCCTCCGACCTGATGGCCGTCGGCGCGCTGCGGGCCCTGCGCGAGCTCGGCAAGCGCGTCCCGTCGGACGTCTCCCTGGTCGGCTTCGACGACGTCGCCATCGCCCGCCAGACCGACCCGCCCCTGACCACCGTCCACCAGCCCGTCGAGGCCATGGGCCGCGAGATGGTCCGGCTGCTGCTCGCCCGCATCGCCGGTGCCGCCCCCACCGCCGTCATGGTCGAAACCCACCTGGTCGAACGCGCCAGCACGCTGTAATTCCCCCCACCGCTGCCGCGGCGGGGCCCGGCGGGGATTCTCACCCGCGGCCCCAATGCGCCGCTCCGCGCCGCACTGCTTCTCGTGATCCGGAAGACTTTATGTCGCCAGAGCAGCACAAAGTCTTCCGGATCACGGAAGTTGCCGTCGGCCGTGATCCCCGAGCGGGTGGTGGCTCCCCGTCGCCGATCTTCCGTTGGCCGCCGTTGATCGAATGACGGATCTGGCTGTGATAGCGGCCAGAACTGCAATTCGATCAACCGCGGAGTAGCGCGGAGGCCGGCGGCCGGGGGTGTCGTGGGGAGTGGGTGTGTATCTCCCCGCCGGGGGCAGCGGTGGGGGGATTGCGGCGCAGTTTGCGGGAGGTGGGGATCGGGAAAGCGGTCAATGGAGGAGAGGTGGCTGAGATGACCGCACAGTGGAAGAAGGGTAAGCGGCGCGCGGAGAGCGTGGCTGAGGACGCCTGGGACTATCTGGTGTCCGCGGTCGAGTCGGCGCGTTCGGTCGGCGGGTCGGTGAAGGACCGGGCGTATGACCTCGCGGATGAGGCGTCGAGCCGGTACGGCACGGCGTCGGACCGGGTCGGGTCCGCGGCGGACGAGGCGTGGCACCGGGCGAGCCTGGCGTTCGACGCGTTGTCGGGGCGGAAGCAGCGCAAGCCGTGGGGCTGGATCGCGATCGCCGTGCTCGGTGGGATCGCGGTCGGCTGGGCGGCCGCCGCTTCGGCACCGAAGGCGATCCAGGCGGCGCAGGAGCGCTTCGAGGACGTGGAGGACCTGCCGTCCGCCACGTACGAGGCACCGGCCCCGTACCGCGTCGCGGAATGAGCGAACGGGCCGTCCCCCGAGGCAGGGGGCGGCCCGTTTTCAAGCCCGTCTCCAGGCCCTCTTCAGGCCCTCTTCAGGCCCGTCTTCAGGAGCTCAGCTGTACTTGCGCAGCTCACGCTTGGCGAGGGACGCGCGGTGCACCTCGTCGGGGCCGTCGGCCAGGCGCAGCGTCCGGGCCTGTGACCAGAGGGCGGCGAGCGGGGTGTCCTGGCTGACGCCGGCCGCGCCGTGGGCCTGGATGGCCTTGTCGACGACCCATTCGGTCATCTGCGGCACCGCGATCTTGATCGCCTGGATCTCGGTGTGGGCGCCCTTGTTGCCGACGGTGTCCATCAGCCAGGCGGTCTTCAGGACCAGGAGCCGGGCCTGTTCGATGCGGACGCGGGACTCGGCGATCCAGTCGCGCACCACGCCCTGCTCGGCCAGGGGGCGGCCGAACGCGATCCGCTCGCTGACCCGCTCGCACATCAGCTGCAGGGCGCGCTCCGCCATGCCGATGAGCCGCATGCAGTGGTGGATGCGGCCCGGGCCGAGACGGGCCTGCGCGATCGCGAACCCCGAGCCCTCCTCGGCGATGAGGTGGTCGGCGGGGACCCGTACATCGGCGAACTCCACCTCCGCGTGACCGCCGTGGGCGGCGTCGGTGTAGCCGAACACGTGCATGCCGCGCTTGACGGTGACGCCCGGGGTGTCCCGCGGGACGAGGATCATGCTCTGCTGCCGGTGCCGCTCGGCGGAGGGGTCCGACTTGCCCATCACGATGAAGATGGCGCAGTTGGGGTTCATGGCGCCGGAGGACCACCATTTGCGGCCGTTGATGACGTACGAGTCGCCGTCGCGCTCGATCCGGGTGGCGATGTTGGTCGCGTCGGACGAGGCTACGTCGGGCTCGGTCATGCAGAACGCGGACCGGATCTGGCCTTCCAGCAGGGGTTTGAGCCAGCGGTCCTGCTGCCCCGGCGAGCCGAACCCGGCGAGGACCTCCATGTTGCCGGTGTCTGGCGCGGCGCAGTTGAGGGCCTCGGGCGCCAGGTGCGGGCTGCGGCCGGTGATCTCGGCGAGCGGCGCGTACTGCAGGTTGGTGAGGCCGGCGCCGAAGCGGTCGTCGGGCAGGAACAGGTTCCACAGGCCGCGGTCGCGGGCCGACGCCTTCAGCTCCTCGATGACCGCGGGGCGCGCCCACGGGTCGCCTGGACCCGCGCTGAGCGCGGCCAGCTCCGCCTCGAAGCGGGGCTCGGCCGGATACACCTCCTCCTGCATGAAGTCGGTGAGCTTCTCGTGCAGCTCGGCGGTGCGCGTGTCGAAGCGGAAGTCCATCAGCTCTCTCCGTTGATCGCTGCGAGACCCTGCGCGAGCAGGGGCGGGACCAGCGCGCCGATCTGGTCGAAGCCTGCGCCGACCGTCTGGCCGCTGGTGTAGCGGAAGTGGATGCCCTCGAGGATGACGGCCAGCTTGTAGCAGGCCATCGCGACGTACCAGTGCAGGTCGTCCAGCGCCGCGCCGCTGGAGACGGCGTAGCGCTGGAGCAGCTCGTCGCCGGACGGGAACCCGGCGTCGGCCCCCAGCCCGTCGGCGATCGGGTTGAAGCCGAGCTTCAGGCGGTCCAGCACCGTCCAGTACGCCAGCAGCAGCCCCAGGTCGGTGAGCGGGTCGCCGATGGTGGCCATCTCCCAGTCGAGGACGGCCGCGACCTTCAGGCGGGCGGGGTCGACGATGAGGTTGTCGAGCCGGTAGTCGCCGTGCACGATCGCGGTGGTGGCGGAGACGGGGATCGTGGCGGCGAGCCGGTCCCGCAGCTGTGCGGCGTCGGGCAGGTCGCGGCTCGTCGACTGGGCCAGCTGCTTCGACCAGCGGCGGACCTGCCGCTCCAGGAAGCCCTCGGGCCGGCCGAAGTCGCCCAGGCCGATCCCGGCGGGGTCGACGCGGTGCAGGTCGGCGAGGGTGTCCATCATCGCGAACGCGACCTCGCGCCGCGCCTCCTCGCCGAGCGCGTCGGTCTGCCTGCGGCTGCGCAGCACCACCCCGGGCACCCGGGACATCAGGTAGAACGGCGCGCCGAGGACGCTGTCGTCCTCGCACAGCAGCAGCGCCTCAGGGACCGGCACGGTCGTCGGGCCGAGCGCGGAGATGATCCGGTGCTCCCTGGCCATGTCGTGCGCGGTGGCAAGGACGTGCCCGAGGGGCGGGCGGCGCAGCACGAAGACCTCGTTGACGATGTAGGTCAGGTTGGACCGGCCGCCGGCGATGAGCTCGGCCTGGATGGGTTCGGTGACGAGCCCAGGAGCCTTGTCCTGGAGGTACGCCGCGAGGCGGGCGAGGTCGAGACCGGGCGGGGTGCTCATCCGGCCAGTCCAGGGGTGAGACGCGTTCTCTGTCAAGAGTCGAGCCAGGTATTTCACCGCCAAATGTCCGTTTCCCTGGGGCTTCGGAAGGACCCGGAGACGTTCCGGCATCGATACGGCGGCGAAACGGCGCGGAAACCCGGGATCGGCAAGCTGTTCTCAGCACCAAAGAACGGCAGTACCGGAGAAACAAACAGGTGACGTACACCAACGGCGGCGTACACGTCAGCCAAGGACGAACAGGGAGGTCGACGTCGATGCTGTTGCGGCTGAGAGTGGCGCTACCTGACCGTCCCGGCTCGCTCGGGCAGGTCGCCCGGACGCTGGGTGTGGTCGGCGCCGACATCGTTTCGGTCGTTGTGCTGGAACGGGTCGGTGGCCGCGCGGTGGACGACCTCACCGTGGTGTGGCCGGCTTCGGCCTCCGTCGATCGTGTCCTCACCGGTCTTGCGGCGATCCCAGGCGTTCGCGTGGACGGTGTGTGGCGCGGCACGGAGCTGTCGGAGCCGAGCAGTGGCCGCGAGGTCGCGCTCATCGGACAGGTGGCGGCGAACCCGCAGCACGGCCTGGCAACGGTCGTGGACGCGGCGCCGGCACTGTTCGGAGCGGACTGGGCGGTCGCGATCCTCATCGGATCGGACTGGGCGGGCGGCGGCGCGCGAGCCCAGGCATGGTCCGGCTCCTCGGTGATCTGCGCCAGCTGGCGCACTCCGGATGTCCCCCCACAGGTGGACATCGCACCACTCCGGCCTCGCGCGATCAGCGCTGCTGACGGCATCCATCTTGCTGTCGCGCCTTTTCAACGTGGAGGTCTGGTCCTTGTCGTCGCCCGCGGCGGGGCGGACGGCGACGCTGGAGCACCACCGTTCCACGGTTCCGAGGTGGAGCGGCTGGCGCAGCTGGTCGGTGCAACCGCATCTGTGCTCGGGGATCGGCTGGCGGGGCCTGGCTTGGCGGAGCTGGGTAAGGCGGGAGGCTCCGTTGCAGGAGCCCCCGCGCCCGCCGGCGCAACCATCCCCAGGGTGGCGTGAGATGACCCTCTGGCGCATCCGCGCGACGGTCGACGACCGTCCCGGTTTCCTGTCCGTGCTGACCGCAAGCCTCGCGCTGCGCAAGGTCAACATCCTGTCGGTCCAGGTGCACACCACCGAGTCCGGCGCCGTCGACGACTTCCTCGTGGAGGCGCCCGACGAGCTGACCGTCGCCGACCTCACCGAGGCCGTGCGGCGCGGCCGGGGCCGCGACGCGTGGGTCGCCCAGGCCGACGTGCGGGGCCTCATCGACGAGCCGACCCGGGTCCTCGCCCTGGCGGGGAAGGTCCTGGACGGCTCGGCGACCCTGGAGGAGGCGATCGCGGCGCTGCTCGGCGACTGCGACATCTCCTGGCGGGCGGACACGTCCACGGGCGCCGAGGGCTACACGTCGACCGGCATGCAGCTGCAGGACCCGGCCGGCGGCACCCTGTACGTCCGGCGTCCCGCGCCGGCCTTCACCCCTGCCGAGTACGCCCGGGCGCACGCGCTCGTCGCCCTGGCCCGCGTCGCGGGGAAGCGCAACACGGCAGCCTGAGACGTTCCTCAGCAGCGCTCGTCCTTGGCGGAGGACGGGCGCTGCTTTTTTGTGTCCTGACATGTAGTCTGCCGATATGTTGGTCGGGTACATGTCGGGGGGCAACCTATGAATGCGCTGGATGCCGCGCGGTGGCAGTTCGCCGTGACGGCCTCGCTGCACTTCCTCTTCGTCGCGCTCACGCTCGGTCTGGTGTTCTTCGTGGCGTCGGTGCAGACCCGCTACGTGCGCACCGGCGAGGAGGTGTACGGGCGGATGGCCCGCTTCTGGGGTGTGCTGTACGCGATCAACTACGCGGTCGGCATCGCCACGGGACTCGTCATGGAGTTCGAGATCGGGCTGAACTGGAGCGGCCTCAACCGGCTCACCGGCGATGTGTTCGGCGCACCCCTGGCGATGGAGACCCTGATCGCGTTCGTGCTCGAGTCGACGCTGCTCGGCATGTGGCTCTTCGGCTGGGGCAAGCTGAACAAGAAGCTGCACCTGGCCCTGATCTGGGGCGTCGCCGCGACCGCGCTGCTGTCCGCGTTCTGGGTCATGGTCGCCAACTCGTTCCTGCAGCACCCCGTCGGCTACGCGCTGGACGCGGCCGGCACCGTCCGGCTCACCGACTTCGGCGCGCTGCTCACCAACAGCGCCCTGTGGTTCGCGCTCGGCCACACGGTCTCGGCCGCCATGCTGACCGGCGGCATCTTCGTCGCCGGCGTCAGCGCCTGGCACCTGCGCCGCCGCGACACCGAGGACGGCTTCTTCCGCAGGTCGCTGCGCAACGGCCTGCGCTCCGCGCTGGTCGGCGTGTTCCTCACCATCGGCTTCGGCTACGCCCAGTTCGGCCCGCTCACCGACAACCAGCCGACGAAGCTCGCCGGCGGCGACGAGGCCGTCGCCCAGCAGGCGGCGATGGTCGCGAAGCACGGCCCCGGCGACTACATCCCCAGCAGCATCGTCGGTGCGTCCCTCGGCGTCATGATCATGGTGGCCAACCTGCTGTTCCTGATCCTGCTCGCGGCGCAGCTGCTCACCATCCGCGACACGATCATCAAGCGCCGCTGGGCCCGGCCGATGCTGTGGGTGCTCACCGCCCTTATTCCGGTGCCGTTCCTGACCGCGATCGCCGGCTGGATCGTGCGCGAGGAGGGCCGCCAGCCGTGGGCCGTCTACGGGCTGCTCAAGACCGCCGACGCCGTCTCGCCGATGAGCGACCGGGCGCTGACGCTGTCGACGATCGGCTTCACGGTGCTCGTCGCCGGGCTCGCCCTCACCGACTGGTGGCTGCTCGCCCGCAGGGCCAGACGCGGCCCCGGCGACGAGTTCCTGCCCGAGACCCTGCCCGCACGCGAGGAGGTGCTGGTGTGAGCACGTTCTGGTTCGCAGTTCTGGGGCTGCTGTTCGCGACGTACTTCGCACTCGGCGGGCTCGACCAGGGCGTCGCGCTGCTGCTGCCGCTGTACAGGAGCGACGACGCCAAACGGGGCGCGCTCAACGCCATCGGGCCGATGTTCCTCGGCAACGAGGTGTGGATCGTCGGTGCCGTCGGCGTCCTCGTCGCCGCGTTCCCCCGGCTGGAGGGGGAGCTGTTCGGCGCCGCGTACCCGGTGATCGTCGCCGTGGTGCTCGGCCTCATCGCCCTGAACGCCGGCGTGCAGCTGCGCGGCCGGGCGGTGCGCCGCGGCGGGTTCGACGCGCTCATCACCGGCGGCGGCCTGGTCCTCGCCGCCGGCTGGGGCCTGCTGCTCGGTGTCGTGTTGCACGGTGTACCGGTGGACGCCGGCGGCCACGTGCACGGCTTCGCGCCCCTCGCGAGCCCGGCCGTGTGGCTCACCGCGCTCGCCAACGTCGCTCTCGTCGTGGCCAACGGCGCGGCGTACCTCAACTGGCGCGGCGTCGGCGCACCGTCGAGGACCGGGCCCGCCGCCGCGGCCCTCGTGGCGCTCGCGGCCGGCGCCTGGTATCTGCAGGGCCCGCCGGACATCCGCAACCCGCTGCTCGCCACCGTCCTGGCCGCGGTCGTCGTGGCCGCGCTGGTCTTCGCCGGCGTCGCGAAACGTCCGGGGCGGGCGTTCGTGGCCACGCTTGTGGCGTGCGCCCTACCCGTGATCGCGGTGGCCCTGGCCAGGTACCCGGGCGTGCTAGCGTCCACGATGGACCCGGGTGCGACGGTGACCGTCGAGAGCGCGGCCGCCGGTGGGGACACCCTCCGGCTGCTCGCCATCGGCGCGGCGCCGCTGCTGCCCGTGCTGGTCGCCGTGCAGATCTCCTGCTGGTGGCTGTTCAGGCGGCGGGAGAGTCAGCCCACCCCTCTCTACTGGTAGGGCGCGCGGACGTTCATGGACAGAAGACTGCTGCGGCTCGGGCCGGTCAGGCACTATGCGACGGTGCTGGCCGGCTCGGCCGTCCTGGCCGCGATCCTGATCGTCGGCCAGGCGGTCAGCCTCGCCACGTTGCTGACGGGCTTCACCACGAACGCCGCCCTGACCTGCCTCGCGTTCGTCGTGCTGCGCGGCGCGCACGGCGCCGTCGCGGGCGCGGTCGCCGGGCGCGCGACCGCCCGCGTCAAGGCGCACCTGCGGGCGGAGCTGCTCGGCGCCGCCACCGCCCGCGGCCCCGGCTGGCTGGGCGGGCAGCGCGCCGGCGAGCTCGCCACCCTCGCCGGTCGCGGCGTCGACGGGCTCGACGGGTACCTCTCCTCCTACCTGCCGCAGGTGTTCCTCGCCGTCACGGTCCCGCTCGCCACGCTCGGCTGGCTCGCGTTCACCGACCTCACCTCCGCGATCGTGGTCGGCGTGACGCTGCCGCTCATCCCGGTCTTCGGCGTGCTCGTCGGCAAGCAGACCGGCGCCCGCACCAAGCACCAGTGGCACCTGCTGCAGCGCCTCGGCGGCCACTTCCTCGACACCGTCATCGGCCTGCCGACGCTGCGCACGTTCGGCGCCGAACGGTCACAGGTCCGCCGGGTCCGGGCCATGGCCGACGCCTACCGGGTCGCGACGATGCGGACGCTGCGCCTGGCGTTCCTGTCCGCGCTCGTGCTGGAGCTCGTCGCGACCGTCTCGGTGGCGCTCGTCGCGGTGCCCGTCGGCCTGCGGCTCCTCGACGGGAAGCTGACCCTCGCCGCGGCGCTGGTCGTGCTGCTGCTCGCCCCGGAGGCGTACCTGCCGCTGCGGGCGCTGGGCACCAAGTTCCACGCCAGCCAGGAAGGGCTCGCGGCCTCCGCCGAGATCTTCAAGGTCCTCGACGCCGCGCCGGTTCCGCCGGTACGGGCGGCGCCCCGCCTCCCGGACGCGCGCTTCGCGGGTCTCGTGTTCGACCGCGTGGAGGTGCGCTACGGCGATGTCGTGGCCCTGCGCGACCTTACCCTCGAGGTGATGCACGGCGACAGGGTCGCCCTCGTCGGCCCGAGCGGCGGCGGCAAGTCCACGCTCCTGTCGTTGGTGCTCGGCTTCGTCACGCCGGCGTCGGGCCGGGTGCTCGTCGACGGCGCCGACCTCGCGGACCTCGACCTCACCGCGTGGCGGGCCCGGCTCGCATGGATGCCGCAGCGCCCGCACCTCTTCGCCGGCACCGTCACCGACAACATCCGCCTCGGCGCTCCTCCCGCCTCGCCAGGCGCTTCTCCCGATTCGTCAGGCGCTCTTTCCGGTCTGCCAGGTGCTGCTTCCGGTCTGCCGGGTGCTGCTCCGGATTCGTCGGGCGCTTTTTCCGGTTTATCAGGCGCTCCGCGCCCGCTAAACCGGAAATATCAGCATTCGCCGTGGCTTGACCAGGATGTCGTCGACGCCGCCGTCGCCGCGGACGCCGACGCGTTCATCCGGGCCCTGCCTCAGGGGTACGACACCGACCTCGGCCGGCACGGGCTCTCCAGCGGCCAGCGGCAGCGGCTCGCCATGGCCCGGGCGTTCCTGCGGCGCGACACGGCGGACCTGCTGCTGCTCGACGAGCCGACCGCCCGCCTCGACGCGGCGAGCGAGGCGGCGGTGATCGACGCCGCCGCCCGGCTGGCGGTGGACCGCACCGCCCTGCTCGTCGCGCACCGGCCGGCGCTGCTGTCGATCGCCACCCGCGTCGTCGAGATCAAGGACGGCGTCGCGTCCGCGGTGGTGGCCGCATGAAGCTCATCCCCGCGTCCGCGCTCGTCCGGCTGGTCCTCGCCGGGCTCCTCGGCGTGCTGACGGAGGTCGCCGGGATCGGCCTCGTCGGCACCGCCACCTGGATGATCGTCCGGGCGGCCGAGCAGCCACCCCTGGCGGCGCTGTCGGTGGCGATCGCGGCGGTGCGTGGCTTCGCTCTGGTCAAGGGCGGTCTGCGGTACGCCGAGCGGCTCGCCGGCCACGACGCCGTCCTCCGGGTGCTGGCCGATCTGCGGGCCCGCGCGTTCGCCGCGCTCACCGCGTCCCGCGGGCGGGTGTCGTCCGGCGACGTGCTGAGCCGGGTCGTCTCCGACGTCGACGGGGTGCAGGACGCCGTCCTCCGCGGGGCGCTGCCGGCCGGGGTCGCCGCCGTCGTCGGCCTCGGCGGGGTCGCGGGGCTCGCCGTCGCCGACCCTGCCGCGGGGCTGGCGCTGCTTGCCGGGCTCGTCGTCGCCGGGGTCGTGCTGCCGTGGGCCGGGCACCGCCTCACCGCCGCCCGGAGCGGGGCGATCGCCGCGGCCCGGGGCGAGCTGACGGCCGCGACCGTCGACGTGATGCACGGGGTGGCGGAGCTGTCCGCGTTCGGGGCGCTGCCCGCGGCGCTCGCCGACGCCGAGGCGCGGGGCCACCGGCTCGCCGCGCTGGAGGCCCGGTCCGCGACCGTGGCCGCGGTCGTCGGCGGGATCGCCGCGGTCGTCCCGGCCGCGCTGGCGGTCTGGGTCGGCGTGGTCGCCGGCGGTTCGTCGGCGGCGGTGCTCGCGCTGGTTGCGCTCGCCGTCGGGGAGGTCGTGGTGCCGCTCGCCGGGGCCGCCGTCCGGCAGACCGAGCTGCGCGGCGGCCTGCACCGGGTCCGTGCCCTGCTCGCCACCACCGTCGACGACCTGCCTTCGGACGAGCACGACGGGCCGCTGGCCGGCACCGTGGACCTGGCGCTGCGGGGCGTGACCGTCCGGTACGGCGACGACCTGCCGCCCGCCCTCACCGACGTCGACCTCGCGCTGCCGGCGGGGAGCCGGGTCGCGGTCGTCGGGGCCAGCGGGTCCGGCAAGTCGACGCTCCTCGCCGCGATCGCCGGCCGGGTGCCCCTCGCGTCCGGCACCGTCGACGGCATGCCCGGCGGGGCAGCGGCGTGGCGGGTGGCCGGGGGCGTGTTCGCCGACGCGCACGTCTTCCACGCGACGGTCCGCGACAACCTGCTCCTCGGCCGCGACGGGTTCGACGACGCGGCGCTCCGGCAGGCGCTCGTGGACGCCGGGCTGCCCGAGTACGCCGACCGGCTCGACGACCTCGTCGGCGAGGACGGCGGGAAGCTCTCCGGCGGCCAGCGGCAGCGGCTGCTCCTGGCGCGGGCGCTGGTGGCGGCGCCGCCCGTGCTGCTGCTGGACGAGCCGACCGAAGGCCTCGACGCCGGCGCGGCCGACGCCGTCCTCGACAGCGCGCTGCGGGCGGCGGGGGAGCGGACCGTGGTCGTCGTGACGCACCGCGCGGCGGAGCTCGGCCGGTTCGACCGCGTCGTGCGCGTGGAGGAAGGCCGGACGACCAGCGGCTGACGCCGCCGGGACCGTGCGCGTCGGCAGAAGGCCTGACGAGCGGCGGGTGGGACGTGCGGGTCAGGAGAAGGCCGGACGAACGGCGGTTGACGCCGGACAACCACCATGTGGGAACCTTGAGCGGTGGACGGGGTGACCCATGGAGCCGGCCCGATCGACGTCTATGTCGACGGCCTCGCCGCAGCGCTGCGTGGGCCGCGCCGGCACCGGCAGGAGATGATCACCGAGGCGCGGGACAGCCTGTTCGACGCCGCCGAGGCCTACGCGGACGAGGGCCACGACCCGCTCGACGCGCAGCGCCTGGCCGTCGCCGACTTCGGCACCCACCCGCAGGTCGTGCCCGGCTATCAGACCGAGCTCGCCGCGCTGCAGGGCCGCCGCACCGCGACGTGGATCGCGCTCGTGCTGCCGGTCATGACGCTGCTCGAGCCGCTCATGTGGTGGAACACGAAGTGGAGCTCCGACGAGCGCGCCAGCCACGTCTACTGGGTGCTCGTCGACCACTTCCAGTACACGTCGTTCCTCGCCGCGGCGGCCGCCGGGCTCGCGATCGTCGGGTTCGGGTGGGGCAGCCGGTTCCTGCGCGACGGCATGCGGTATGCCCGCCTCGTCGGCCAGGCGACGGTCGTGTTCCTCGGCATGCACGCGCTGCTGGGCCTGACCGTCTTCGCGTTGAGCCTCCACCAGTGGCCGGCCGCCGCGACCTGGCCGCCGGTGCTCATCGGCATGGCCGTCAACACCGCCGCGTTCGGCTATGCGGGGTGTCTGGCGATCCGGTGCGTGTCGGCCACCAGTACATCGGCGGCAAGGGCCTGAGGGTCAGGCCGTCGCGGGCGGTGGGAGGAGGACCGCGCCGATCGTGGCCGTGAACTCCTGCCACGCCGACCGCTCCTCCGCCAGGACCTTCCGGCCGGCGCTGGTCAGCCTGTAGGTGCGGCGCTCGCGACCGCCGACCGTGGACCAGGCGCTCTCCACATACCCCGCGCGCTCCAGCCGGCGCAGCGCGGGATAGACCGTGCCCGTCGGCAGCGCCAGCGAGCCGCCGCTGCGCTCCTGGAGGGCCTCGATGATCGCATAGCCGTGGCGGGGCTCGCCGTCCAGCACCGCGAGCAGGAGTGCGTCGAGATGCCCGCGCAGCGCGTCCGCCTTCATGTGTAGCGAGTCTACGGGTTTGGCGCCCCCGACGCCATTTCCCGGCGCCCCCGGGCCTGGCCGTTCCCGGCGTCCGGGACCGGCCACCTGGCTTGGCCGGACGTGGTTTACCGGGGGCGCGTCTGGGAAGACCGCGGTTGGGTGATCGGGTGACCGGTGGACGGACCGGAGGTCGAGGAGCGGTATGAGGCGGCGGGTCGAAGCCACGCAAGACGTCGAGGCGCTGTGGCCGAACGGGCTGGGCACCACGCTCGCCATCGCGTCGGGCCGCGCGCTCGCGTACCGTGGCGGCGTCGCCCGCCCGGTCGTCGCCGCTCCACAGTGGACAATGGATCGGTCGGGCCGGATCGGCGCCCCGCCGGGCAGCCGGTCCGACGGCGCCGGCCGGCACGCCCGCCGCGAGCTCGACGCCGAGGACGTCGCCGCGTGGTTCGTCGGCCAGCTCCCCGAAGGCTCCTACAACGGCCTCGTCGTCGGCTCCCCGCACGGGGCCGCCGTCCACCTCGCGATGGCCCTCGGCGTGCCGTGGCTGCCGGTCGCGTTCGAGGTGCCGACCCCCGAGGTCGCCGCCGGCGAACGACCCGCGCAGGACGGTGAGCGCCTCGCCCGGGACATCCTCACGGACAACCCCGATGTCGGCATCCGGCAGGTGTACGACCCGGTGTGGCGCGGCTGGTCGGGTGCCGCGACCGCCTACGCGGTGGTGCGCTGGCGCCGGCTGCCGCTGGCGTACCGCCGGCTCATCGCCGAACGCCTGAACCCCGACGCCCCGATCGTCGTGGTCCGGGACGTCAGCCGCTGGCAGACGTCCGCCGGTGACGACGGCTACTCCTTCCAGCTCGGCAGCCGCGCCAGCGGCCTCGGCCCCGGCGACTACCGCGACGACCGGTCACTGCGCGGCCGGTCCCCGCGCGCCGACAGCGACGGCGAACGTGCCGTCGACCGCGGCCTGGTCGAGGACCTTCGCCGGTACGGCTCAGCGCACGGCCACCCCATCCGCCAGGTCCTCTACCGCCACCCCGACGTGCTCAGCGGCGCCGTCGCCGACCTCTACCGGGGCTGGCTGCGCGCCGGCACCCGCACCGCCGCCCGCCTCGTCGTGGAATGCGGCCGGCTCCTGGACCCCTGGCACGTCCTGCGCGCCGGCCTCGTCCCGTACTGGTGCGAGCACCCCCTGCGCTCGGCGGTCCGCTCCCTGTCGTGGTGGCTGGCCGGCAGCGAACCCTTCACCTCCGTCGACGTCTTCGCCGAACCCCCGGGCATGCCGCTGCCGACCGTCGCGCGGCTGGAGGAGTGGCAGGCCGTCGCGGCCTTCGCCACCCGCCACGGCCTCGTCGACCGCCGCTGCGCCCGCGCCTACCCTTCGGGCGTCGTGCCGGGCCACCACGCCACCCAGGTCCTGCGGATGCACCCCTACGACCTGCCCTACCTGCCGTTCCTGACCGTCCCGGCGGCCCTGTCCGCCATGACCCACAGCGCCCAGACCGACGGCCTCCTGGTCCTCTGACCGCGATGCGTCAGGGGGAGTCCTCGGACTTCTCCTTGTTCTTCTGGACCTTGCTGATGACGTCGTGGAGGGGCTTGGTGCCGCTGCCGACGACGATGCCGGTGACGATGGCGTCGATCCAGACGGGGATGCCGTCCCAGGACTCGCCGGCGATGGAGTGCAGCAGGTACAGGCCGCCGGCCGAGGACGCGACGGTGGCCACGGCGGTGGCGATGCCCCAGGAGACGAGGCCGCGGCTGGCCCGGCCCTTCTCCATCATGGACTTCGCGTGGGCGACCTGGATCAGGTCGTCGAGGGTCGCGTCGTGGTACTTGTTGGCGAGGTTGGCCACGGCGGCCTCCAGCTCGCCGCGGGCGTGCTTGCCGGGCAGGAACCTGGCGAACGGCTCCAGGATCCGCTCGACGGCGGTGGCGAACGCGAACAGCACCGCGAAGAACGTCGTCGCGTCGGGCAGGTGGATCGCCTGGGCGTTGATCTTGTAATGCCAGAGCGCCCAGGAGCCGAGGCCGCCGGCGGCGACCAGGAGGAACGCCGACACCAGGGAGAGCACCGACGCGGGCTGCGGCGGGACCGCGGCGGCCTCGCCGCCCGGCGTGGGCTCGGGCGGGCCGGCCGCGGCGATCGCGATCCCCACCTCGTCGCCCTGCACGGCGGCCCCGGCGCCCTGCACGGCATCCCCGGCGCCCGGCGCGGCGGCCTCGGCGCTCGCGGACTGGGTGGAGGCGCCCGGTGAGAACGGGGCGGACTGGGCGGGCACGTGGGCCCGGCCGACGGCGGGAGCCTCGGCGGCGGGCGTCACCGAGGCGGCCGCGACGACGCGGCTGGAGTGGGGACCGAGCACGTTCGTGCGACGGACGAGAGCCATGGCCGAGACGCTAGCGCCGCATCGATCAGCATGCGATATCCGATTGCCGATATCGACCCGGCGCTCACTCCGGCGTCGCGCTGCGTAACGTCAGCGGCCCCGGGTTGACAGCCGGCGAGGCAGCAGGCGAGGCAGCCGGGGCGGCGGCCGGGGCGGCGGCAGGCGAGACGGCGGCAGGCGTGGCGGCCGGTGCGGGGGCAGGCGATGGAGGCCGGCGTTCGACCCACCGCGCCACCAGCGGCCCGGCGACCAGGGCGGCCACGTCGAACACGGAGTGCACGACGATCGGCGCGAAGAGCCCCCCGGTGAGGTCGTACAGCAGCGTGAACAGCGACCCGAGCACCGTCGCGCCCAGGGCGCCGCGCCAGCCCTGGTACAGGTGGGCGGCGCCGAACAGCAGCAGCGACAACCCCGCGGCCACCCATGCGTCCAACCCGAGGATCCCGACGCCGGCGGCGATGAACAGCCCCCGGTACACCACCTCCTCGCCGATGCCCACGGACACGGAGAGCAGGCCCGCCAGCCAGCGCTCGGCCGCCGTGACCGGCTGCAGGAACCGGATTCGCGCCAGGGTCTCCTCGCCGCCGCGCCGGCCGAGCATGCGGGCGCCGTCGCGGCGGGCCCGCGCGAAGCGGGCGTGGTTGACGACCACGACCAGCGTGAACCACGCCGAGAAGCCGGCCGCGAGCGCGACGTCGCCGGCCCCGATCGGGCGTAGACCCAGGGCGGCGAGGCCGACGCCGTCCGTCGCCGCGACGGCGGACGCGGTCAGCGTCAGCGTGATCGAGGTGATGATGCCGCCGCGGTACAGGCGGATCCTGCCGCCCGGGGTGGCGACGAGGCGTTCGCGGGCGGCGCGGGCCTTCGCCGTCGCCGCGCGGATGCCGCCGGCGGTGGTCACGAGCGCGACGAGCAGCACCAGGACGGTGGCGGCCGGATCGAACCCGGGGGTGACCCATTCGAACATGCCGTTCATGATGCGGCCGCCCGCCGGGCGAGCAACATCGGCACGAGCAGCAGCGACACCAGGTCGACCGTGATGTGCAGGGCGATCGGCACGAGCAGGTTGCCGGTCAGCGCGTAGAGGACGGTGAACACGACCGCCGCCCCGGTGGTGGCGACCACGCCCCGCAGGCCCTGGTAGCGGTGGCCGAGCCCGAACAGCAGCGCCGAGAGGACGGCCGCCGCCCACGCGGGGAGGCCGAGGACGCCGACGCCGGCGGCGATGAACAGGCCACGGAACACGATCTCCTCGCCGGTCCCGGCCGCGACGGCCCCGGCGGCCGCCCAGCGTCGCTCCAGCGGCGTCGTGGGCCGCAGGAACGCCAGCGGATCGTCGTCCGGGTCGATGGGGCCGGCGCGGACGGTCAGCACCGCGGCGGTGCCGGCGGCCGCGGCGGACAGGGTCAGCGCGATCGCGGCGTCGCCGAGGGTCACGGGCCGCAGGCCGAGGTCGGTGAGGGTCAGGCCGGGGCCGACGAGGACCGTCTCGAGGGCGATGAGGGCGGTCAGGGTGTTCGTCGCCGCCGACCGGCGGAACGCCGTGACGAGGCCGCCGGCGGCGATCCGCGCCCGCATCCGGTCCGGTGATGCCCGCAGGACCGTGACGGTCAGGACGGCGATCACCAGCACCGTGAGGATCACCTCGGTGGCGTGGAACGTCGGGTCGATCCAGTCGAGCACGGCAGCCATCATGAGACAGCGAAGGGGCCGCTGTCAGCCCACCGTCGCGGTGGGCGGGACAGCGGCCCCTTCAAAGGCGTCACGCGGAGGGCGACACGGTCACCGAAGGACTGGCGCTCGGGTCCGCGGCCGGCGCGGCCGGCGGCGGGAGGGCGCTGCCCTTGACGTACTCGTCCCAGGTCTTGTCCCAGTCGGTCCAGCCGTTGCCCCAGGCGAGCTTGCGCGGGGTGTTCTTGACGATGTGGATGTCGCCGATCTTCGTCAGGTCGAACAGGAACTTCGCGTTCTTCTGCGAGACGTTCGTGCAGCCGTGCGAGACGTTGCGCTTGCCCTGGTCGCCCTCGGACCACGGGGCCGCGTGGATGTACTCGCCGCCGCTGGTCATGCGCTGCGTCAGGTACACGGTCTCGCGGTAGGGGTCGGACGGGTCGGTCGACACGAACAGCTCGGACTGCTGCTTGTCCATGATCACCATGGCGCCGCTGGAGCTCGGCGTCTTGGCCTTGCCGAGGCTCACCGGGATGGTCTTGATGACCTCGCCGTTCTTCTCCACCGTCATCTGGTGGGTCTTGTCGTCGGTGACCATGACGATCTTGTCACCGATGGTGAAGTTGGTCGTGACGTCCTTGGTGCCCCAGCCGGTCTTGGTCAGCTGCAGGCCACCCGTCGCCAGGCGGACGCTGACCTTCGTGCCGGTCTGCCAGTACTCCTTCGGGCGGAAGTGCACCTCGCCGCCGTTGAACCAGTACCAGGTGCCGACCTGCGGAGGCGTGCTGGTGACGAGCAGCCGCTTCTCGACGCTCGCCCGCAGCTCCTGAGGGACGCTGGAGCCGAAGCGGACGACGATCGGGATGGCCACCCCGTAGACCTTGTTGTCGGACAGGGCGGTCGACACGTTGACCGTCTTGCCGGGCTTCGCCATGGTCGTGAACGAGACCTTCTTCCCGGCGGTGTCGCCGGCCGAGGTCACGGTCGCCGTGTACTGCGTGCCGTATTTGAGCTGCTTCGCCGGGATCCAGGTCGTGCCGTCGGAGCGCAGGCCGCCGTCGACCGCCGCACCGGAGGCGTCCGTCAGGGTGACCGACGCATTCGCGCCGGGCGCCGCCTGCAGGGCGAGCTCGGTGGCGGTGGAGACGCCGGTCGCGCCGTCGGCGGGCGCGGTGAGGGTCGCGGTTGGCTGCGCGGCGGACGCGGAAGCCGAGGGGCCGCCGGCACTGTTGCTGTTGTCGCTCCATTTGGGCTTTTCGTCAGCGCTGCAAGCAGAGAGAGCGATCAGGCCGGCAAGGGCGGTGATCGTGGCCAGTGCGCGTGCGGAGACTCCCATGTCCACACCTCCTTCGTTGGGCTAGCGTTGTTGAGGTCGAGCATGCGCCGGTGAACTACGCCGGTGTATCCCAGGTTTGTGCCAGCCGGTTCAACTCGTCGCCGAACTGGTGGCGGGCGATCTTGCCGTGCATCATCGTAGGAAGTAACGGACGGCCCGAGCCATCCGCTCCTTGGACGTGTTCCAGACTGCCGGAGGTTGCGTCCCGATTCGGTAACGGACCATCCGCAGCGCCCCTACCTGCGGCTCGTGGGATTTGTCACGATCTCACGTTGTAGGCCGTCCGGCGGTACAGGCGGTACGTTGGTCGGCATCGTGCGTGGCGGCCGGTCGGGACAACACATGAGGATCGCGCCGCAATCTTCGCGTACACTGGCAAGACTGCTCCGTAAGGTGTTTTTAGGGCCGACGTTGTCCCGACTCGCAATCGATGACGTCAGGAGGCCCGATGGGTTACCCGGGACCGCAGCCGCAGGGTCTGTACGACCCTGCTTTTGAGCACGACGCCTGCGGGGTCGCGTTCGTGGCCGATATCCACGGCCGCCGGTCCCATGACGTCGTGCACAAGGGGCTGTCCGCGCTGCTGCGCATGGACCACCGAGGTGCCCGCGGGGCCGAGCAGAACACCGGCGACGGTGCCGGCATCATGATCCAGATCCCGGACGCGTTCCTCAGGGACGTCACCGCCGGGACCGGGATCGACCTGCCGCCCGCCGGCTCCTACGCGACCGGCCTGGCGTTCCTGCCCGTCGACGACGAGGCCGCCCAGCGCGCGATGCGCGTCCTGGAGAAGTACGCCCTCGTCGAGGGTGCCCACGTGCTCGGCTGGCGCGACGTCCCGACCGACGCCTCCGACCTCGGCGCGACCGCGCTCGCCGCGATGCCGCGCATCAAGCAGGTCTTCATCAGCGCGGAGAGGCTCGGCGCGCCTGGCGCCGTGCTGTCCGACCTGGACCTGGACCGGGTCGTCTACTGCGTGCGCAAGCAGACCGAGCGGGAGACCCGCGAGCGCGGCATCCAGCTCTACCTGCCGTCGCTGTCCTCGCGCACCATCACCTACAAGGGCATGCTCACCCCCGACCAGGTCGTGTCGTTCTTCCCCGACCTGTCCGACGAGCGCGTCACCTCGGCGATCGCGCTGGTCCACTCCCGCTTCTCGACCAACACGTTCCCCTCGTGGGAGCTGTCGCACCCGTACCGGCTGATCGCCCACAACGGGGAGATCAACACCATCCGGGGCAACCGGAACTGGATGGCGGCCCGCGAGGCCCTCCTGTCGACCGAGAACCTGCCCGGCAACATCCGCCGGCTCTTCCCGATCTGCACGCCCGAGGCATCCGACTCCGCCAACTTCGACGAGGTGCTCGAGCTGCTGCACCTGGCGGGCAGGAGCCTGCCGCACGCGGTGCTCATGATGATCCCCGAGGCGTGGGAGAACGACCCTCGGATGGACCCGCTCCGCAAGGCGTTCTACCGCTTCCACGCCTGCCTGATGGAGCCGTGGGACGGCCCGGCGAGCGTCGCCTTCACCGACGGCACGGTCGTCGGCGCGGTCCTGGACCGCAACGGGCTGCGCCCCGGCCGCTGGTGGCAGACCGCCGACGGCCTCATCGTGCTCGCCAGCGAGGCGGGCGTGCTCGACCTCGACCCGGCGACGATCGTGGCCAAGGGCCGCTCGGCGCCCGGCAAGATGCTGCTCGTCGACACCGCCGCCGGCCGCATCAAGACCGACGACGAGATCAAGTCCGAGCTGGCGCAGGCCGAGCCCTACGAGGACTGGCTGCACGCCGGGCTCATGGACCTCGACACGCTGCCCGAGCGGGAGCACGTCGTCTACACGCACGACTCCGTGCAGCGCCGCCAGCAGACCTTCGGCTACACCGAGGAGGAGCTGAAGATCCTCATCGGGCCGATGGCGCGGGCCGGCGCCGAGCCGCTGGGCTCGATGGGCACCGACACGCCCGTCGCCGTGCTCTCGACGCGGCCGCGGCTGATGTACGACTACTTCACGCAGCTCTTCGCCCAGGTCACGAACCCGCCGCTGGACGCGATCCGCGAGGAGATCGTCACCAGCGTCGCCGCGACCATCGGCCCCGAGGGCAACCTGCTCAGGCCCGGCCCGGCGTCCTGCCGGCAGATCGCCCTGCCGTACCCGGTCATCGACAACGACGACCTCGCGAAGCTGCTGCACATCGACGACGACGGCGACCTGCCCGGCTTCAAGGCCGTCCGGGTGTCCGGCCTGTACCCGATCCGCGACGGCGCGACCGGTCTCAAGCGGCGCCTCGTGGAGATCATGCGCGGCGTGTCCGAGGCGATCGAGGACGGCGTGCGGGTCCTGGTCCTGTCCGACCGCGACTCGACCGTCGACCTGGCGCCGATCCCGTCGCTGCTGCTCACCGCCGCCGTCCACCAGCACCTGGTGCGCGAGCAGACCCGCACCCAGGTGTCGCTGGTCGTCGAGTCCGGCGACTGCCGCGAGGTGCACCACGTCGCGCTGCTGTCCGGGTTCGGCGCCTCGGCGGTCAACCCGTACCTCGCCTTCGAGAGCGCCGAGGACCTCATCGCCACCGGCGCGCTGCCCGGCGTCGACCCCGAGAAGGCGATCTACAACTACGTCAAGGCGCTCGGCAAGGGCGTCCTGAAGATCATGTCGAAGATGGGCATCTCGACCGTCAGCTCGTACTGCGGCGCCCAGGTCTTCGAGGCCGTCGGTCTCGACCCGCGCCTCGTCGAGCGGTACTTCACCGGCACCCCGAGCAAGATCGGCGGCATCGGCCTCGCCGAGATCCACGCCGAGATCGCCGCGCGGCACGCCCGCGCCTACCCGGCCAACGACGCCGAGCGGGCGCACCGCCGGCTCGAGGTCGGCGGCGAGTACCAGTGGCGCCGCGAGGGTGAGCTGCACCTGTTCAACCCGGAGACGGTGTTCCTTCTCCAGCACGCGACCCGGTCCAAGCAGTTCGACGTCTTCCAGCGGTACACCGCGAAGGTCGACGAGCTCGCGGGCCAGGCCGGATCCCTGCGCGGCCTCTTCGAGCTGCGCACCGGGGTCCGCCCCGCCGTGCCGATCGAGGAGGTCGAGCCGGCCACCGAGATCGTCAAGCGCTTCGCGACCGGCGCCATGTCCTACGGCTCCATCTCCATGGAGGCGCACGAGACCCTCGCCATCGCGATGAACAACATCGGTGGCAAGTCCAACACCGGCGAGGGCGGCGAGGACGCCGAGCGGCTGCACGACCCGCGCCGCCGCTCCGCCATCAAGCAGATCGCCAGCGGACGCTTCGGCGTGACCACCGAGTACCTGGTCAACGCCGACGACCTGCAGATCAAGATGGCCCAGGGCGCCAAGCCCGGCGAGGGCGGCCAGCTGCCCGGCAACAAGGTGTGGCCCTGGATCGCCAAGACCCGCCACGCCACCCCCGGCGTCGGGCTGATCTCCCCGCCGCCGCACCACGACATCTACTCCATCGAGGACCTCGCCCAGCTGGTCTTCGACCTGAAGAACGTCAACCCGGCGGCCCGCGTCCACGTGAAGCTGGTCTCCGAGGTCGGCGTCGGCACCGTCGCCGCCGGCGTGGCGAAGACCAAGGCCGACGTCATCCTCATCTCCGGCCACGACGGCGGCACCGGCGCCTCGCCGCTCAACTCGCTCAAGCACGCCGGCACGCCGTGGGAGCTCGGCCTCGCCGAGACCCAGCAGACGCTGCTGCTGTCGGGGCTGCGTGACCGGGTCAGCGTCCAGGTCGACGGCCAGCTCAAGACCGGCCGCGACGTCGTCATCGCGGCGCTGCTCGGCGCCGAGGAGTTCGGCTTCGCGACCTCGCCGCTCATCGTGTCGGGCTGCATCATGATGCGCGTCTGCCACCTCGACACGTGCCCGGTCGGCATCGCCACCCAGAACCCGGCGCTGCGCAAGAAGTTCAACGGCTCGCCCGAGTTCGTCGAGAACTTCTTCTGGTTCATGGCCGAGGAGGTCCGCGGCTACCTGGCCGAGCTGGGCTTCCGCACGCTCGACGAGATGATCGGCCACACCGAGCTGCTCGACGTCCGCTCGGCCGTCGACCACTGGAAGGCCGGCGGGCTCGACCTGACCCCGCTGCTGCACGTTCCTCCGCTCGCCGACGACGCCGCCCGGCGCCAGACCACCAAGCAGGACCACCGCCTGGAGCGGGCGCTGGACAACCAGCTCATCGCCGCGGTCACGCCCGCCCTCGACGAGGGCACGCCGATCAAGCTGGAGATCGCCGTCCGCAACGAGCACCGCTCCGTCGGCGCGATGCTCGGCGGCGAGATCGTCCGCCGGGTCGGCGGCGCGGGCCTGCCCGACGGCACCGTGGACGTCACGCTGCGCGGCACCGCCGGGCAGTCCTTCGGCGCCTGGGTCCCGCACGGCGTCACCCTCCGGCTCCTCGGCGACGCCAACGACTACGTCGGCAAGGGCCTGTCCGGCGGCAAGCTCGTCGTGACCCCCGACCCGACCGCCACGTTCGTCGCCGAAGACCAGATCATCGGCGGCAACACGGCCCTGTACGGCGCCACCGGCGGCACCCTGTTCATGCGCGGCAAGGCGGGGGAGCGGTTCGCCGTGCGCAACTCCGGCGCGACCGCCGTCGTCGAGGGCGTCGGCGACCACGGCTGCGAGTACATGACCGGCGGCACCGTGGTCGTGCTCGGCCCCACCGGGCGGAACTTCGCCGCCGGTATGTCGGGTGGCGTCGCGTACATCTGGAACCTCGACCAGACGCTGGTCAACGCCGAACTGGTGGACCTGGAGCCGGTCACCGACACAGCCCTGCTGCGGTCGCTGGTCGAGTCGCACCTCGCCGAGACCGGTTCTGCGGTGGCCGGGCGCATCCTGGACAATTGGGACACTTCCGTGGCAGCCTTTACGGCGGTCGTGCCGCGCGACTACAAGCGCGTCATGGAGGCCAGGCGGTCCGCCGAGGCGGCCGGCCGCGACGTCGACGAGGCGGTCATGGAGGTGGCGCGTGCCTGACCCGAACGGTTTCCTGCGGTACGAGCGGCGCCTGCCCGCCCGCCGCCCCGTCCCGGTCCGGCTGCGCGACTGGCGCGAGGTGTACCCGCCCGCGTCCGACGAGCTAATCGCCGAGCAGGCGACCCGCTGCATGGACTGCGGCATCCCGTTCTGTCACGACGGCTGCCCGCTCGGCAACCGCATCCCCGACTGGAACGACCTCGTCCGCACCGGCAACTGGGACTTCGCCATCGAGGCCCTGCACGCGACCAACAACTTCCCGGAGTTCACCGGGCGGCTGTGCCCCGCGCCGTGCGAGGCCGCGTGCGTCCTGTCGATCGCCGGCGGCCAGCCCGTCACGATCAAGCAGGTCGAGGTCGAGATCATCAACCGCGCGGTCGCCGCCGGCCGGGTCACCCCCCGTCCGGCGCCCGAGCGGTCCGGCAAGAGTGTCGGCGTCGTCGGCTCGGGCCCCGCGGGGCTCGCCGCCGCGCAGCAGCTGGCCCGCGCCGGTCACGACGTCGTGGTGTACGAGCGGGACGACGCCCTCGGCGGGCTCCTGCGCTACGGCATCCCCGACTTCAAGCTGGAGAAGGGGCACATCGACATGCGGCTGGACCAGCTGCGCGCCGAGGGTGTCCGCTTCGAGACCGGCGTCAACGTGGGCGTCACCGTCTCCGTCGACGACCTGCGGGCCCGCCACGACGCGCTCCTGCTCGCCTGCGGCGCCCTGGCCGCCCGCGACGTCGAGATCGAGGGCCGCGGGCTTTCCGGGGTACACCTCGCGATGGAGCACCTCGTCGAGGCCAACCGGGTCGTCGCCGGGCGCGTGCCGTCCGCGTCGATCTCCGCCTTCGACAAGAACGTGATCATCATCGGCGGCGGCGACACGGCGGCCGACTGCCTCGGCGTCGCGCACCGGCAGGGCGCGAAGTCCGTGCTGCAGCTCGACCAGTACCCGGTGCCGCCGTCCACCCGCGACGAGGCGCGCGACCCGTGGCCGACGTGGCCCTGGATCCTGCGCAACTACCCCGCGCACGAGGAGGGCGGCGCGCGCGCCTTCGCGGTCGCCGTCACCGCCTTCGAGGGCAACGACGACGGCGAGCTCACCGGCGTGCGCATCGCCGAGGTGCAGGTGTCCAGAGTGGACGGCCGGCGGGTCGTCACCGAGATCGCCGGCACCGAGCGGCTCTACCCCGCGGAGCTGGTCCTGCTCGCGATCGGCTTCGAGGGCACCGAACCCGGCCCGCTGCTGACCAACCTCGGCCTGACCCGCAACCGCCGCGGCGGCATCGACACCGACGCCGACTGGCAGTCGGCCACGCCGGGCGTCTTCGTCGCCGGCGACATGCACCGGGGCGCGTCACTCATCGTCTGGGCCATCGCCGAGGGCCGCTCCGCGGCGGCGTCGATCCACGCCTACCTCGGCGGCGACGGCACCCTGCCGGCACCGGTCGAGCCGAGCGCGGGCGCCCTGACCGCCTGACGGGTTGCTAATCGGGAGCGGTCCTGTTCGCGGGGCCGCTCCCGGGTACCCCTCGGCCATGAAACGCCCGCTCATCCTCTCGCTGCTCGTCGTGGGCCTCGCGGTGCTCCCCTCCGAGGCCGCCTTCGCCGACACCACACCGTTCTGGGCGCCGACCATCCCGTCCGCGCCGCCGTTCCCCGCTCCGCGTCCCTCGTCCACGCCGGGTTATCCGGGTTATACGGCGCCCACGTACTCCTCCCCGCCACCCGTGCGGGCCGCGGCGCCCGACTCCACGTTCGCCAACGACGTCCGCATCGCGGTGAAGGTCGTCGAACGCTACTGGAGCTCCCGGATCGTCGGCTTCAAGCCCGTCTCCCGCATCGTGCCCTACCGCATCGACGGCGAGGTCATGTGCGGCTCCCAGCCGATCCCGACGCAGAACGCCGCCTACTGCCCCATCGGCGACTTCATCGCGTACGACGTGAACTGGTCGGAGGAGGTCTACAAGGACCTCGGCGACGCCTTCGTCTTCTACCTCCTCGGCCACGAATACGGCCACGCCATCCAGCAACGCCTCGGCATCGAGTACGCCTTCACCATCTACCAGGAGCTCCAGGCCGACTGCTTCGCCGGCGCCTACATCGGCGACTCCATCAAGGTCGGCGACTTCACCCTCGAGGACGGCGACCTGGACGAACTGCGCAACGGCCTCCTCTCCGTCGCCGACCCCGACGACGAACCCTGGTTCCAGGAAGGCGCCCACGGCTCAGCCGCCCAACGCACCGGCGCCTTCTTCGACGGCTACGAACAGAGCCTCGAAGCCTGCGACATGCCCTCCTCCTACCACGGCTGACCCTGCGGTACCGCTCTGCGGGTTGCGCTGTCACGCTTTGCGGGTTTGCGCTGTCACGCTTTGCGGTTTGCGCTGTCACGCTTTGCGGTTGGTGCGAAACGGGGCGTCTTGAGGTTCTGAACGTGCGGTACCGTCACGTCTGTCTATTGCACATCGTGGCGGGGAGGACGCGGTGAGTGATCATGCGGCGGGGTTCAGCGTCGACCTGGAGGCCGTCCGGTCGTTCGGAGCCGGCTTGCGGGCCGATCTGAGCGGCCATCTGTCGCCGGAGCACGACCAGATCCTGCGCACGTTCGTCGACACCCCGACGTTCGGGACCCGCACAGCCAGCCCAGACGTGCAGGCGGCGGCGACCCTGTACCACCGGAAGCTCATCGAACTCCTGGACCTGATGGACGCCTTCATCCACAACGGCGCGGTGTTCGTGCAGGCCGCCGAGGAGGTCGCGGCAGCGTACTCCCACGCGGACACACTGAGCGGCGACCAGTTCAAGACCGCGCTGGCCGTCGCCTCAGCCAAGGTCGACGACGCGCTGTGGGCCGCCCAGCACGACCCGAGGACTGGCAGGTCACTCTGATGGCCGAGTCGTACCAGCGCTGGCGCCTGCCCCAACTCTGGGAGATGCTGACCGCCGACGACCCCGAACATGCCCACCTGCACCTGGCCACCTTGCGCCGCCAGCAGACCGCCCTGGAAACCCAACGCGACCGCCTGCGGCTCCTGCGAGACCACCTCGCCGAAGGGTGGCCTCCGGAGAAGAGCGAAGCGGCGAGCGCGTTCATCCAGCGACTCAACGACATGATTCGAGCCATGTCTCTGACCGCGGTGGGTGCGGCGGAGGTGCGGAGCCGGGTGGCTCTCGTCGTTGATGCGCTGGGTCAGGCTCGCGCTGAACTTGCGCCGCTGGCTGAGGAGTATCGGCGAACGGAGCATCTGCCCGACCAGCGGGTGGGGGAGCAGGCGCGGAGGCTGCTGGACGAGCACGCTCGGCGCATTCTCAGGGAAGCCGATGCGGCGGTGGCGGATCCTGCGGCCGGGATGGATGTCCAACTGCCTGTCTACGAGCCGTTCGGGATGCAGACCGATGTCGTTGCTCCGCCAAGTGGTGGGGTGGGTGGCGGAGGCGCCACAGGTGGAAGTGTCGCGAGGCTCGGGGGAGGCGTTCCTGCGATGCCGCGGTTCGATCCGCCCCGGCCCGCTGTGACTCTGCCCGGGGAGGAGTTCGGGCTGGCGGTCGGGCCTGCGGAATCTGTACAGGCGACGCCGAGAGACATTCTTCCTGCGGCTGGCACGGCTGCGGGACCCGGTGGTCCGGCCGCGCCGTCGCTGTTGGGTCCGGGACGGGTGCTGGGCGGTGTGAGGCTTCCGGTCGAATCGACGATGCCGGGTTCGGCCGCGGCGGGTGGCATACGCGGCGTCAACAGCGGTGGGGGACTGGCCGGTCGGCCGGTGGCGGGTGCGCCAGGGGTTGGTGGCGCGGCCATGCGTGGAGCGGCCGGCGTCGGCAATCGCGACAGCTCCGCCAGCACGCGTCGCGCACCACGGGAGGGTGCGGGCGAGCAATGGTCGGTGGAGCAGGGGGTGCCGCCGGTGATCGATGTTCCGCCGGTCCGTGCGCATGATCCGGGCCCGGGCGTCCTCGGACTTGACCGTTGAAGGCGGTTCGCTGGGCAGTGGTGCTCTGCCTGTTGTCGGTGACGACCGTCGTCGGGTTTCAGCGGCTCGCGGCGGCTGACAGCATTCGTGACCGGCAGTGGCATCTGCAGGCGCTGCGGATTTCGCAGGCCCAGGCGATCAGCCGGGGTGCGGGGGTTGTTGTCGCGGTCACGGACACCGGTGTCGACGACCGCCACGGAGAGCTGGCCGGCGCGGTACTCAACGGCAAGGAGTTCGGAGAGCAGCCGACCGGCAACGGCAAGGCTGACACGGACGGACACGGCACGGCCATGGCCGGCCTCATCGCCGGGCGTGGCCTTCCCAACAACGCCGGAGTGCTCGGTATCGCGCCGGAGGCGACCATTCTGCCTGTGCAGACGCTGCACAGTGAGTTCGGTGGTTCGCCGATCGATCTGGCGGACGGCATCATGTGGGCGATCGGCCAAGGCGCGAAAGTCATCTGCATCGCGGCAGGGACCAGCGAATATTCGCAGGTGAAGGATGCGGTCGCGGCCGCTGCCAAGGCGGATGTCGTGGTGGTGGCGGGGGTTGGTAATGCGCCGAAGAGCAAGCAGGTGGGGTTTCCGGCGAAGTTGCCCGGGGTGGTGGCGGTGGCGGGGACGGACAGGGACGGCAACCATGCGGCGATCTCCGCTGTCGGGCCGGAGGTGGTGTTGGCGGCGCCGGCGGTGGAGATCGTTTCGATCGGGGCGTTCGGGAAGTACGTGGCAGGGGATGGGACGAGCAACGCGACGGCGATTGTGGCTGGGGTGGTGGCGTTGGTGCGGGCGAAGTTTCCGCGGTTGTCTGCTGGGGAGGTGGTGCGGCGGTTGACGGCTACCGCGACGGATCGGGGGAAGCCGGGGCGGGATGAGGAGTTCGGGTTCGGGATTGTCGATCCGGTGGCGGCGTTGACGGCTTCGGTGCCGAGTGTGGTGCCGTCGGTGGCTTCGTCTGGGGTGGGGGTGCCGGAGGAGCGCGCGGGGTGGTCGGGGGTTGTGTGGTTGGTTGTCGGTGGTGGGGTGCTGCTGGTGTTTGTGGGGCTACTAATCAGGCGGCGGCGGTAGCGGGTGTCGCGCTGTGCGGGTGGTGCGAATCGAGGGCGTTGTGAGGTTCTGAGCGTGCGGTACCGTCACCGTTGTCTATTGCGCATCGTGGCGGGGAGGACGCGGTGAGTGATCATGTGCCGGTTGGGTGGTGTGTGGTGGGGCCGGTCTGATGGGTGAGACGTACAAGCGGTGGCGGTTGCCGCAGTTGTGGGAGATGGTCGCGGCGGACGACGAGGCCGATGCTCACGTGCACCTGGCGACGCTGCGTCGTCAGCAGACCGCTCTGGAGACGCAGCGCGACCGCCTGCGGATCCTGCGGGACCAGCTCGCCGAAGGGTGGCCTCCGGAGAAGAGCGAAGCGGCGACCGTTTTCGTCCAGCGGCTCAACGACATGATCAGGGCAATGTCGCAGACGGCGATAGGCGCGGCGGATGTCCGCACGAATCTGAGCCTGATCGTCGATGCGATGCATGAAGCGCGCACGCAGCTGGACTCTCTGATGCAGGAGTTTCAGAAGACCGCGAGCTTCCCGGATCCGCGGGCCAGGCAGCATGCCCGCACGGTGCTGGACGAGCGCGCACGCCGGGTTCTCATTGCTGCCGATGAGGCTGTTGTCGAGCCTACGGGTGGTCTCGATGTCGCGCTTCCCACCTATCAGCGGATCGACCTTCAGGCAGAGATTCCGCCGCCGTTGGTTGCCCCGGGTGGACCGGGCGTGGGACGTCCGGCCGCAGGTGGCGGGGGCAGCGGCTTGGGACCCCTGCGGTTCGATCCGCCTGAGCCGATCGTTGGACCGTCGCAAGATGGGACGGTGGTGCTTACCGGTGGAAGCTCGGACGCGGTGGGGCGTGGTCCGGCCGTCGTGTTGCCGGGTGTGGTCGATGGCACGCAATCGCTGGGTAGTGCCGGGAGTGCGTTCGGTCCGGGTCGGGTCCCGGGTGCCGTCCCTGTGATGAGGCCAGGGGTGCAGGGCGAGAACGGCGCCGCGAATGGCGGGCAGCTGCGAGGCGTGATCGGTGGGTCTTCGGGGGAGGCTCGGGCTAACAGGGCGCCGCTGACATCGCCGATTGGTCGCGCCGGAGGGCACCGGGACACGTCATCCGAGGGGTATGCGGATCGTCGGAGCAGTTCTCAGGGTCGCGGCGAGGCGTGGTCGGTTCCCAGTGGCGTGGCTCCGGTGATTGAGCCACCGGAAGTCCGTCGCCATGAATCGGGACCAGGTGTGCTTGGAATCGACCGTTGAGAGCGGCGCGTCCGGCGGCGATAGCGTGCGCGGTCGGATTCCTCGGCGGGGTTCTGGCACCAGTGCCGGCGGCGGCTGACAGCATCCGCGACCGTCAGTGGCATCTGGCGGCGCTGCGGATCTCGCAGGCTCATGAGGTGAGCCAGGGGGATGGGGTGTTGGTCGCCGTCACCGACACCGGCGTGGACGATCGCCACGCGGAGCTGGCCGGTGCGGTGATTGCCGGCAAGGAGTTCGGTGAGCAGCCGACGGGCAATGGCAAAGCGGACACGGATGGCCATGGCACGGCCATGGCCGGTCTCATCGCGGGCCGAGGGTTGCCCAACGGTGGCGGAGTGCTGGGTATCGCACCGAGGGCGATCATTCTGCCGGTGCAGACGCTGCACAGCGAGTTCGGAGGATCGCCCGTCGATCTTGCCGACGGCATCACGTGGGCGGTCTCGCAAGGCGCGAAGGTCATCTGCGTGGCTGCCGTCACCGGCGAGTATCCCGAGGTGCGTGTGGCGATCGAGCGTGCGGTCAAGGCGGATGTCGTGGTGGTGGCGGGGGTCGGTAATACGCCGAAGAGCAAGCAGGTGGGGTTTCCGGCGAAGTTGCCCGGGGTGGTGGCGGTGGCGGGGACGGACAGGGACGGCAACCATGCGGCGATTTCGGCTACCGGGCCGGAGGTGGTGCTGGCGGCGCCGGCGGTGGAGATCGTTTCGATCGGGGCGTTCGGGAAGTACGTGGTTGGTGAGGGGACGAGTGACTCGACGGCGATTGTGGCTGGGGTGGTGGCGTTGGTGCGGGCGAAGTTTCCTGAGCTGTCCGCGGCTGAAGTGGTGCGTAGGTTGACGGCGACGGCCGTCGATCGGGGGAAGCCGGGGCGGGATGAGGAGTTCGGGTTCGGGATTGTCGATCCGGTGGCGGCGTTGACGGCTGAGGTGCCGGCGGGTGGGGCTCAGGTCACGGGGGTGCCAGAGGCGGGTCGGGAACGAGGGCCGACGGGTGGGGGTGGAGGTGTCGGGTGGGTCGTGGTGGCGGTGGTGGCGGTTGGCGGGGTGGTTGGCTGGTGGGTGCGACGCAGGACACGTTAGGCGGCCAGGGGGCCCGGGTACTTAGCGCCGAATGCGAGACACGCTCATCGACACGCTCAAGCCGCTGGGGATTGCGCTCGGGGCGGCGCTCGTTGCGTTGGTGGTGGTGCAGGGGGTGCATCTGGTCCTGCTGTGGGTGGGGCGGCGGTCGGGGTTGCTGACCGAGCTGGCGAACAGGGCGCACCGGCCGACGCAGTGGGTGGTGGTGCTGTCGGTGATCTACTTCTCGGTTCGCTGGACGGCGGACGGGGCGGACTGGCGGCCCACGTTCCTGCACGTGGAGCAGCTGCTCATCATCGGTACGGCGGCATGGCTGGTCGCCGGGTTGCTGGTGGTGGCGGAGGATGCGGCGCTGGCGCGGTTCAGGACGGACGTGCCGGACAACCGGCAGGCGCGGCGGGTGCACACGCAGGTGGTGATGATCCGGCGGGTGACGGTGGCGACGATCGCCGTGATCGCCGGTGCGGTGATGCTGATGACGTTCCCGCAGGCGCGGATCCTCGGGACCAGCGTGCTGGCGAGTGCCGGGTTCATCGGCATCATCGCGGGTCTGGCGGCGCAGAGCGTGCTGCGGAACCTGTTCGCGGGGCTGCTGTTGGCGTTCAGCGACGCGGTGCGGCTCGGGGACGTCGTGATCGTCGAGTCGGAGTGGGGGCGGATCCAGGAGATCACGCTCTCGTACGTCGTGGTCCACGTGTGGGACGACCGGCGGCTGATCCTGCCGACGTCGTACTTCACGGAGAAGCCGTTCCAGAACTGGACGCGGACGGAGGCGGCGCTGCTCGGGGACGTCATGCTCGACGTCGACTGGTGGCTGCCGGTGCCGGAGGCGCGGGAGGAGCTGCGCCGGGCACTGGAGTCGACGGACCTGTGGGACGGGCGGGTGTCGGTGCTGCAGGTGGTGGAGGCCACCGGCACCGCGATGCGGCTGCGGGCGCTGGTGAGCGCGACGGACGCACCGAAGCTGTGGGACCTGCGGTGCTTCATCCGGGAGCACATGGTGACGTGGATCCGGGACGCGCACCCGTCGTCGCTGCCGCGGACGCGGGCGGAGGTGACGTCGGCGCTGCCGCTGCACGCGACGCTGACGGGGCAGACGCACACCGCCGACGGCGACGCGCGGGTCTTCAGTCACAGCGTCGACGGCCGGGCCCGCGCGGAGGCGTTCACCGGCGGGGAGCGCGAACACTAACAGCGCTGGGCGACGCGCGAGCGCAGCAGGATCAGCCGGGCGGCCACCAGTACCGACGCCACCACCGCTGTCACGACCAGCGACGGTCCCACGAAGGTGGCGGCCAGGATCAGCGCCGCGGCGGTGGGCTCCAGCCAGGTGCGTGGGCGGATGTGCAGGAACCACAGCGCCATCAGCAGTGTGGCCACCGGGATGGTGACGGGCGCGCCGGAGAGGTCGGGCCGGTCGACGATGACCGCGATGCCCGCCCCGATCGCCGCCGCCGACGCGAACACGACGTAGTGCCCGTATCCCCAAACGAACGCGTGCCGGTTGTCGACGAGGATCCGGTGGGCGGGCTGATCGAAGTACAGCCACCAGAACGCGAACACGATGACCAGCCCGCTCGCGGCCACCCACCACAGCCGGTCCTGCACGAAGCCCGCCTGGACCGCCACGGTCGTGGACAGCACGATCTCGCCGAGCACGATGATGAACAGCAGTCCGTAGCGCTCGGCGATGTGGTGCGGGTGCCACGGGGTGGGGTGGTAGCGCTCCGCCCACATGGGCACGGCCAGCTCCGCGGCGACCATGACGACGAAGAGCACCAGGTGCATGGTGCCGTGGGTGAGCAGGATCAGCGCCCAGCCCACCATGCAGGCGGTCACGCCGAACGCCATCCGGCGGGCCGTGCGCCGGGTCTCGTCCCGGGCGGACGCCCTGAGCCACTGCGTGACCAGGGCGGCGCGCATGATGACGTACCCGACGGTGACGGTGCCGAAGTGCCCGTGGAACGCGTCGGTGACGCCGGCGGCCAGGACGAGCACCCCGGCGATCTGCACGAGGGTCGTCAGCCGGTACGCGACGTCGTCGGTGTCATAAGCGGACGCGAACCAGGTGAAGTTCATCCAGGCCCACCAGATGGAGAAGAACACCGTCAGATAGGCGACGATCCCGTGCGCCACGTCACCCTCGGCGATCGAGTGGTGCAGCAATTGCCCCGCCAGCGCGATGGCGACCACGAAGCACAGGTCGAACAGCAGTTCGAGCGGCGTCGCGACGCGGTGCGGCTCGTGGGTGTCGCGGATGCCCATCGGCCGGTGCCACTGGGAGCTGGATGACATCGTCCGATTATCTCCGGGAACGGCAGGTGGACGGTGTCTCAACTGATGGCGCCACCGTGGGTCGGCCGAATCGTCACCGGGCGGAGGGGCTAGCCTCAACGTGTGACTCGACGCGCAAAAATCGTCTGTACGCTCGGACCCGCCACATCGTCGCCCGAGCGGATTCGCGGCCTCGTCGACGCCGGGATGGACGTCGCGCGGCTCAACTTCAGCCACGGCAGCCATGAGGACCACGCCGCGGTGTTCACCCTCGTCCGTGAGGCCGCCGCTGCCGCCGGCCGTTCCGTGGGCATTCTCGCCGACCTCCAGGGTCCCAAGATCCGGCTCGGTCGCTTCGCCAACGGACCGCACGAGTGGCGCACCGGAGACACGGCCGTCATCACCAGCGACGACGTGATCGGCACCGCCGACCGGGTCTCGTGCACCTACACCAAGCTGCCGCAGGAAGTGAAGGCCGGCGACCGGCTGCTGATCGACGACGGCAAGGTCGCCGTCGAGGTCACCAGCGTCGAAGGCAACGACATCACCGTCCTCGTCACCGAGGGCGGCATGGTCTCCAACAACAAGGGCGTCTCGCTGCCCAACGTCGCGGTGAGCGTCCCCGCCCTGTCCGACAAGGACGCCGAGGACCTCCGGTTCGCGCTCCAGCTCGGCGCCGACTGGATCGCACTGTCGTTCGTGCGCTCACCCGACGACATCAAGCTCGTCCACGAGATCATGGACGAGGAGCGGGTGCACCGCCCGGTCATCGCCAAGGTCGAGAAGCCGGAGGCGGTCGCCGCCCTCGAGCAGATCGTCTCGGCCTTCGACGGCGTCATGGTCGCCCGCGGCGACCTCGGCGTCGAGATGCCGCTCGACCAGGTGCCGCTCGTGCAGAAGCGGGCCGTCCAGCTGTGCCGCGAGTCGGCGAAGCCGGTCATCGTCGCCACGCAGATGCTCGACTCCATGATCGAGAATGCCCGCCCGACCCGCGCCGAGGCGTCCGACGTCGCCAACGCCGTGCTCGACGGCGCCGATGCCGTCATGCTCTCCGGCGAGACCAGCGTCGGGCGCTACCCGATCCTGACCGTCTCCACGATGGCCCGGATCATCGCGACCACCGAGGGCGGCTCGCTGTCGGTGCCGCGGCTGCAGCACGACCCCCGCACCCGCGGCGGCGCGCTCACCTCGGCCGCGTCCAACATCGCCCGCAACATCGGCGCGAAGGCGCTCGTCGCCTTCTCGCAGACCGGTGACACGGTCCGCCGCCTCGCCCGGCTGCACTGCGAGCTGCCGCTGCTCGCGTTCACGCCCGAGCCGACGGTGCGCAACCAGCTGGCCCTGTCGTGGGGCGTGCAGACGTTCGACGTGCCGTTCGTCCAGCACACCGACGAGATGTTCCAGCAGGTCGACATGGCCATGGTCGGCCTGCCCTGGCTCAGCGCCGGTGACGACGTCGTCATCGTCGCGGGCTCCCCGCCCGGCACCCCCGGCTCGACCAACACGCTGCGGGTCCACACGCTGGGAGCACTGTCACACGACCAGAGCGAGTAGGAACCTCTAGATTGCAGGAGTGGACGAGCATGCGACTGGACAGGCGGCGGTAGACGCCCTCGTCCGACTCCTTGACCTGGAAGCGCTGGGGGACGACCGGTTCCTGGGCATGAGCCCGCCGGTCGGCCCCCAGCGTGTGTTCGGCGGGCAGGTCGCCGGCCAGGCGCTCGTCGCCGCCGGCCGCACCGTCGACCCGGAGCGCCAGGTGCACTCGCTGCACGGGTACTTCGTCCGCCCCGGCGACCCGGCGGAGCCCATCACGTACGCGGTGGAGAACATCCGCGACGGCCGCACCTTCTCCGTGCGCCGCTCCGTCGCCCAGCAGCACGGCAAGGTCATCTTCTTCATGTCGGCGTCGTTCCACGTCCCCGAGGACGGCCTGGACCACCAGGAGGCCGCGCCCGCCGACGTGCCCCCGCCGGAAGAGGTGCCGACCATGGCGGAGCGCCTCGCCAAGTACCCGGAGCGCGCCGGCATCTGGTCGATGATCCAGCGCCCGATCGACGTGCGCTATGTCGGCGAGCCCGGCTGGGTCCGCCCCGGCGACCGCCCCGCCTCCCCGACGCAGCGCGTCTGGATGCGCCTGGACGGCAAGCTCCCCGACGACCCGCTGCTGCACGCGTGCGCGCTCACGTTCGCCTCCGACCTCACCCTGCTGGACTCGGTGCTCGCCGTGCACGGCGCCGTCTGGGGCCCAGGCGGCTACGGCGGCGCCAGCCTCGACCACGCCCTGTGGTTCCACCGCGGCTTCCGCGCCGACGAGTGGTTCCTCTACGACTCGATCAGCCCGTCGGCCTCCGACGCCCGCGGCCTCGCCACCGGCCGCATGTTCACCCGCGACGGCCGCCACATCGCGACCGCCGTGCAGGAAGGCCTGTTGCGGCGCGTGGGAGGATGAGTCATGCGCCTTTCAGCCCGGGTCGACTATGCCCTCCGCGCGGTGGCGGAGCTGGCGTCCTCGGCCGGTGACGGCAAGCTGGTGACCGCCGACCGTCTCGCGTCGGCCCAGCAGATCCCGCCCAAGTTCCTCGAGAGCATCCTCCTGCAGCTGCGCCGCGGCGGCATCGTCGTCGCCCAGCGCGGCCCCGAGGGCGGCTACCGGCTGGCCCGCCCCGCCGGCGAGATCAGTCTCGCCGAGATCATCCGTGTGATCGACGGCCCCCTCGCCAACGTCCGCGGGCAGCGCCCCGAGGACCTCGGCTACCACGGTGCCGCCTCCGCCCTGCAGGACGTGTGGATCGCCCTGCGCGCCAACGAGCGACTCATCCTCGAAACGGTCACCATCGAGGACGTCGTCACCGGCGAGCTCCCCGAGCGCGTCCGCGACCTCGTGGCAGACCCGAGAGCCTGGGTCTGATCGCTTTTCCATGATCCGGAAGACTTTGTGTCGTCATAGCAGCACAAAGTCTTCCGGATCATGAGGAAGAGGCCACAAACGGTAGACGCTATTTCCGATCGGTGCGGTAGGAGATAGGATCGGCGGCATGATCGTTGTGCTTTCGGGGAATCCGCGGCCGCACTCTCGTACGTTGCACCTGGCGGAGGAGGTCGGGGCGGCGCTGGCGGAGCGGCTCGGGCAGCCGGTGCCGCACACCATCGACGTGGCCGCCCTGGGCACGCGGCTGCTGCAGACCGGGGACGGCGCGGTCGCCGACGCGCTCAGCAGGCTCCGGCGGGCGAGCGTGCTGGTGGTGGCGACGCCGACGTACAAGGGCACGTACACGGGCGTCCTGAAGGTCCTGCTCGACCAGCTGCCCGCCGAAGGTCTCAAGGACGTCGCCGCGGTGACCGTCGTGACCGCCGGCGTCCGCCCGCAGGCCGACGCGACCGAGCGGCACCTGCGCGAGCTGCTCGGCGAGCTCGCCGCGGTCCCGGTGACCCCCGGCCTGGCCGTCGTCGAGTCGGAGCTGGCCAACGCGGGCACCGCCGCCGCCGAGTACGTCACCCGGATCGCCGACGAGTTCACCGCCGACACGACCGCCTGAGCGCCGGAAGACGACACGACCGCCTGGGCGCCGGAAGACGACGCGGCCGGGAGGCGCGGGTCAGCGGCTGATGAGGTTGCCCGCCATGGCGAGCGGGGAGTCGTCGGCGGTGTCGGCCTGGTCGCTGAGGACGTTCAGCGAGCGGGCGATGCTCACCAGCGCGTAGGTCTGCGTGACCTGCAGCGTCCGGTCCATCTTCAGGTCGTCGGCCATGTCCAGCTCGTCGCGGATGGCGTGCAGGAAGCCCTCGGCCGCCTGCAGGTAGGGGTCGTGCGCCTTAGACATGACCTGAGCGTAGGGCGGGAACCCGCCGCTCACCCGCTGTTCAGGAGTTTCAGCGCGGCTGCCAGGCCTGCGGCGGGGTGGTGAGCCGCCTGATGTGGGCGGGCATCCGGCCGCGGACGACGTCGGCGAGGCTGACCTCGTCGAGGACGTTGCGGACGGCGGCGCGGACCGCGACCCACAGCTGCTGCAGGTGCTCGGCGGTGCCCGAGTACATGGCCTCCTCGGGCCGCACGCCACGGACCTCGGCCAGGGGGCCGTCGACGGCGCGGAGCACGTCACCGACCATGATCTCCGATGGCTGGCGGGTCAGCACGTACCCGCCGTCGACGCCGCGCTGGCCGCGGACGAGGCCGGCCCGGCGCAGGTCCCCGAGGACGGCCTCGAGAAACTTTCGTGGCATCTCCTGCTCGTCGGCGAGGCCGGCGGCCGAGACGACCGCGGGATAGGCGGCCGCCAGGCCGAGCGAGGCGCGCACCGCGTAGTCGCCGCGTGCCGAGATGTGCATGACTGAGACTGCCTTCCCGCAGAGAGTGTCGCCGTGCCCGCGACGGGCCGTCGGAGCCTGCCGCGGGGCCAGCTTTGTGGAGCTAGCCGGTGGGGAATGTCCGATACCAATGTAGGGTGCGCGCCTCCGGGTGATCGCCGGGGTAGCGTTGTCGGATTATGCGACCAGACGAACGTGTGGGTGAGCGCTCACCCGAGCCCCGCCGCGGTGCCGATCACAACGTGATGCGCGAGGTCAACCGTTCGCTGGTGCTGGCACTGGTCAAGGAGGGCGGGCCGGTCTCCCGCGCGAGCATCGCCAGGTCGACGACCCTCGCGAAGCCGACGGTGTCGGCGATCGTCGACGAGCTCATCGCCGACGGGCTGGTCCGCGAGATCGGGCCGGGGTCGACCGCGGTGAGCGGCGGGCGCCCGCCGATCCTGCTGGAGTTCAACGCCCGCTCCCAGTTGGTGGTCGGCGCCCACATCGGCGCACGGCGCACCACGGTCGCGATCGGCGACGCCGCGGGGGAGGAGATCGCCCGGCGGGAGTTTCCTACTCCGACTGCGCTCGCGGCCGGTACCGACGCCGCAACCGCGACAGGAGGCGGGGTGGCGCCCGCGGAGGCGCTGCGGATGGTGGCGGCCGAGGCGCGCGCCGCGATCGAGAGCACGGCGCTGCCGTCGGCCCGGCTGGCGGCGGTCGGCGCGGTGCTGCCCGGGCTCACCGACTTCCACACCGGCGTCTGCCTGCTCGCGCCCAACCTCGGCTGGCGTGACGTGCCGGTCCGCGACATCCTCGCCGCCGAGCTCGGCGCCCCCGTCTACGTGCACAACGCGGGCCAGGCCGCCGCCGTCGCCGAGAACCTGGAGGGTGCCGGCGGCCGCGTCGGCGATCTGGCGCTGCTGTACGCCGGGACCGGCCTCTCCGCCGGCGTCCTGTCCGACGGCCGGGTGTTTCACGGCGTCGGCGGCACGGCCGGCGAGATCGGCCACAACGCCGTCCCCGGCAACGAGGAGCCCTGCAACTGCGGCAACGTCGGCTGCCTGGAGACGGTCGCGTCCGGCCCGGCGATCGTCCGGGCCGTGCGGCGGGCGCTGAAGGACGGCGCGACGTCGAGCCTGGCGGACCTGGAGACGTTCGACGCGCGCGACGTGACCGCGGCGGCCCGCGCGGGCGACGCCCTGGCCGCGTCGGTGATCGCCGAGGTCGGCGCGCACCTGGGCCTGGCCGCGTCGTGGCTGATCAATGCGTACAACCCGGCGGTCGTCGTGGTCGGCGGCGGTCTCGCCCCGATCGGCGACCTGCTGCTGGACCCCCTGCGGGCCGCCGTGGCCCGGCACGCCCTGGCGCCGGCGCTGCGCGGCGTCGAGATCCGCGCCTCGGTGCTGGGCCCGGATGCCGAGGTGCGGGGCGCGGTGCTGCTCGCGTTGCAGCACTCGGAGACGTACTACAGAGTCGTCTTTCGGGCCTGAAACGCGGTAAAACCCGAAAAAAGGGATAGTGGGAGACGTCTGAAACAGGTTAGTTCTGTTATTGAACTAACCCCGTCCGGCGGCGTAGGGTGCAAGGCGTCCGCCAACGAAACACCCCCGCTAAGAGGTAGCGAATGAACGATTACCAGCCCACCCGTGACGACAAGTTCTCGTTCGGGCTGTGGACCGTCGGCTGGCAGGCGCAGGACGTCTTCGGCGGGCCGACCCGGGCGCCGCTCGACTCGGTCGAGGCCGTGCACCGCCTGTCCGACCTCGGCGCCGCGGCCGTCACGTTCCACGACGACGACCTGTTCCCGTTCGGCAGCGACGACGCGACCCGCGACCACCTGATCAACCGGTTCAAGGACGCGCTCAAGGCGACCGGCATCCGGGTCGAGATGGTCACCACGAACCTCTTCAGCCACCCGATCTTCAAGGACGGCGGGTTCACGTCCAACGACCGCGCGGTCCGCCGGTTCGCGATCAAGAAGGTGCTGCGCAACATCGACCTCGCGGCCGAGCTCGGCGCCGAGACCTACGTGCTGTGGGGCGGCCGCGAGGGCGCCGAGTCCGGTGGGGCCAAGGACGTGTCGGCGGCGCTCGACCGGTACCGCGAAGGGCTCAACCTCCTCTGCGCGTACGTGCGCGACCAGGGCTACGACATCCGCTTCGCTCTCGAGCCGAAGCCCAACGAGCCCCGCGGCGACATCCTGCTGCCGACGATCGGTCACGCCCTCGCGCTGATCTCCACGCTCGACGAGCCGGACCGGGTGGGCCTCAACCCCGAGGTCGGGCACGAGGAGATGGCCGGGCTCAACTTCGCCCACGGCATCGCCCAGGCGCTCTGGCACGGCAAGCTCTTCCACATCGACCTCAACGGCCAGCACGGTCCCCGCTTCGACCAGGACCTGCGCTTCGGCGCCGGCAACCTGCGCGGCGCGTTCTGGACCGTCGACGTGCTGGAGACCGGCGGCTACACCGGCTACCGCCACTTCGACTACAAGCCGCCGCGCACCGAGGACTACGACGGCGTGTGGGAGACCGCGCGGGCCTGCATGCGCAACTACCTGATCCTCAAGGAGCGGGTCGGGTCGTTCCGGGCGGACCCGGAGGTCGCGGCGGCGCTCGAGGCGGCGCGGGTCAACGAGCTCTACGAGCCGACCCTCGGCGAGGGCGAGACGATCGAGTCGCTGCGGGCCGAGGAGTTCGACGTCGACAAGCTCGCCGCCCGTGGCGGCGCGTTCGAGTACCTTGACCAGCTGGCGATGGAGCACCTGCTGGGCGTCAGGTCATGACGGCATGACCCGACGTCTCGTGGCGGGCGTCGACACGTCCACGCAGTCGACGAAGGTGCTCGTCTGCGACGCCGACACCGGTGAGGTCGTGCGGGAAGGTCGCGCCGGGCACCCCGACGCGACCGAGGTCGACCCGGCCCACTGGTGGCGGGCGTTCGGCGAGGCGACCGGCGACGGGCTCCTCGACGACGTCAAGGCGATCGGCGTCGGCGGGCAGCAGCACGGCATGGTGCTGCTCGACGAGGCCGGCGACGTCGTCCGCGACGCCTTGCTGTGGAACGACACCAGGTCCGCGGCGGCCGCCACCGACCTGATCGCCGAGCTGCCCGGCGGGGCCGCCGACTGGGCCGCCGCGACGGGGCTCGTGCCGGTCGCCAGCTTCACCGTCACGAAGCTGCGGTGGGTCGCCGAGCACGAGCCGGACAACGCCGCCCGCGCGGCGAGCGTCCTGCTGCCGCACGACTGGATCACCGACCTGCTGCGCGCCGACCGCGGTGCGGGTAGCCCGACGACCGACCGCGGTGACGCGTCCGGGACGGGGTACTGGTCGCCGGCGGACGGCTCGTACCAGATGCGGCTCCTGCAACTCGCGTTCGGCAGGGAACTGGCCGTGCCGCGGGTCGCCGGGCCGGCCGAGGTGGTGGGTGAGACGGTCGCCGGTGCTCTTCTTGCGCCGGGCACCGGCGACAACATGGCCGCGGCGCTCGGGCTCGGACTGCGCCCGGGCGACGTGGTCGTGTCGCTGGGCACCTCGGGCACCGTCTTCGGGGTGTCGGAGCGGCCGGTCACCGACGTCAGCGGGACGGTCGCCGGGTTCGCCGACGCGACCGGCCGGCACCTGCCGCTCGTCGCGACCCTCAACGCGGCCCGGGTCCTGTCGACCGCCGCCGCGCTGCTCGGGGTCGACCTGTCCACATTGGACCGGCTGGCCCTCTCGGCGGCGCCGGGGGCGGGCGGGCTGACGCTGCTGCCCTACCTCGACGGCGAACGCACCCCGAACCTGCCCGACGCCCGTGGCCTGCTCAACGGCATCACCCGCGGCAACGCGACCCCGGCGAACCTGGCCCGGGCCGCGGTCGAGGGGATGCTCTGCGGGCTCGCCGACGGCATCGACGCGGTGCGCGCCCTGGGCGTGCCGGTGGAGCGGGTCCTGCTCATCGGAGGTGCGGCGGCGTCGGCGGCGGTACGGGAGGTCGCTCCCGCGCTGTTCGGGGTGCCGGTCGGCGTGCCGGATCCGGGGGAGTACGTCGCGCTGGGAGCCGCCCGGCAGGCGGCGTGGGTGCTGGACGGGGGCGCGGAGCCGCCCGCGTGGCGCGTTCCGGGAGCGGCCTCGGCCGATGCACCGGCGCCGCAGTCGGCGGAGACCCGGAAGGTGTACGCCGACGTCCGGGACCGGGCTCAGGCGCTGCTGCGGTAAGCGGTACTGCCCGCGGGTGTTTGGTGAGGCACCCGATGGGGAGGCGGGCCGGGACGGTTTGTTGGGGCGTCCCGGCCCGAGCCGCGCGTCTGGCCGGCCCTGTGTCTTCCTGCTCGACCCGCCGGACCGGTGGTGCCGCGTGTCTGGGGTTCCGGTGCCGGACCGTCCGCCCGAACGGCCCGGCACCGGACTCCCGCGCGCCGGCACCGCTCCCTCGTGCGGTGCCGGCGCTGGATCACGCTTGCAGGACAGACTCTGGGCCGCTCGTGTTGCGCGGGACGGTTCGAGGACGGGAGTGCGTGCGTTGCCGGCTTCTTCGTGTCCTCCGGGCGGTGGACACGAAGAAGGGCCTCCCCGCTCGGGGGAGACCCTTCTCACGCATGCCTGTTCAATCGGGCCGGTCGCCGGTTCGGTCGGGCCGGTCGCCGGTCGCCGGTCGCCGGTCGCCGGTTCAGTCGGGCCAGTCGCCGGTGAGGCGCCGTACGCCCGCCGCGCCGCCGCGGTCGATCGCGGCCTTCACGACGGCGAAGATCGCGCCCTGCAGCGCGGCCGCGGCGAGCACCTCGCCCCAGCCGTAGTCCCGCGAGGTCGCCTGCGGTGCCTCGTCCTCACCGGAGAGCCGCTTCCAGATCTGCTTGAACACGATCCCCGCCGCGACGCCGCCGGCCACGCTGAACGCGATGCTGAACGGCTTGTACAGGACCTTGTTCACTCGTTCCCCTTCCGGTAACCGACCAGCGCGGCCAGGATGAGCAGCCCGGACGCCACCACCCACGGCGCGGGGCGATCCCGGACCGACTGGACCATCCGCTGCAGCGTGAGCTCCAGCGTCAGGCGAGGGTTGGTCCGCAGCTCGCGACTGGCGTACGCGGCGTTGACCGCGACCTGCTCCACACCCTCCCGCATCCGCAGCTTCGCCGCGTTCACGGAGGTGGAGACGGCGTCCTGCGCGCGGGTCTTCACGTCGGCCTTGGCCGCGAGGGCCTCGACGGTCTCACCCAGCCCCGCCCGGGTCCGGGCGATCTCCTGCCGGAGCGCCTCGGGATCGGTGGGGGCGTGCCCGTCGTGACTGTTCTTCGAGTGCGTCGCGGTCATCGGTGCCCCCCGTTCTTCACGGAGTGCGTGATCGTGTCGATGTCCGCCTTGACGCTGGCGACCGCGTCCTGCGGCACCGGCGACCCGGCCTTGCTCACCTGCGACTTGCCGAGCAGCGCGAGGACCCCGGCGACGGCCAGCAGGACCACACCGACCAGCAGGGCCGACAGCCACGCCGGAATGACCGCGGCGAGAGCGATGATGACGGCGGCGAGGACAGCACCCACGCCGTAGAGCGCAACGAGGCCGGCTCCACCGAACATGCCGACACCCATCCCGGCCCGCTTGCCCTTCTGCGCCAACTCGACCTGGGCCAGCTTCAGCTCGTCCCGCACCAGGGTGGAGACCTGTTCGGCGGCAAGCTTGACCAGGTCCGCCGTCGAGCGGTGGTCCGTTGCCGAGGTGGCAGTCCCCGCGATGGTCGGGGGTTGCACGCGCGGCGCGGTGGCCGGCCGGTCGTTCACGGTGTACGTCATGGCTTCTCCTCTCGCCCGCATGTACGTGTTTCCCCGCGAACGCCCGGGTTAACCCACGTCACGCCACCTCCCGGACCGGACGGGGAGCCCCTGTCCGAGGCCGCCGCGCCGCCCCTCCGGACGATGAGCAGGCCGCTCAGGCAGGGCGTGGGCGGGTGCCTCGGACCGGGTGAGGCAGCCCGCTCGGTGCGGGTGAGGCATGCGCCTCCAGCCGGGTGTAGGCCGGCGTCTCGGACCGGATGTGGGCGTGGTCCGGCGCCTCCGGCGACGTGCGGGGATCTGCCCGCCGCCGATGGACTGGGCAAGCCCGGCGTCTCGGGCGGGGCGTGGGTGAGGGCCTCGGGCGGGGAATGGTCAGGGGTCTCGGGCCGGCCGTGGGCGGACGCCTCGGACCGGGTGAGGGCAGGCCGCTCGGGCTGGGTGAGAGCACGCGTCTCTGGTCGGGTGTACGCCGCGCCTCGGGCTGGATGTGGGCGTGGTCCGGCGCCTCCGGCTAAGTGCGGGGCCTTGCCCGCCGCCGACGTCCTGGACCAGCCGGCATCTCGGGCCGGGCGTGGGCCGGCAGGAAGAACGACAGGTCCGCGGCGAGTGCCGGCAGCCCGAGCTCCAGCCACAGCACCCGCCGCAGTCCCCCGGATGTCCCCGTGAATATCGGGGTTACCCACGTCACGCCACCTCCGTGCCCGCCTCCCGGACCGGGTGGGGAGCCCCGGCCCGAGGCCGTCGCGCCCGCCGCCTCCAGACTCGGGCCTGGTGCGGGCGGGCGCCTCGGGCCGGGTGAGGGCAGGCTGTTCGGGCTGGGCGTGGCTGGCGCCTCCGGCTAAGTGCGGGGGACCTGCCCGCCGCCGATGGCCTGGGCCAGCCGGCGCCTCCGGCTAAGTGTGGGAACCCTCGGGCTGCGTGTGGTCCGGCGTCTCGGGCCGGGCGCGGGCGTCCAGGAGGATCGACGGGCCCGCGGCGAGTGCCAGCAGCCTGAGCTCCAGCCACGGCACCTGCCGCAGCTCCGACTCTCCCGTGAATGCCCGGGTTAACCCACGTCACGCCACCGCCCCGCCCGCCTCTGGACGGGCGGGGAGACCCTGTCCGAGGTCACCGCGCTGCCCCCTCCGGACGAGGGCCGGCCGTGGGCAGGCGCCTCGGACTGGGCGTGGGCAGGCCGCCTCGGACCGGGTGAGGGCCGGCGCCTCCGGCTCAGTGTGGGGACCTGCCCGCCGCCGATGGCCTGGGTCAGCTGGCGTCTCCGGCTAGGTGTGGGCCGGCGCATCCGGCCGGGCTTGGGTGAGCGCCTCGGGCTCGATGTGGTCAGGGGTCTCGGGCCGGGCGCGGGCGGGCAGGAGGAACGACAGGCCCGCGGCGAGCGCCAGCAGGCCGAGCTCCAGCCACAGCACCTGCCGCAGCCCCGAGTCGAAGTCGCCGCCCGCCCAGGCGAAGAACGCCGTGCCGAGCGCGGCCACGCCGATCGCGCCGCCGACCTGCTGGGCGGCGGTCAGGGTGCCGGACGCCGAACCGACCTCGTGCTCGTCGACGGCAGCCAGGACGATGTCGAAGTACGGCGCCATCGAGCAGCCCATGCCGACGCCCAGCACCAGCAGCGAAGGCAGCAGCGCCACGGACGACACCGGACCGTCGGTGACCGTCAGGGTGACCAGCAGCGCGACCACCCCCGCGGCCAGCACGGCGGTGCCGCCGACCAGGAGCCGCCGGCCGCCGAGCTTGGCGCTGAGCACGTGCCCCGCCACCGCGCCGACGGCCGTGCCGAACGCCCACGGCGACTGGGTGAGACCCGCGCGCAGCGGCGAGAAGCCGAGGCCCAGCTGCAGATAGATGCTGAGGATGAGGGTGAGGCCCATCAGGCCGGCGAAGAAGATCAGGCCGACGAGCAGGCCGGCCGTGAACCGTTGCTTGGCCAGCAGGCTGGGCTCGATGAGCGGGCTGCGTCCCTCGCGGTGCAGGCGCTGCTGGTACCGCTGAAACACCCAGAACATGGGAACGGCCAGCGCCATCATCGCCCAGGCCCACCAGGGCCAGCCGAGCTCGCGCCCCTGCACCAGCGGGAAGACGAGCAGCAGTAAGGACGCGCTGAGCAGGACCGTGCCGGTCAGGTCGAGCCGGAGCTTCGCCTCGTCGCCGGGGGTGGGCCGTGGCAGCACCAGCCAGGCGCCGATCAGCGCCGCGACGCCGACGGGCAGGTTGATGAGGAAGATCATCCGCCAGCCGGTGCCGAACAGGTCGGCGTCGACGAGGACGCCGGCGAGGATCGGGCCGCAGACCGCGGACAGGCCCATCACGGGGCCGAACGCGCCGAACGCCGCGCCGATCTGCTCCGGCGGGAACGCCGCTTTGATCAGCCCCAGGCCCTGCGGGATGAGGACGGCGCCGGCGAGGCCCTGCAGGATCCTGCACACCACGAGCGACGCCGGGCCGGGCGCGATGGCGCACAGCAGCGACATCAGGGTGAATCCGGCGGCACCGGCGAGGAACATGCGGCGGCGGCCGAAGATGTCGCCGAGTCTGCCGCCGGTGACCAGGCCGACGGCGAACGCGAGGGTGTAGCCGGCGGCGAGCCACTGCAGGAAGGCGGTGCCGCCCTCGGGGCCCACCAGATCGGCGCGTATGGACGGGCCGGCGATGGCGATGATCGTGGCGTCGAGAAGGTCCATGACCTCGGCGGCGAGGACCACGGCGAGGACCGCCCAGCGCCAGCGGTACGTTTTCGAACGCTGTTCGTTGTTCACGAACACCGTTCTACTCGCGAACACTGTTCGTGTCAAGTACGATTGACGGGTGCCATCCGTCCCCGATTCCAGTGCCGTGCCCTCGTCCAGCGCCGTGGTGGAGACCAGCGCTCTGCACGGATCGGCGGTGCCGGCGCCGCCCTGGCGGACCCGGCGGAAGGCGCCTGCGGCGCGGCAGCCGCTGAGCGCGGAGGCGGTGATCGAGACCGCGCTGCGGCTCGTCGACCGGGACGGGCTCGACGCGCTGAGCATGCGGCGGGTGGCGCAGGATCTCGGGACCGGACCGGCCTCGCTGTATGCGTATTTCGCCAACAAGGATGAGCTGCTGGAGCAGCTGCTCGACCGGGTCGTCGGCGAGATCCCGCTGCCGGTGCTCGACGCGTCCGGCGACTGGGCGGCGGTCGTGAAGCGCAGCTGCTGGGACAGCCGGGCGGTGTTCCTCGCCCACCGCGACCTCGTCAAGGTTGCCCGGGCCAACATCCCCGTGGGGCCCAACTCGTTGCGCTACACCGAGGCGATGCTCGCCGTCCTCCGCGGCGCCGGCATCCCCGACAAGGTCGCCGCGTGGGGCATGGACCAGATGTCGCTGGTGATCGTCGCCGACGCCGTCGAGACCTCGATCCACGTCAGCCACGGCCGGCAGTCGGAGGCGGACGCCGCGCCGTACCTCGCGCAGATCCGGGACTACTACGCGTCACTGCCGGTGGATCGCTTCCCCAACCTGGTCGCTATGGCGCCGACGATGACCGAGGGGAGCGGCGACGAGCGGTTCGCGTTCGCGATCGACCTCATGGTGGACGGCCTCGCGCGGCACGCCACCGGGCGTGTGGTTGAGTCGTCTCGGGTCTCGGGTTTCGTGGGCGGGGGCGGGAAATGACGGCGATCGTGGGGCTGGTGCACTCGGGCACCGTGTACATCGGCGGCGACAGCGCGGGCGCTTCGGGGTGGAGCCTCACCGTCCGCGCCGACAGCAAGGTGTTCCACAACAACGGCTACCTCTTCGGGTTCACCACCTCGTTCCGGATGGGGCAGCTCATCCGGTACGCGCTGAAGCCGCCGAAACCGGTCGGTGACATCGAGCGGTTCATGGCGACGCGCTTCATCGACTCCGTTCGCGAGGCGCTGAAGGCCGGCGGATGGGCCCGCCGGGACAGCGAGCGCGAGGAGGGCGGCACCTTCCTCGTCGGCGTGAAGGGGCGGCTGTTCACCGTCCACGACGACTACCAGGTCGCCGAGGCCGCCGACGGGTATGCGGCGGTGGGCGTCGGCGACGAGATCGCCCTCGGGGCGCTCTTCGCGACCGCCGGCTCCCGGATGGCGCCGCAGCGGCGGGTCGAGGTGGCGCTGCGGGCGGCGGAGCGCTTCAGCGCCGGGGTGCGGGGGCCCTTCGTCTGCCTCTCCCAGCCGCCGGGCGCGCTGCCGACCTGAGCGTGTGCTGCGGACCGCCATGCCGTTCTGCTTGCGGTTTTTCCGCATGTACGGCGGTTCGTGGCCGGGCGGGCCGGTTGTCAGTCCGGCTCACGGCGCCGTTCGAGGTGCGATCGGGCCGGGGTCTTACCGGTTCCGTTACGGTGTGCGCCATGACGTTCTCGATCGTCGGCCGGTCCGCTGACGGGCAGTCCCTCGGTGTCGCCGTGGCCAGCAAGTTCCTCGCCGTCGGCGCGGCCGTCCCCGCCGCCCAGGCCGACGTCGGGGCGCTGGCCACACAGTCGTTCGCGAACCTGGCGTACCGCGTCCAGGGCCTGGCGCTGCTCGGCACCGGCACGACGGCCGCCGACACCGTCGCCGGGCTCACCGCCGCCGACCCGGGCCGCGCGTCCCGGCAGCTCGGGGTGGTCGGCCGGTCCGGGGACGGGGCCACGTTCACCGGCGACGAGTGCTTCCCGTGGGCCGGTGGCGTGGCCGGCGACGGGTACGCGATCCAGGGCAACATCCTCACCGGCGCCGACGTCGTCCGCGACATGGAGGCCGCCTGGCTCGCCGACCCGGCCGCCCCGCTCGCCCGGCGGCTGCATGCGGCGCTCGCCGCGGGGGACCGGGCCGGCGGCGACAGTCGCGGCCGGCAGAGCGCGGCGTTGTTCGTCGTCCGGCGCGGTGCCGGGTACGGCGGCCTCAGCGACGTCGAGGTCGACCTGCGCGTCGACGACGACCCCGACCCGGTCACGCGGCTGGGCACCCTGATCGGCCTGTGGGAGCTGTACTTCCAGAAGCCGGACCCGGCGACGCTGCTGCCGCTGACGGGCGAGCTGGCCGCCGAGGTGGCGGAGCGGCTGGCGGCGCTGGGCTTCGCCGACCTGGCCGGCTGGGCCGGCGTGGAGAACCTGGAGGAGCGCCTCGTCGACGACGCCATCGACCCGCTCGTCCTGGCCCACCTGCGTGCCGGTTCCCCGTCGTCCTCACCTTCACAGGATCGTCCGTAGGGGTCTCTTGTCAGTTGGCGGCTCGGCGGAGGCTCTCGACGACCGTCGCGATCGAGGGCCGCGCCGCGGAGCTGCGCCGGACGGCGGCGGTGATCCGGCGCCGCATCGGGTCGCGGACCGGCCGCGCGGCCACCCGGTACCGCGGATCGACGGCGAGCTCAGGCAGCAGCGTCACCGACAGGCCCGCCTCGACGTGCGCCAGCAGCGGACCGTAGGAGGCGAAGCAGCCCACGATCTCGGGCTCGAACCCCGCTCGCCGGCAGGCCGTCGTCACGAGGTCGAACGTCCACGTGCCCGGCAGCTCGACGCTCCACGGGTGCCGCGCGAAGTCGGCCAGGTCCACCGTCCCGCGGCTCGGCCCCGCCGTGACCAGCATGATCTCGTCGGTGGCGAGGACGGTGTGGACGACGTCCGGCACGATCGCGGCGTCGCCGGAGCCGAGGTCGGCCGTGACCACGACGTCGCACTCGCCGCGCTGCAGGGCCGCCACGCTCTCGGCCGGGTCCAACTCCCACACCGTGACCCGCAGCCGGGGATGGTCCCGTCCGAGGTCCCGCACCGCGCCGAGGACGAACGTGTTGAGCGCACTCGTGAACGCGCCCAGCCGGACCCGTCCGGCCAGCCCACCCTCCACGGCGTCGAACGCGGCCAGCTCCTCGTGCGCGGCGCCCATCTGGTCGAGGATCACCCGCGCGTGCCGGGCCAGCGCCGCCCCCGCCGGCGTGAGCCGCAACCGGCGCCCGGCGCGCTCGAACAGCTCGGCGCCGGCCTCCCGCTCGAGCACGGCCAGCTGCTCGGACACGTTCGACGGACTCAACCGCGCCGCCTCGGCCACCGCCCGCACCGTGCCCAGGCTCTCCAGCAGCGTGAGCAGCCGCAACCGCCACGGATCCAGCACGCCGGCCTCCTGTTGTCCGGTGGTCCCGAACAGTATGTGCGGAATGATGCGCTGGAGCCTGACAATGCGCGCGCCTACCGTCGACCCATGAGCGACGACGACTTCTGGCAGGACGTGCGGCGGCATGTCATCCGGTACGGCGGAACGTTCACGCCGGAAATCATCGACCGAGCCGAAGGCAGCTACGTCTACACCGAGAGCGGTCGCCCGATCCTCGACTTCACCTCGGGCCAGATGAGCGCCATCCTGGGCCACTCCCACCCGGACATCGTCGCCACCGTGCGCCGCCAGGTCGGCACGCTCGACCACCTCTTCAGCGGCATGCTGTCCCGCCCGGTCGTCGAACTCAGCCGCCGCCTCGCCGCCTCCGTCGAAAAAGCCGCCGCCTCAGCGCTGCTGGACGGCTCACCCGCTGGCGTCTCGGCGTTGTCGGACGGCTTGACTGCCAGGGGCACGGTGCTGCCGGACGGCTTGACTGCCGGGGGCACGGTGCTGCTGGACGGGTCGTCGGCCGGGGCGTCGGGGCTGCCGGGCGCGTCGGCCGGCGGCGGACCCCTGGACAAGGTGCTCCTCCTGACCACCGGCGCCGAGGCCAACGAGGCCGCAGTCCGCATGGCGAAGCTCGTCACCGGCGGCCACGAGATCGTCTCCTTCGCCAAGTCCTGGCACGGCATGACGCAGGCCGCCGCCGCCGCGACCTACAGCGCCGGCCGCAAGGGCTACGGACCGAACGCCCCCGGCAACATCGCCATCCCGACACCGAACGCGTACCGGCCGGACTTCACCACGCCGGACGGCTCCCACGACTGGCGCCGACAGCTGGACGTCGCCTTCGACCTCGTCGACGCCCAGTCCGTCGGCAGCCTCGCCGCCTGCCTCGTCGAGCCGATCCTCAGCTCCGGCGGCGTCATCGAACCACCGCTCGGCTACTTCGCCGCGCTGCACCGCAAGTGCCGCGAGCGGGGGATGCTGCTGATCCTCGACGAGGCGCAGACCGGCCTGTGCCGCACCGGCACCTGGTACGCCTTCCAACGCGACGGCGTCGTCCCCGACATCCTCACCCTGTCCAAGACGCTCGGCGCGGGGCTGCCCCTCGCGGCGGTGCTCACCAGCGCCGAGATCGAGGAACGCGCCCACGACCGCGGCTACCTCTTCTACACCACCCACGTCTCCGACCCGCTCGTCGCCGCCGTCGGCAACACCGTCCTCGACGTCCTCGAACGCGACCAGCTCGACCTCCGCGCCGCGACCCTCGGCACCCGCCTGCGCAACGGGCTCCTGGACATCCAGCGCCGCCACCCGGTCGTCGCCGACGTCCGCGGGCGGGGACTCCTGCAGGGCATCGAGCTGAAGGACGAGGGCGCCGGCGCGGACCGCATCGGCGCCGCCGTGACCCGGCGCTGCCTGGAGCTCGGCCTGCACGTCAACGTGGTGCAGCTGCCCGGGATGGGCGGAACCTTCCGGATCGCGCCGCCACTGACCAGCACCGACGAGGAGATCGACCAGGGCCTGGAGATACTGGACCAGGCGATCGGCGACACCGCGCAGCATTAGGCACCATCCAGGCCGGAGCGGACGGCGTACAGGGCGGCCTGAGTGCGGTCCTGCACGCCGAGCTTCGTGAGGATGGCGCTCACGTGGGTCTTCACCGTCTTCTCCGCCAGCCCGAGGACGCGAGCGATCTCCCGGTTGGACCGGCCACGGGCCATCTCGGCGAGCACCTCCCGCTCCCGGGCGGTCAGGTGCGCCAGCTCCGGCGCCGGCCCGCTGTCCGCCAGCAGCCGCGCGACCTCTGGATGCAGCAGCACGTGCCCGGCGTGGACGGCCCGGATCGCCGAGGCGAGCGCCGGCGGGTCGATGTCCTTGTACACGTATCCCGCTGCCCCGGCCCGGATCGCCGGCAGCACCGCCGACGGGTCGGTGAAGCTGGTGATGACGAGCACCTTCACCCCACGCAGTCCAGGCAGCGCCTCGACCCCGTCACCGCCGGGCATCTTCAGGTCCAGCAGCACCACGTCAGGCGACGTCTCAGCCGCCGCGGCGACGCACGACGCGCTGTCCTGCGCCTCACCGACCACCACGATGTCGTCCTGCAGATCGAGGAACGTCCGCAACCCCTGCCGCACCACCGGATGGTCGTCGACCACAAGCACCCTGATCGGATCAGCAGCCACCGGGCACCTCCATGGTGACCGTCGTGCCGGCCCCCGGCTCGGACGACACCGTCAACCTGCCGCCCACGCTGCGGGCCCGCTCCCGCATCGACGCGAGCCCGAGCCGGCGCTGAGCGCCGGCGCCCGTGGCGGAGCCGCCGCCGTTGCCAGACCTGGCCACGCCAGCCCCCTTGCCGGCATCAGCACCAGCGCCGACTGCTCTGCCCCTACTGACTGCTCTGCCCGCGTCGACCGCTCTGCCTGCGCTGACTGCTCTGCCCGCGTCGACCGCTCTGCCAGCGCTGACTGATCCACCCGCGTCGACCGCTCTGCCAGCGCTGACTGATCCACCCGCGCTGACTGCTCTGTCTGTGTCGGCTGCTCTGCTTGCGCCGGCTGCTCTGCCTGTCTCGGTGGCACTGCCTGCGTCGGCTGCTCTGCTTGCGCCGGGCGATCTGCCTGTGCCGGAGCCGCTGTCGAAGCCCGCGCCGTCGTCCGTGATGCGCAGGACGAAGCCGCGGCCGGAGCGGCGCAGGTGGATGTCCACGTGGCGGGGGTCGCCGTGGCGCAGTGCGTTGTGCAGGGCTTCCTGGGCGACCCGGTACGCCGCCTCCTGACGCTCCCCGGACAACTTCGGCAGCTGGTCGCCGGTGAACCGGATCCTCGCGGTGTGGACCCGGTCGAGCAGCTCTGCCTGCCGCTGGAGCGCCGCTGCGAGCCCGTCGCCGTCGAGGTCGGCGGGGCGCAGACCGACCACGATGGCCTTGAGCTCGGCGGTCGCGTCCGCGGCGAGCCGGCGCACGGTTTCCAGCTCGGCGAGAGCCCGCTGCGGGTCGCGGGTCACCAGCGCGGCCGCCGCGTCGGTGGTGAGCCGGAGGCTGAACAGCTTCTGCGTCACCGCGTCGTGCAGCTCTCGTGCGATCCGTTGCCGCTCCTCCACGATGGACAGCTCACGGCTGCGCTCATACAGCCGCGCGTTGACGATCGCGATGGCCGCGTGCGCGGCGAGCAGGCGCAGCAGCTCCTCGTCGCGGGCGTCGAAACCACCGAACCGTGGAAGGCAGCGCTTGTTGGCCAGGAAGATCTCGCCGAGGATCTCGTCGCCGTCGACGATCGGCATGCCGAGGAAGTCGGACATCACCGGGTGCGCGGCCGGCCAGCCCTCGAACTGGGGATGCGTGCGGATGTCCGCCGAGCGGACCGGGTTCGGGTCGTGGAGCATCGCGCCGAGCAGCCCGTGGTGGCGGGGGATCGGCCCGATCGCCCGCCACTGGTCGTCGGACAGCCCGTCGGCGAGAAACTCGCGGAACGAGCCTTGGCCGTCGGGGATGCCGAGCGCCGCATACTCGGCGTCCAGGAGCCGCCGGGCGGCGGAGACGATCGTCTGGAGCACCTCGCGGACCGACAGGTGCGCGGTGACGGCGAGAACCGCCGCGCTCACCTCGCGGAGCTCATCGCGGTCGTAGGTGCTCATGGCTTCGACAGTACCGACGTCGGCGCGCTCTCCGCCTCGGCTCATGGACCTAGGTCGAAAGACCGGGACCAGAGCCCGTCCGATGCCCGATGTCGCCGGCCGCGGCGCTGCATAGCGTCGGTGACATGCCAACTGCCATCATCACCGGCGCCTCCCGGGGGCTCGGACAAGCGCTCAGCACCGCCCTGATCAAGGCCGGCTGGACCGTCGTCGCCGACGGCCGCACCCTGGCGGACACGCCGTCGGATGCGCTGCCCGCCGAGGTGATCCGGGTGCCCGGCGACGTCACCGACCCCGCGCACCGGGCCGCACTCGTCGAGGCGGCGCTCGCCACCGGCCGGGTCGACCTGCTCGTCAACAACGCAGGCATTCTCGGCCCCAGCCCGCAGCCGCCGCTGGCCGACTATCCACTCGAGACGCTGCGCGAAGTCTTCGAGGTCAACGTCGTCGCGCCCCTCGCCCTGACCCAGCTCGCGCTGCCCGCGCTGCGCAAGGCCGACGGCGCGGTCGTCACCATCACGTCCGACGCCGCGGTCGAGGCGTATGCGGGGTGGGGCGGTTATGGAGCGGCCAAGGCCGCCGCCGAGCAGGCAAGCAACGTGCTCGCCACCGAGGAGCCCAACCTGCGCGTCTGGTGGGTCGACCCGGGAGACCTGCGCACCCAGATGCATGCCGAGGCGTTCCCCGGCGAGGACATCAGCGACCGCCCGCTGCCAGAGACGGTGGCCCCGGCGTTCGTCGACCTCGTCACCACACGCCCCGAGTCGGGGAGGGTCCGGCTGTGACGGCCGCCGAGCTCGCCGCACCCGGCATGGACTTCGAGCTGCCGCCCGAGCTCGAAGCGCACGAGCCACCCGAGGCGCGCGGCACTCCTCGAGACGGTGTGCGGCTGCTGCACGGCCAGGGGAGCACGGTGTCGCACCACCGCTTCACCGACCTGCCCGGCCTGCTGCGTGCCGGCGATCTGCTGGTCGTCAACACGTCCGGCACGCTGCCCGCGTCGGTGCCGGTCGCCGGTGCGCCGCTGCGGGTCCACTTCTCGACCGAGCTCGCCGACGGGCGGTGGCTGGTCGAGGTCCGCGGCGCCGACGACCTCGGCCGGCGCCCGGGGCAGCCCGGCCCGCTGCGACTGCCCGGCGGCGGCGCCGTCACGCTGGAGGAGCCTTACTCGCGGGGCAGGCTGTGGTTCGCCTCCGTCAAGACCCGCACCTCCGTCATCGACTTCCTGCATCGGCACGGGCAGCCGATCCGCTACCCCTACGTGCGGCGCCAATGGCCGATCGAGGCGTATCAGACGGTGTTCGCGACCCAGCCGGGCAGCGCCGAGATGCCGAGCGCGGCGCGGCCGTTCACCGACCGGGTGGTGACCAGGCTCGTCTCGGCAGGCGTGCAGATCGCGCCACTGGTCTTACACACGGGGGTGGCGTCGCCTGAGGCGCACGAGCGGCCGTATCCGGAGTGGTTCCGCGTGCCGCCAGGCACGGCGCGGCTCGTCAACGAGACACGGGCCGCGGGCGGCAGGGTCGTCGCCGTCGGCACCACGGCCGTCCGCGCCCTGGAGACGGTCGCCGGCGAGGACGGCCGGGTCGCCGCCGGCGAGGGCTGGACCGACCTCATCGTCACGCCCGCCCGCGGTGTTCGTGCGGTCGACGGTCTGCTCACCGGCCTGCACGAGCCGAAGGCATCGCACCTGGACCTGCTCGCCGCGGTCGTCGACCGCGACCTGCTCGCCCGCTGCTACGCCGAAGCGGTCCGCGCCGGCTACCTCTGGCACGAGTTCGGCGACGTCAACCTCCTGCTGCGATGAAGGAGACACGACGTCCTGCTGCGATGAAAAGAGACACGACGTCGCTGCGGTGCGGACGTACGGCGGGTCCCGGTGGCGGCAATGCGGCGCCGACCTGGAGCCCGGCGTCGGCTCGGCGCGGTGTGGCTGGAGCAGCGTGGGTGGGTCGGAGGGCGCGAGTGGGTCAGAGCGGTGGGTCGGAGCGGCGGGGTGGGTCGGACTGCGTGGGCGGGTCGGAGCGGCGCGGGGCGGGTCGGAGCGGCGGGGTAGGTCGGGCAGCGCGGGGCGGGTTGGAGCGGCGCGGGTGGGTCGGGGCAGCGCGGGTGGGTCGGAAACGGCGCGGTGGGTGGGAATGCCGTGGCGCTGGGTGGCGTGGACCTGGTGCTGTGGGACCGGGGTGCGGGTTAGGGTCGCTGGATGACGGTGCGGTGGTCGGGTGCGACGGTCGGTGAGGTTGCGGCTGCGGTGGAGGAGTTTGCTCGCAGGATCGCGGTGTTCGACGCGCCGTCCGACGGCGGCCACGGTGGTCATGGCAGCGGCCGGGGCTATGACGGGCACCGTGGGGACGGTGGCTACGGCAGGCACAGCGAGGACGGTGGCTACGGCGAGGCCAGTGGTCACAGCGGGCACGTGGATCGTGGCAGCGACCGCGGCCTTGAGGGGCACCGTGGGGACGGTGGCGGCGATGGCGGGGATGGTGGCTACGGCGGGGACGGTGGCAGTGGCGGGCACAGGGAGGACGGCGGTTTCGGCAGGCACGGCGGGGAGGGTGGCTACGGCGGGGAGGGTGGCTACGGCGGGGAGGGTGGCTACGGCGGGGAGGGTGGCAACGGCGGGGAGGGTGGCAACGGCGGGGAGGGTGGCTACGGCGGGAAGAGTGGGCATGGTGAGGGGGCCGGTAATGGCGGGGGTGGCGGTGGTGTGTCGGGGCGTGGAGCGGGCGGTGTTGAGGTGAAGGTCGGCGATGCCGTTGTGCGGCTGTCGCCGGGGGTGGCGCGGGCGTTTGTGGAGGCGTTGGTTTCGTATCAGGACCCGCGGGATCGGGGGGCCTGTGATCACTGTGGTGGGGCGCGGCTGGACGACAACTTCGTCTGTGCGGACTGTGGGCAGCCGAGTGGGTTGTTCGGACAGTTGCTGCGGGAGCGGGCTGCCAGGTTTGAGGGGCCTGCCGGGGAAGTGGGGTCGGCGTTGTGAGACGTGTGGGTGGTGGGCGAGCGACGGCTCTGGTCAGTGAACGCTGCGGGCAGCCGAGTGACGCTGTGGGTGGCCGAGTGAGGGTTGGTCAGAGGGAGCGGGAGGTGGGTTGTCAGGGCCGAGGGGCCGGAGCGTGGGGACGGGTCCGTAAGGCAGCGGGCGGGTTGGCGTTCAGGTGCAGTAGGGGTGGGGGCGACAGGGCAGCGGGTGGGTTGGTGTCAGGTGCGGTCGGGGCGGGGTGTCAGGTTTGGCGGGGCGGGCGGTGGGGCGGGGGGCGCGTCGGAGGAGGTCGGGCCGGCGGTGACGGACCGGTGCAGGGTGGCGAACTCGGTGGCGAGCTTGTCGAGGGTGAAGTGGGCGTTCAGGCCGCTCGAAGTGCGGAGAGCTGCACCCAGTGTGGGCAGTTACGATTCTTCGATGGACATGATCGCCCGTAATCCTGCAGACGGTGTATACCCGGCGACCGGCGATTATGTGCACGCCATCGAGGTGCGGGGGGCGGAGCGGCTGCTGTTCGTGGCGGGCACGATGGGGCTGGACGCCGCGGGAGTGCCCGGCGCCACGCTTGCTGAGCAGCTCGACCTCGTGTGGGGCAACATCCGCGCGATTCTGGCGTCGGCTCAGATGACCGTCGACAACATCGTGCGGCTGACCAGCTACCTCCGTGATGCGGCGTACGCGGAGGCCAACGCGGCTGCTCGGGTCGCGGCGCTCGGTGGCCGGGTTGTTCCGACGACGGCGATCGTCGCGCAGACCCTCGACACCAACTGGCTGGTGGAGATCGAAGTCATCGCCGCCGCGTGATCAGCCCGAGGTCACCACGTCGTGGAGGCGGGCGAACTCGGTGGTGAGCTTGTCGAGGGTGAAGTGGGCGTTCAGGCCGCTGGGGTTGGGCAGGATCCACAGGCGGGCGCCGGCGAAGTGCGGGGCCTGGGGGCCGACCTGGACGCGTGCGGCGCCGAAGGCGGTGCGGAAGGCGGTGACGCCGAGGACGGCGAGCCACTTCGGGGCGAAGCGTTCGACCTTGTCGCGGAGGATCTCGCCGCCGGTGGTGAGCTCCTCGCGGGTCAGTTCGTCGGCGCGGGCGGTGGCGCGGGCGGCCAGGTTGGTGATGCCCAGGCCATAGCCGGGGAGCAGGTGCTGCTCGTCGGGGCGTAGCTGGCGAGGGGTGAAGCCGCCGAGGTGCAGGGCGGGCCAGAAGCGGTTGCCGGGGCGGGCGAAGTGGTGGCCGGTGGCGGCGGACCAGAGGCCTGGGTTGATGCCGCAGAGCAGGACGTCGAGGCCGGGTGCGATGACGTCCGGGAGGACCTTGTCCGCCGCGGCGGCCAGGTCTGCACGGCTCGGCCGGTCGGGCCGGTTCAGTGTCGACGCCATGCGGACAAGGATGCCAGCGGGGGCGTGCGGGCCGGGCAGAGTGGCGGGGTGGAGAACTCTTCGAAAGCTGTCGACCTCGATGCGGTGCTGGCGCTGTGGGATCAGCCTGTCGAGAGTCGTACCGACGCCGCCGACGACTTCAGGAAGTGGTATGCCGATCCGGTGCCGGTGAACGGCAGCCCGGTGACCGCTGAGGCTCTCGCGGAACGGGCGCGGGTGTTGCAGGCGGCGTTCGCGGATCGGCGGACCGAGCTGGTGCATCGGGTGGAGACCGCCGGGCGGCTGGTGATCGGGTTCTTCATGCATGTGCGGCATGTGGGGCCGTACGACACGCCGCTCGGGCGGGTGGAGGCGACCGGGCGGCAGTTGAAGATCCGGGTGACCGACATCCTGACCGTGGAGGACGGGAAGATCACTGAGATCTGGGTCATGTCGGACGAGGTGGACGTGATGCGGCAGCTCGGTGTCATCTGACGCTAGCGTGTGCGGCATGAGTGAGCGGCGGTTGATCTCCAGCGGGTCGACGTTCGAGCGGGAGATCGGGTACTCCCGGGCGGTCGTGGACGGTGACTGGGTGCACGTGTCGGGGACGACGGGGTTCGACTACTCGTCGATGACGATCTCCGACGACGTGGTGGCGCAGGCGCGGCAGTGCTGGGTGAACATCGACGCGGCGCTGCGGGAGGCCGGGGCGGGTGTCGGGGACGTGGTGCGGGTGCGGTACCTGCTGCCGGACGCCGCCGACTTCGAGCCCTGCTGGCCGGTGCTGCGCGAGTGGCTCGGCGACGTGCGCCCAGCGGCGACGATGCAGGTGTGCGGGCTGTCCGACCCCCGGATGCGGATCGAGATCGAGGTGACCGCCCGCCGCCGGAAGGGCGGCAACCTCGGCTGGCCCAGCTGAAAGCGCCCAGCTGAAAGCGCCCAGCCGAAGCGCCCAGCCGAAGCGCCCAGCCGAAGCGCCCAGCACGCGAAGACGACCGGCAAGCCGGCAAGAGGGCCAAGAAGAGCTAGTCCGAGATGGTGATGTTCAGCGCCGCGGCCAGGGCGCGTGACAGCGTGACCAGGTCGCCGGTGCTGATCGTGGCGCCCGCGAAGCTGGTCACGCCGCCCACGCCGGACAGGACGCAGTCGGTCAGCCGGGTGCCGTCCATGCTCGCGCCGGAGAACTGGGCGCCGGTCAGGTCGCAGCGGGCGAAGGCCGCACCGGTCAGGTCGGCGCCGGTGAAGTCGGCGCCGGTCAGGTTGCAGTCCTCGAAGAGGACGGTGGCGAACCGGGTGGCGCGGAACACCGACAGGTCGATCCGGCAGTCGCTGAGCGTGACGTCGCGCAGCACGCCGTCGAGCCAGTGCAGGCCGGTCAGCCGCGAGTCCTTGACCGCCACCCGCAGCAGGGTCGACTGGTCGCCGTGCACGTTGGCGAAGTCGCTGCTCTCGACCAGGCAGTCGGTCAGCGACACCTTGACCAGGGAGGACTCGCTCAGGTCGGCGTGGTTGAAGCGGCACTGGTCGAACTCGGCGCCCTTGGCCGAGCGGGCGGTCAGGTCCAGGTCGTAGAAGCCGACCCCGCGGTAGGAGGCCTCGTCGTGGAGGTCGTCCTCGTCGACGGTCGCCAGCTCCAGCGCCTTCGGCGGCCGGGGCGCGGCGGGCGCCGTGAACGCAAAACGAGAGGGCATACGTGTGACGGTAGTGGCAGAAGTGACGATCCGCCGAGAATCGCGGAACCCGCGGAGCGGAAAATCACGCGGCAATCGCGGCGACGCGCGCCTATCCTTGCGAACGTTATGTCTGACGTGCCCCAGCCCACCGGCGTGACCGAGCCCAGCAACGAGGGCGGCGGCGAAACAAGCGACAAGACCGGCGTCCAGAGCAGCGCCAGGAGCGGCGACAGAAGCAGCGCCAGGAGCGGCGACAAGAGCGGCGACAAGAGCGGCGGCAAGAGCGGCGGCAAGAGCGGCGGCAGGCAGAACCGGAGACGGTCCGGAAGTCGTACAAACGCGGAAATAGCACCTGAGAACACCGCGGGTCAGGAGCTTCTGCGTGAGCTCCGCACGCGGCTGTCCGCGCTGATGCCGCAGGACCAGCACCGGCTCCGGCGCCGCATCGAGGGGGCGAAGAAGTCCCCGCACGCCCAGGCGATCGCCGAGGCCATCCGCGCCGACGTGGAGCGCGCCGAGCAGCGGGTCGAGGTCCGCCGGGCCGGGGTTCCGAAGATCACGTATCCGGAGCAGCTGCCGGTCAGCCAGCGCAAGGACGACATCCTCGCCGCGATCCGCGACCACCAGGTCGTGATCGTCGCCGGCGAGACCGGCTCGGGCAAGACGACCCAGCTGCCGAAGATCTGTCTCGAGCTCGGCCGGGGCGTGTCGGGGCAGATCGGGCACACGCAGCCGCGGCGGATCGCGGCGCGGACGGTCGCGGAGCGCGTCGCGGAGGAGCTGGGCAGCGAGCTCGGCGCCACGGTCGGGTTCAAGGTCAGGTTCTCCGACCAGTCCGGCGACCAGACGATGGTCAAGGTGATGACCGACGGCATCCTGCTCGCCGAGATGCAGCAGGATCGGCTTCTGCGCCAGTACGACACGCTGATCATCGACGAGGCGCACGAGCGCAGCCTCAACATCGACTTCATCCTCGGCTACCTCAGGCAGCTGCTGCCGAAGCGCCCGGACCTGAAGGTGATCATCACCTCGGCGACGATCGACCCGGAGCGGTTCTCCCGGCACTTCGGCGACGCCCCGATCATCGAGGTGTCCGGCCGCACGTATCCCGTCGAGGTCCGGTACCGCCCGATCGAGGCCCCCGACGAGGGCGAGGACGAGCGCGACCAGATCGACGCGATCTGCGACGCAGTCGAGGAGCTGCAGGCCGAGGGCCCCGGCGACGTGCTGGTGTTCCTCAGCGGCGAGCGCGAGATCCGCGACACCGCCGACGCCCTCGCCAAGCTCGACCTGCGCAACACCGAGATCCTGCCGCTGTTCGCCCGGCTGTCGTTCGCCGAGCAGCACCGGGTGTTCCAGTCGCACGCCGGCCGCCGGGTGGTCCTCGCCACCAACGTCGCCGAGACGTCGCTGACGGTCCCCGGCATCAAGTACGTGATCGACCCCGGCACGGCCCGCATCTCCCGCTACAGCCACCGGCTGAAGGTGCAGCGGCTGCCGATCGAGCCGGTGTCGCAGGCGTCGGCGAACCAGCGCAAGGGCCGCTGCGGCCGCACCTCCGACGGCATCTGCATCCGGCTGTACAGCGAGGAGGACTTCGAGGGAAGGCCGGAGTTCACCGACCCGGAGATCCTGCGGACCAACCTCGCGTCCGTCATCCTGCAGATGATCTCGCTCGGCCTGGGCGACCTGGCCGCGTTCCCGTTCATCGACCCGCCGGACCGCCGTAACGTCACCGCCGGCGTGCAGCTGCTGGAGGAGCTCGGCGCGCTGGAGAGCGGCCAGCGGCTCACCCCGCTCGGCCGCCGGCTGTCGCAGCTGCCGGTCGACCCGCGACTGGCCCGGATGGTCCTCGAGGCCGAGCGCAACGGCTGCGTCCGCGAGGTCATGGTCATCACCGCCGCGCTGTCGATCCAGGACCCGCGGGAGCGGCCCGTGGAGAAGCAGGCGCAGGCGCAGCAGCAGCACGCGAGGTTCGCCGACAAGGACTCCGACTTCATCGGCTACGTCAACCTGTGGAACTACCTGCAGGAGAAGCAGAAGGAGCTGTCCAGCAACCAGTTCCGCAAGCTGTGCAAGGCGGAGTTCCTCAACTACCTGCGGGTCCGGGAGTGGCAGGACATCTTCAGCCAGCTGCGGTCCGTGCTGTGCAGCATGGATGTGGTGCCGAACGAGGAGCCGGCCGCCCCGTACAACATCCACGTGTCGCTGCTCGCCGGGCTGCTGTCGCACATCGGGCTGAAGGACGCGGAGAAGAACGAGTACCTCGGCGCACGGGGCGCGAAGTTCGCGGTGTTCCCCGGCTCGGCGCTCTTCCGCAAGACGCCCCGCTGGGTGATGGCGGCGGAGCTGGTCGAGACGACCCGGCTGTGGGCGCGGGTCGCGGCCCGGATCGAGCCGGAGTGGATCGAACCGCTCGCCCAGCACCTGGTCAAACGCAACTACAGCGAGCCGCACTGGGAGAAGAAGCCCGCGGCGGTGATGGCGATGGAGAAGGTGACGCTGTACGGCGTCCCGATCGTCAGCTCCCGGAAGGTGAACTACGGCCGGATCGACCCGGCGCTGTCGCGCGAGCTGTTCATCCGGCACGCGCTCGTCGAGGGCGACTGGGAGACCCACCACGCGTTCTTCGCCGAGAACCGGCGGCTGCTCGAAGAGGTCGAGGAGCTCGAGCACCGGGCCCGCCGCCGCGACATCCTCGTCGACGACGAGACCCTGTTCGAGTTCTACGACCAGCGGATCGGCCCGGACGTCGTCTCCGGCCGGCACTTCGACAGCTGGTGGAAGCAGACCCGCCGGGACCAGCCGGAGCTGCTCACGTTCGACCCGGCGATGCTCGTCAACGACACCGCCGGCGGCGTCGCGAAGGACCAGTACCCCGACGCGTGGGAGCAGGACGGCCAGCGGTTCGCGCTGACGTACCAGTTCGAGCCCGGCGCCGACGCCGACGGCGTCACCGTCCACATCGGACTGCCGCTGCTCGGCCGGGTCCGGGACGCGGACTTCAGCTGGCAGGTGCCCGGCCTGCGCGAGGACCTCGTGACGGCGCTCATCAAGTCGCTGCCGAAGGCGCTGCGGCGCAACTTCGTCCCGGCGCCCGACACGGCTCGCGACGCGCTTCTTGAGTTGCCGGTCCGCGACGGGCACCTCCTGGAGGCCCTGGAGCGGGAGCTGCGCCGGATGACCGGCGTGACCGTGCCACGCGACGCCTGGGACCTGACGAAGGTGCCGGAGCATCTGAAAATGACGTTCCGGGTCGTCGACGACGGCGGCGCCGTGCTCGCCGAGAGCAAGAGCCTCCCGCAGCTGCGGGACCGGCTGGCGCCGAAGGTGCAGGAGACTGTGGCCGAGGCCGCGACGGACGTCACCCGTAGCGGCAGTACCAGCTGGGACTTCGGCACGCTGCCGCGCAGCCTGTCGCGGACCGTCGCCGGGCACACCCTCACCGTCTACCCGGCGATCGTCGACGAGGGCACGTCGGTGGCGGTCAAGGCGTTCGACCTGCCGGCCCGGCAGCGGCACGAGATGTGGGCCGGCACCCGCCGCCTGCTGCTGCTCACGCTGCCGCCGGCGGCGAAGTTCGTGCAGGGCCGCCTGTCCAACGAGGCGAAGCTCGCGCTGAGCCGCAACCCGCACCGCAACGCCGTCGACCTGCTCGACGACTGCGCGTCGTGCGCTGTCGACCAGCTCATGACCGACGCCGGCGGGCCGGTGTGGGACAGCGAGGCGTTCGCGAAGCTGCGCGACAAGGTCCGCGCCGACCTGGTCGACCTGACCCTCGACGTCGTCGGCAACGTGCAGCGGATCCTCGCCGCGTCCTATGACGTCGAGCAGCGCCTCGCCCGGACCAAGAACCCGCTGCTGCTTCCCGCGCTCACCGACATGCGCGGGCAGCTGGGGCGGCTGGTGTACCGCGGTTTCGTCACCGACACCGGATGGCAGCGGCTGCCGGACCTCGAACGGTACCTGCGCGGCATCGAACGGCGCCTGGAGAAGGTGCCGACCGACACCGCCCGCGACCGCGACCGGATGCTGACCGTGCAGGAGGTCCAGCGGGAGTACGACCAGCTGGTCTCCAGCATGACCATGAGCCCCGAGCTGCGGGAGATCCGCTGGATGATCGAGGAGCTGCGGGTGGGCCTGTTCGCGCAGGCGCTCGGCACCGCCTACCCGGTCTCCGACGTGCGCATCTACCGGGCGATGGACGCGCTGCCGGCCTGATCGCGGCCGGCCCCGGTGGTGGTGTCGGCCCCCGCTCACCTTCGCGAACATAACCGAAATTTCGGATATGTCCGCGCAGCGGACATATCCGAGCTGTCCAGCCCCTGCCCACCCCCGCGGTGTCCGGCCCCACCCCCGCGGTGTCCAGCCCCTGCCCACCCCCGCGGTGTCCGGCCCCACCCCCGCGGTGTCCAGCCCCTGCCCACCCCCGCGGTGTCCGGCTCCGTGCCGAGCTGTCCGGCCCCGCGGGGAGGGGGCTATCGGGTGACCGGTGTGCGGTCGTGTGACGGTCGGACGGCTGGGGCGAGGACGGCGACGCCGGCGGCCAGCACCGCCAGGGTCAGCAGCGCCCGGCCCATGCCGACCACGTCGGCGAGCGCGCCGATGAGCGGTGGGCCGATCAGGATCGAGCCGTAGCCGATGGTGGTGACGAGCGCGATCGACTCGGCCGGCCGGTCGGTCTCGCCGGCGGCGCTCACGGCGGCCGGGAACACCAGACACACCCCGGCGCCCCACAGCAGCGCGCCGGCGTAGGTCAGTGGCACCCACGGCGACAGGACGGTGATGAGCACGCCGGCGATGCCGAGGAGGCCGCCCGCCCGGACCGCGCCGGCCCTTCCGAGTCTCGCCGCGGCAGGTGTACCGGCGAACCGCACGACCGTCATCGCGGTGGCGAAGACCGAGTAGCCGAGCGCGGCCGACGCCTCCGACAGCCCGCGCCCCGCGTGCATGTACAGCGCCAGCCAGTCGCCGGCGGCGCCCTCGATGACGGTCGCGCACAGCGTGAGCGCCCCGATGAGCAGCAGCGCCCGGTTCCTGACCGGCGGGCCGGTCGGCCGCGCAACGGACTCCTCGAGTGAGGGCGACGGCGATGGCGCGGAGGAGACGCGCTCGTCCACGTACCGCACCAGCCCCGCGAACGTCACGGCGGTCGCGCAGCAGGCGGCCACGGTGAAGTGCAGCGCGATCCCGGTGCCGCCGCGGGCCGCGAGGGAGCCGGCCGCCGCGCCGAGGATCGAGCCGAGGCTCCAGCACGCGTGGTACCGCGGCATCCACTCACGCCCGGCCAGCTGGTCGACGGCGCTGCCCTGCACGTTCATGGCGACGTCCCACGAGCCGTACACCATGCCGAGCGCGAACAGGGCCACCGACAGCCACACCAGGTCGGGCGCCAGCCCGGCGCAGCTGAGGACCACCGCCGCCGCCACCGACATGCACGCGACCCAGGTGCGGCTGCCCAGCCGCCGGCAGACGTGCCCGGTCAGCGGCATCGACAGCAGCGAGCCGATGCCGAGCGCGAGCAGCGCCCGCCCGAGCTCGCCGGCGGTGACGTCGAGCTTGGCGACGACCGCCGGGATCCGCGACACCCACGTGCCGAGCAGCGTGCCGCTCGCCGTGAAGACGAGGGCCGTGCCGAGCGCGGCCGATCGCATCGATGAGGTCCGCTCGCTGCGCATCGCACCATCCTGCCCGATCCGGGCGGGAGCGGCACGGGTCAGAGGTCGTTGGGCCGGCGCATGAGGATGGTCTGGTCGTTGTTCCCCGGCGGCGGCGGAACCGGCGGACCCGACGGCGGACCCAACGGCGGACCGGGAGGACCCGGCGGGAACGGAGGACCGGGAGGACCGGGCGGCGGAGCCGCGGGCGAGCCGTAGACGTTCGACCCGCCCTGATACGGGGGGATCACCGAGGTCGGGTTGTCGCCGCCGGCGTTCGGCAGCTGGTACACGCCGGTGTCCGGCTCGAGGCGGTCCCTGCGGCGGAAGTAGAAGAGGCTGCCGACCAGGCCGAGGGCCGCGACGATGGCCACCACGCCGATCCAGAAGCCGAACGACAGGCCGCCCTCGCTCTTGACCGGGGCGGTCTTCGGCTCCTCGCGCGGGATCGCGCCGTTGCCGGCCTCCGGCGGGGCGATCTCCTCGGTGGAGGTGGCGGCCGGGTCGGCGGAGGCGCTGCGCGAGGACTTCACGGACTTCGACGGGCTCGGGCTGGCGCTGCCGACCACCCGGATCTTGAAGGTGTCGGTGTTGTTGCCCGGCTTCGGGTCGCTGACCTCCTGGTTGGGCGCGAGCCTGGCGACGACCCTGCCCTCGCCCTCCCCGCCGGTGCGCAGGACGAGCTGGACCGAGCCGTTGGCGGACGCGCCGCCCCGGATCGTCGTCGTGCAGGTGGCCGACCTGCCCGAGACCTGGCAGGAGCCGGCGGACTCGATCTGCACGTTCTCCGGCACGGTGACCACGACCACCACCGCGGCGTTGACCTTGCCGTGGTTGGCGACCTGGAAGCCGATGCGGGACTTGTCGCCGGCCTTGCCCTGGACGCCGTTGCCGGCCTTGGCCTCGATGTCGGCCTCGGCGGGTGCCGCGTGGGCGGGCTGGGCGACGGCGAGCGTGCCGAGCACGCCGCCGGCGAAGGCAGCGGCCAGCGCCACCGCCGCGATCCGGCGATGCGCGGCGTCGTGCCGCACCGAGCGTCCCGCGACGCGTGTCGTCGTGCTCATGTCACCCCCAAGCCGGCCCTCGGCGGACAGTAGCAGGATCCGTCAACGCAGCCGCGAGCGCCGCCCACCGCAAGGTCAGGATGCCGTGACGCCGAACACATCCGGCCCGCCGCCGCGCAGCTCAGCCCCGTGCGTCACGCCGGGGGCGGTGCGCTGACGCTCGCCAGGGCCATCAGCAGCGCGATCGCCGCGAATCCGAGGTACGCGAGGCGCCGCCGCCGGACCGTCTCGTAGGCGTGCCACCACGCGATCGCCGCCTCGCACGCCGGCCCGGCGACGAACACGGTGCTCCTGCGCCGCGGCACGAGCATCGGGGCGAGGCGGACGGCGTTGCTCACGTACACGCGGCGCGACGGCGGGGGCTCGTCCGGATGCCAGGCGGTCACCTGGATCTGGTGGTCGTCGTCGCCGGCCCCGTCATCGCCGAGGAACCAGCGCTCGGACCGGCGGGCGAAGACCCGGCCGAGGAAGTCGTCGGCGGCGCCCTCGTGCCCTAGCCGGGTGCGCTGCAGCTCCAGCCAGCTCCACCGGGCCGCGACGTCGGTGAGGACGTCGCCGTACAGATGATCCGCGTCCGCCTCGGCGCCGACGACGCGCACGGCGTCACGCCGCAGCGGCTCCAGGTGCCGCGACACGAACGCGACGTACTCGACCGGCGGCTCCGACGTCATCCGCATCACACCATCGTCGCCGCCCACACCACGGAGCGCCACCCTCCCGTCCCACACCGCGGAGCGCCACCCTCCCGTCCCACACCGCGGAGCGCCACCCTCCCGTCCCACACCGCGGAGCGCCACCCTCACCACCAGCGACGTTCCTGAGGCGCCGAGCGTCGCCCGCCGTTCGCGCAAGGTCAACTGTTGCGTGCGGATGCGATGATCGGCCCCGTGGGCTCCGCGTTACCCGTCGGCCGGGAGGTCCTCATCCCCCGGCAGCTGTCGGTCGCCATCGACGAGGGTGGCATCCGCACGGCTTCCGGCATGCTGCCCGCACTGCTGTACACGACGGAGGGGCTGGAGCGGCACGGCCAGCGGGAGATGGTGTTCGCCGTGGTCCGCACCGGGGCGCCCGCCCCCGGCTATCCGCTGTCGATGGCGCGCACCGTCCACCGGCTCGCCGCCGAGGGCAGGCTCGTCGAGGCCGGCGACGTCAGCGTCTTCAACCAGCCCGGCATCGACATCGACGGCCGGGTCACCGGGTTCGTGTACGCCGCCGCCCCCGAGGACATCCCGTCGACCGTGACCTTCGAGCGCCCGCCGCTGGTCGCGCTGCCGCTGCTGGCCGGCGAGACCGCGGTCGTGCAGCGCTTCGGCCACGCACGGGTCCTGTCGCTGCTCGGCGCGCAGGAGCGGTACTACCCACACCCCTGGTGGTTCCGCCCAGGCCGCGCCCCGGTCGTCGACGACGCCGAGTTCCGGGCCGCGACGATGCTGTCGAAGGCGCCCGCCTACAACCTGCCGTTCCTGCGGGTCGTGCACATCGGCGACCGGCTCGAGCTGACGATCACCGCGGGCGACCCGACCTCATACATCGGCGGCGCCGACGAGGAGCTGGAGGCGTTCGAGGAGGCGCTGCGCGAGGCCGACGACGTGTGCGCGTTCCTGCCCGGCCTCGCCGACGCCCCGCAGACCTACGTGTGGACCCCCGGCCAGCGCGGCCCGGCCGCGATCGTGGCGCCCGGCGGCGAGCGCTCGACCCGCATCGGCTGCAACTTCCTGCTCCTGGTCCGCGGCACCGCCGAGCCGACCGCCCGCCAGGTCGAGGACGGCTTCGCGGTGCTGCTGACCGGCGCGATGTACGCCCGGCTGCGGCAGGCGGTCGAGGCGGGCCGCTCGATCGAGATCGGCCTGCCCGCCGGCGCCGTCAGCACCCTCGCGCTGCGGCTGGAGCCCCGCCCCGGCCCCGCGACGCGTCAGGTGGCGGAGGTGCGCCCCGGCCCCGGCGGCCACTGGCCCTCCGGCAACGGAGGCGGCGGAGGCAACGGAGGCGACGGAGGCGGCAACGGCGGCGACCACAACGCCGGTGAGCGGTACCGCACCGGCGAGCTCACCATCTACCACCCGCCGCGCGCCGAGGAGGCGGCTCCGGCCACCGCCGACGGCCGGACGCTGCGGCACGTCGACCGGGGCAAGATCGTGCTGCTCACGCCGGAGGAGCAGCTGCGGCAGGCGACGACGGCGGCGGAGCTCGGCGACTTCATCGACCGTGCGAGGGGCATCGTCGACCGGGCGTTCACCGGGGTCCGGCACGGCACCGAGGAGCTCATGGTCGAGTTCCGCCTGGGCCCGTCGCGGCCGGTCGGCGTGCGGATCATGGCCCGGCCGGAGGCGCCGCCGCGCGAGCTGCAGGTGGTCCTGGAGCGCCAGCTGCTGGCGCTGCGCCCGCCGACGATCCGGTTCACCGAGGTCGCCTTCCAGCTGCACCTGCGCCTGTACGGCTGAGCCCGCCGCAGCCTGTGCCGCCAGGCCCGCCGCAGCCTGTGCCGCTGAGCCTGCCGCAGCCTGTACCGCTAAGCCCGCCGCAGCCGGTGCAGCACGTGCGGGGCCAGCGGGTGGTCCGGCGCCAGGCTCGGGTGCAGGAAGTCGTCCGCCGGGTCGCGGGTCATCCCGATCCGCCGCATCACCGCCTGCGAGGGCTCGTTGGTCCGCGTGGTGATGGAGACGATCTCGTCCATGCCGGCGCCGCCGGACGGGTCGGCGACGGGGCGGAACGCGAAGTCCCGCGCCGCCACCGCCGCCTCCGTCGCGTAGCCGCGCCCCCACGCGTGCCGGGCCAGCCGCCACCCGATCTCCAGGGCCGGCGTGAAGTGCGCCGGAAACCGCTGCCACGCCAGCCCGACGAACCCGACGAAGCCACCGGCCTCGGCCGCGTCGACGGCCCACAGCCCGTAGCCGTGCTCGTCGAACGCGGCCTCGATCCGGTCGGCGAACTCGTCGCTCTCGGCCCGGGTCAGCGGCCGCGGGAAGAACCGCATGACCTCAGGGTCGGCGTTGAGCGCCGCGAACGGCACCCGGTCCTCGTCGTGCCAGCGGCGCAGCACCAGCCGTGCGGTTGTCATCACCCTGCTACTGAGTACGCGATTCCCGGGCCACCTTCAACCCCCACAGGACCAGCGGCACCTGCAGCGGCAGCCGGCCGTAGGCGATCGCGCGGCGGGCCGGCGGCGCCATGCGCCAGTCGACCGCCATCTTCACGTTGGCCGGGAACACCGCCGCGAAGAAGCCGGCGGCGGCGAGCCCGGCCGCCCGGCGGGTGCGCGGGTGGGCGAGCCCCGCCGCGAGCGCGAGCTCCGCGACCCCGCTCACGTACGTGTAGGTCCGCGGCGACCCGGGCAGCGACCGCGGCACGATCCGGTCGTAGGGCTCCGGATTCAGCAGGTGCGTGACCCCGGCCGCGGCAAGAAGCCCGGCGAGCGCGTACGCGGACCTGCGCGCCGCGACCGAGGACCGACTCACGTGAGCCGGACGATCATCTTGCCCAGGTTCTCGCCGCGGAGCATGCCGAGGAACCCGTCGACGGCGTGGTCGATCCCGTCGACGAACGTCTCCGCGACCTTCACCTTGCCCTCGCGCAGCCAGCCGGACATCTCGTCGACGAACTCCTGCCGCCGCCCCCAGTGATCCAGCACCAGGAACCCCTGCATGGTGATCCGCTTGCTGATCAGCAGCGTCAGGTTGCGGATGCCGGTCGCGTCGGGGTTGTTGTACTGCGAGATCGCGCCGCAGATCGCGACCCGGCCGTGCAGGTTCATCCGGAAGAGCGCCGCCTCCAGCTGCTCGCCGCCGACGTTGTCGAAGAAGACGTCGATGCCGTCGGGCGTCAGCTGCTTCAGCTGGGTGCGGATCGAGCCGTCCTTGTAGTTGAACGCGGCGTCGAAGCCGAGGTCGTCGACGAGGTAGCGCACCTTCTCCGCCGACCCCGCGGACCCGATCACCAGCCGCGCCCCCCGCAGCCGCGCGATCTGCCCGACCAGCGTGCCGACGGCTCCCGCGGCACCGGAGACGAAGACCGTCTCGTCGGGCCGCATCCTCGCGACGTCGAGGAGTCCGGCGTACGCCGTGAGCCCCGGCATGCCGAGCACGCCCAGGTACGCCGAGGCGGGCGCGATCGCGGTGTCCACGACCCGCGTGTGCTTCGCGTCGAGCAGCGCGTGCTCGCGCCAGCCGAGCCCGTGCAGCACGCTGTCACCGACGGCGACGTCTGGGCTCTCCGAGGCGATGACGGTGCCGACCGCGCCGCCGTCGAGGGCCGCGTCGACCTGGAACGGTGCCACGTAGGACGGCACGTCGTTCATCCGGCCGCGCATCGCGGGGTCGACCGACATGACGTCGTTGCGCACGAGCACCTGGCCGGGACCGGGCGCGGGCAGCTCCTCGGTGACGAGGCGGAAGTCCTCGGGCGTCGGGAAGCCGGTCGGCCGGGCGGCGAGCTGCCACACCTTGCTGCTGGTCGTCATGCGAGCTCCAGCTTGACGTCGATGTTGCCGCGGGTCGCGTTGGAATACGGGCAGACCTGGTGCGCCGCCTCGACCAGCTGCCACGCGGCGTCCCGCTCGACGCCGGGCAGGGTGACGGTCAGGGTGACGTCGAGCCCGAAGCCGCCGTTGCCGTTGGGTCCGATGCCGACCCGGGCGTTGACCTCGCTGCCGTCGACGGACGCCTTGGCGCGGCGGGCGACGACCCGCAGCGCGCTGTGGAAGCAGGCCGCATAGCCGGCCGCGAACAGCTGCTCGGGGTTGGTCGCGCCGCCGGCGCCACCCATCTCCTTCGGCACCGCGACGTCCACGTCGATGATGCCGTCGGTGCTGGTGACGTGGCCGTCGCGGCCGTCGCCGGTGGCGGTGACCTCAGCGGTGTACAGGACTGCCATCAGGAGGGCCTCCTTGCAGGTCGGTGAGCGCGCCGGTGAGGCGCACCAGGGTTTCGCGGAGCTCGTCGAGCTCGTCGATGCCGAGCCCGCCCTCGCAGACGAGCCTGCCCGGGACGTCCCGGGCCCGCTCGCGCAGCGCGGCGCCGGCCGCGGTGAGCTGGATGGTGACGGACCGCTCGTCGTCGGCGCGGCGTGCCCGCGTGACGAGGCCGGCCGCCTCCAGGCGCTTGAGCAGCGGCGACAGGGTGCTGGAGTCGAGCCGCAGGGCGGCGCCGATCTCCTTGACGGTCCGCTGGTCCTGCTCCCAGAGCACGAGTAGGACCAGGTACTGCGGGTACGTGATGCCCAGCTCGTCGAGCAGTGGCCGGTATCGCGCGGTGACGGCCCGCGAGGCCGTGTACAGCGCGAAGCAGACCTGCTGGTCGAGTGCCAGAACATCCCTCACGTCCAGAACGGTAGCACGCGATTAAGTCGTGCACGACTTAAGTGACCCATTGACACTTTTGTTTGTCCGGGGCAAAGTTCTGACAGAAGCAACGGAAGGTGCGTTCGGCGCGCTCCTCCCTCCCCGCGATCGCGACGGTCCCGCACAGGCCCGCGATCCATCCGGAAGGAGCACGTCCTGTGCGTATACCTGTTCGGAAACTGATCGCGGCCGCCGCCGTCGCGGCCCTCCTCGCCGCGGGTGGTGCGGCCACCCCCGCGTCCGCAGCCCCGGCGTACAAGGTCCTCGTCTTCTCCAAGACGGCAGGCTTCCGCCACAGCTCGATCCCCAACGGCATCGCCGCCGTCCAGGCCCTCGGCAGCGCGAACAACTTCGCCGTCGACGCGACCGAGGACGCCGCCGCGTTCACGACCGCGAACCTGGCCCAGTACAAGGCGGTCGTGTGGCTGTCGACCACCGGTGACGTGCTCGACGCCACCCAGCAGGCCGCGTTCGAGTCCTACATCCGCGCCGGCGGCGGCTACGTCGGCGTGCACGCCGCGGCCGACACCGAGTACGCCTGGCCCTGGTACGGCAACCTCGTCGGCGCCTGGTTCGCCTCGCACCCGGCGCAGCAGCAGGCGACGATCAGGGTCGAGGACCGCTCGCACGCGGCCACGGCGCACCTGCCGCAGACCTGGACCCGCACCGACGAGTGGTACAACTACCAGACCAACCCCCGCAGCACCGCCAAGGTCCTCATGAGCCTCGACGAGGGCAGCTACAGCGGCGGGTCGATGGCCGGCGACCACCCCATCTCGTGGTGCAAGCAGTTCGACGGCGGCCGCAGCTGGTACACCGGACTCGGCCACACCGAGGCGTCCTACACCGAGGCGAACTTCACCGCCCACCTCCTCGGCGGCATCAAGTGGGCCGCGGGGCAGGTCCAGGCGGACTGCCGCCCCGAGACCGGCTACCAGGCGCTGTTCGACGGCAGCCAGGCGAGCCTCAACCAGTGGCGGCAGGCCGGCCCCGGCGGGTTCACGCTCGCCGACGGCACGCTCACCTCGTTCGGCGGCATGGGGCTGCTCTGGTACCCGGTGAGCCAGTTCTCCAACTACTCGCTGAAGGTCGACTGGCAGATGCCCGGCGACGACAACGGCGGCGTCTTCATCGGCTTCCCCGACCCCAACGGTGACCCGTGGGGCCCGGTCAACGCCGGCCACGAGATCCAGATCGACGCGACCGACGCCGACCCGTCCCGCACCACCGGCAGCGTCTACAGCTTCAAGGCCCCCGACGCCGCCCTGCGCGCCGCCGCCCTCAACCCGCCCGGGCAGTGGAACACCTACGAGGTCGGCGTGCACGGCCAGCGGGTCGAGATCTGGCTCAACGGCGTGAAGATCAACGACTACACGAGCACCCGGGCGATCCAGTCCGGCTACATCGGCGTGCAGAACGACGGCGCCGGCGCCGACATCTTCTACCGCAACATCCGCATCAAGACCGACGGCAGCCAGCCGGCCACCGACATCGCCCGCGGCAAGACCGCGACCGCGTCGTCGGTCGAGCCCAACAGCACGCTCGTCGCGGCGAACGCGGTCGACGGCAACAGCACGACCCGCTGGGGCAGCGTCCACGCCGACCCGCAGTGGCTGCAGGTCGACCTCGGCGCCTCGTACAACCTCAACCGGGTCCGGATCAACTGGGAGGCCGCCTACGCGAAGGCGTACCAGATCCAGACCTCTCCGGACGGGTCCACCTGGACCAACGTCTACTCCACGAGCAGCGGCGACGGCGGCGTGGACGACGTCACCCTCACCGGCACGGGCCGCTACGTCCGCGTGAACCAGACCCAGCGCGGCACGCAGTGGGGCTACTCGATCTGGGATCTCAGCGTGTACGGCACGCCGGCCGGCACCGGTCCGCAGTCGCTGTGCCGCAACTGCCCGGTGACGGTGTCGTCCGTCGAGTCCGGCAGCCCACACGCCGGCGCCAACGCCGTCGACGGCAACACCGCGACCCGCTGGGGCAGCGCCTACAGCGACCCGCAGTGGATCCGGCTCGACCTCGGCGCCACCCGCACGATCACGCGGGTGCGGCTCAACTGGGAGACGGCCTACGGCAAGGCGTACCAGATCCAGACCTCGCCGGACGGCAACACCTGGACGAACATCTACACCACGACGACCGGCGACGGCGGCATCGACGACGTGACCGTCAACGGCTCCGGCCGCTACCTGCGGGTCAACGGCACCCAGCGCGGCACGCAGTGGGGCTACTCGCTGTGGGAGCTGGAGGCCTTCGGCTCCTGACCCGCCATACTTCGAAGATGCGCGATTCGGTGCGGTGGTCCGCGGTGGTCTCCTCGGCCACCGCACCGGTCCTGCTCATCGGCGGGTGGAGCGTCGCCGCGGCGCTCCAGCCTTCCTTCGACCCGCTCCGCGACACGATCAGCGCCCTGGCCGGCCTCGGCGCCACCGACCGGTGGGTGATGACGGTGGCGCTGCTCGGGGTCGGGATCTGCCACGTCGTCACCGCCCACGGCCTGCGCCCCGTCGCCACGCAGGCCCGGGTCATGCTCGCCGCGGGCGGGGCCGCCACGGTCCTGGTGGCCGCTTTCCCGCTGCCGCGGGCCGGCTCGTCGGGCGCGCACCAGGCAGCGGCGACCATCGCGTTCGCCTGCCTGGCCATCTGGCCGGCCCTGAGCCGCGTCCCGCTCGCGCGGGTGGCCACCGGGGTGCTGGTCACGCTCGTCGTGCTGTTCTCGATCGCCCTCGCCGCCGGTGTACTGGTAGGGCTCGCCGAACGGTTGGCCGCCGGCGCCCAGGCGCTCTGGCCGCTCGCGGCCGTGCTCCTCCTCCGCCGCCGGCGTGTGACGGTCAGCGGGCCTGTGTGATCAGGTCGGCGGCCTTCTCCGCGATCATGTAGACCGGTGCCATGGTGTGGCCCCGGTTGATGACGGGCATCACCGAGGCGTCCACCACCCGCAGGCCGGTCAGCCCGCGCACCCGCAGCGACGGGTCGACGACCGCGTCGTCGCCGGTGCCCATCCGGCAGGTGCCGACCGGGTGGTACAGGGTCTCGGAGTGCCGGCGGATCGAGCCGGCGACGCCGTCGTCGTCCAGGACGCCCGCGTACGGCTCCATCGGCTCGCCGACGTACGGCTTGAGCGCCGCGGACCTCGCGAGGCGTTCGGCGACCCGTACACCCCACACCATCCGCCGCAGGTCGGCCTCCTCGCTGAGGTAGCCGGGCTCGATCACCGGCGGCTCGGCGGCCGTCGGCCCGCTGATCCCGACGGTGCCGCGGCTGCGCGGCTGCAGGAGCACCACCCCGATCGTCAGCCCGTGCGCCGGCGGCGGCACCATCCCGTGCTCGACGAACGGCACCGGCGCGAAGATCAGCTCGATCTCCGGCGGGATCCCGGGGTCGGGCGCGACGAACGCGACCGCCTCCGCGACGTTCGACGACAGCATCCCGGTGCGGCCGAGCAGGTATCTGGCGACGCTGCCGAGCGACTCGGCGGCGAACATCGTGATCGGCTCGGGACAGTGCGCGACCACTCCCGCCGACAGGTGGTCCTGCAGGTTGGCGCCGACGCCGGGCAGCTCGTGCACCGGCTCGACCCCGGCGGCCCGCAGCGCGTCTGGATCGCCGATGCCCGACAGCTGCAGGATCTGCGGCGTGTTCACCGCGCCCGCGCAGAGCAGCACCTCCTTCTTGGCCGTCACCTCGCGGACGGCCCCGGCCGCGTCCTTGTACGCGACGCCGACGACCCGGCGCCGCTGCTGCTGTTGTCTTGCCGCCGCCCCGCTCAGCCGCAGCCGGTCGACCGTCGCACCGGTGCGCACGGTCAGATTGGGCCGCTTCAGGACGGGCCGCAGGTATGCGTCGGCGGCGCTGAACCGGGCTCCGCGGTGCTGGGTGACGGGCGTGGGGGAGCAGCCACTGTTGTCGGGCCCGTTGAGGTCGGCCGTCGCAGGGATCCCCTCGGCGACGCACGCCTCCAGGAACGCGGCGGTGATCCGGCTCGGGCTGCGCAGCTCCCGAATCCACAGTGGACCGTCCGCGCCGAGCGAGCCTCGCTCCCCGACGCGCCGCTCCACCTTCTGGAAGTACGGCAGCACCTCGGCGTAGGACCAGCCGTCGACCCCCCACCCGTCGTAGTCGGCGGCACAGCCACGGATCCACATCTGCGCGTTGATCGACGTCGACCCACCGAGCGTCCGCCCACGCGGAAGCCCCCGGAAGCGCGAATCAAGGGAACAGCGTCGATCGCATGCCGTTGAAGCATCGCCCGGGGCGGAAGAATCGATCGGGGAACCTGACATGGGGTGGCAGGAATGGGGGTCAGGATGGGGGCATGACTGGATTTGCCACGCTCATCATGGTGAGCATCGATTGTGCCGAGCCGCCGGTGCTGGCGGAGTTCTACAGCGAGATGCTCGGGTGGGAGGTGACGCACACGCAGGCGGAGTACGCGATGGTCAGCGACGGGAAGACGTCGATCGGGTTCGGGCAGATCGGGAGCTACGAGAAGCCGACGTGGCCCGAGGGGCCGGTGCCGAAGCAGTTCCACCTGGACTTCTACGTCGACGATCTCGCGGATGCCGAGGAGCGGGCGGTGAAGCTCGGGGCCACCAGGGCCGAGTTCCAGCCGGCGCCGGAGCGGTACCTGGTGCTCATCGACCCCGCGGGGCACCCGTTCTGCGCCTGCCTGCGGTCGTAGCGCGCGACGGTCAGCGGGTCAGGGTCGAGGACGAGACCGACGGGGGGCGGGCGCCGAGGAAGTAGATGCCGGGGAAACCCTGCGTCTCGAAGCCGGCGCTCGGGTTCTTGCGCAGCGTGGAGCTCTCGATGGACATCGTGCCGGAGCGGTCGTTGCTGACGAAGAAGACGGCGCCGCCGCCCTCGTTGGCCTTGTTCTGCTCGACGAGGGTGCCGGCGAGGCGGACGGTGAACTGGTTGCCGTCGCAGTAGATGGCGCCGCCGCTGCCGCCGCCGGGGGTGCCGGGGCGGGCGGGGTTGGCGCCCTTGCCGACGGCTGAGTTGTAGGACAGGACGCTGTTGAGGACGACCCAGGACACGCCGATGCTGCTCAGGGCGCCGCCGTTCGCGCAGACGCCGCCCTGGCCGGCGGCGCCGCCGAAGGTGCTGCTCACGATGTAGACGGGCTGGTTGTGGTACTGGCTGAGCACCCGGATCGCGGCGCCGCCGAGGTCCGGGCCGGTCTGGTCGCAGCGGTTGCGGACGAAGCGGGCGTTGACGACCTTGAACCGGCCGCCGCGGACGAAGATCGCGCCGCCTCCGCCGCCCTCCGTGGTGTCGCCGGTGGAGTTGCCGTCGGCGAAGGTCAGGTTCTGCACGGTCAGCGACGGGTGGTCCTGGTCCTGGCAGTGCGAGGTGGTCCAGCCCTGGTTCTTGTCGCACGTGTTCATGTAGAGGATGCGCCGCTTGCCCTCGCCGCTGAGGGTGACCTTGCCGCCGCCGTCGAGCACGATCTTCGCGCCCTGCACGTTCTTGATCTTCGCGGTGGCCTTCATCGTGATCGTGACGGGCTGCGGGCCGCAGTTGAACGTGATGACCCCGCCGGCGCCGACCGCCGACACGACCGCCTCGGACGTGCAGCTCGCGGGGGTGCCGTTGCCGATGACGCGGGTGGGTATCGACGTGTCGGCGGCGCGGGCCTCCGCCGGGACCGTGGCCCGGCCGTTCGGATTGCCGTTCGCCTGCGGCGGCGGCGGCGCGGCGGAGGTGCTGCTGGGTGCGCTTGACGTCGCCGGTACCGACGACGCCGCCGCGACCGGGGAAGAAGGCGAGGGCGAAGCGGGAGCGGCGACATTGCGGGGCGACCCGCCGCACCCGGCGAGGGCGAGAACGACCGTCGTCAGTGCCGCTGCCAGGGCGCGTCGTCGCATCCGGCGATCCTACTCAGCCGAGACCGCGCTCCCAGTCCACGGCGGCGGCCTCCAGGGCCTGCGGGTCGAGGTCGAGCGTGATCGGGTAGTCGTACGTGCGCATCCGCTCCTCGCCGAGCCAGGGCGGCGCCGCGGCCAGGGAGAACCCGACCGTGACCCGCGGCTGGAGATGGTCGTGCTCCTCGAGCGTGAAGGTCAGGCCCGGCGACGCGAACGCCAGCCGGTCCGGCAGCTCCAGCCGCCCCTTCGCGGCCCGCAGGAGCCACTGGCCGAGCCCCGCCGCCTCCGCCTCGGTCAGGCAGGCGTCGCGGAAGGTCCACGCCCGCCCGTCGCCGGCGTCGACGACCCCCTCGACGACGACCAGCTCGCCGGTGCGGTCCGCCACGCTGAGCGCGACGGCGACACCGCCGGGTCCTTCCAGCAGCATGCGATCAGCATCGCAAAGCGGGGCGCGCCGGCGCACCGGACGTTCGGGCGGACCGCAGGCCCGCTACGGTGGCGAAATGACGACGCGACCACGACTGGCGGAGCTGCTGGACATGGCGCCGCACCCGGAGGGCGGCTGGTTCCGGGAGACCTGGCGCTCGCCGGTGGCGTTCTCGCCGGAGGGGTACGACGGGCCGCGCAACGCGGCGACCGCGATCTACTTCCTGCTGCACCCGGGTGAGGAGTCGGCGTGGCACGTGGTCCGCTCCGACGAGCTGTGGTTCTGGCACTCGGGCGGCCCCCTCGCGCTGCGGCTGGGCGGCTCCGGCGAAGCGCCCGGCGAGGGCCCGACCACGCTCCTGGGCGGTGATGTCGCGGCGGGGCAGCGCCCGCAGGTGCTGATCCCCGCCGGCGTCTGGCAGGCCGCCGCCCCGACCGGCACCGAGCCGGTCCTGGTCAGCTGTGTCGTCGCCCCGGGCTTCGACTTCGCCGACTTCCGCCTGCACGACAAGGCCTGACGGTCCACATCGGACTGTGCTGGTGTCCGATGTGGACCGTCCCGGCGTCAGGCGACCCGGCGGGCGAAGCTGAACGCGTAGACCGGCGAGAGTTTCACGCCGCCGCGTTCGGTGGAGGCGTGCACCATCCGGCCGCCGCCGACGTAGATGCCGACGTGCCCGGAGGCCGGGAACACCAGGTCGCCGGGGCGCAGCTCGCCTCGCCCGACCGGCCGGCCGACCCTGGCGAGCCCTCCGGTCTGGTGCGGCAGCGAGATGCCGATCCGCTGGAACGCGGCGGCGACGAGGCCCGAGCAGTCGAACCGGTCGGGGCCGGCTGACCCGAACCCGTAGCCCTTGCCGACCTGGGCGAGCGCGAACCCGACCACCCCGCCGCCGGCCGCCGGCGCCCAGCTGGGGGGCGCCCACGTGGAGGCGGCAGTGGCCCTCGGGGGGCGACGGGTCACCGGCGGGCGCTGCCGGCCCGGTCCGGTGCGCGGCGCGGTCGAAGCCCGGGTCCGCGGTGCCGGCCGGCTCCGGCTGGCCGGCCGCTGCCGGGTGACCGCCCCCGCGACGGTCACCGCCTCGGCCCGCGCCGTCGCGGAAGACCCTGCGGCGGCGTCAGCGGCGGCCTGCGCCGCGGCGGCCTGCTGGGCGAGCCGCGCCCGCTGGGCGTCCCGGCTCGCGGCACGCACCTCGCGGAGCTCGGCGCGGGCATCGGTCGTGCCGCCCTCGTAGTACCAGACAGACCTGACACCGACCGGTGGCATCGTCGTGCTGATCCGTGCGGCCGGCGACGTGTCGGCTGGGGCGCCGTGGGCCGGCGCGCTCCCGGCCACCCCGCACAGCACCACGCAGAGCGCGGTGCCGAGGTTGATGCGCAATGTGCGTGCCGTCCTGCGGGGACGGCGTAACGGATGTGTGGACAGTGCGACTCCCCGCTCGGCCCGGGGCTCTCCTGCGCTCTCCGGCTGCCCTGCCGTCACGGAGTCGTCACGGTCGGGCGGTGCCTCCCAGCGGTCGGAACCGCCAGGACGCGTGTGCCGGAAACCCGGGCAATGATGGTTGCCAGTGCCACATTCCCACAGATCACGAAGAAGTCTGGCATTTTGCGCAAATTGCCATTGGCGCGCGCTTTTCCGCTCGTGCCGACGGGAAATACCGCGAATCGATCAAGCTTCCGGCTCGGAGACGTCGGCGACCGCCGCCCCCAGCGCCTCGATCGCGGCACCGGCGTCGACGGCCAGCGCCACGCCGTGCCGGCCGGCGCCGAGCGTGATCTCCCGCCCGAGGATCCGCTCGTCGGCGACCACCGGCCAGGCCGTCGACGAGCCGAACGGCGTGATCGTCCCGCGCTCGTAACCGGTTGCGTCGCGGGCGGTCGCGGCGTCCGGCATCGACAGCCGGTTGACGCCGAGGAGGGCGCGCAGCTTCGGCCACGAGATGACCCGGTCGCCGGGCACCAGCACGAACCGGTAGTCCCCGTCGCCGACCCGCACCACGATCGTCTTCACGACGTCCGGCACCTCGACCCCGCGCGCCGCCGCGGCCTCGGCGAGGCTGCGCACCGGACCGTGCTCGACGATCCGGAACGCGATTCCACTCGCCTCTGCCGCCGCGACGGCTGGATTCTCGGCCATGCTCGCCACGGTACCGCCGGAGCTACGCCACCAGCGGCCGCACCCGCTCCGCCACGAACCGCATGAACCCCTCCGGATCCGGGTCGTCGGGCGTCGGCTGGAGGACCACGGTGTCGGCGCCGGCGTCCGCCCACCGCGCGACGGCGTCGGCGACGGCGTGCGCGTCCCCGGCGACGGTCACGTCCTGCCCGTCGTGGTAGCCCCAGCGCACCCGCTCCGCAGCCATCCGCGCCTCGGCGTCGTCGCCGGTCGCGGCGTGCAGGTAGACGACGACGGGGTGCGGATCCGTGCGGCCCGCCGCCTGCCGCCCCTCGTCGATGCGCTGCCGCGCCGCCCGGACCGCTTCGACGCCGGTGCCGCCGGTGAGGATCGTGCCGTCGGCGAGCTCCCCGGCGAGCCGCAGCGTGCGCTGCCCGGTGGCGCCCACGTAGACGGGCGCACCGGAAGGCGGCCAGTCGAGCGCGACGCCGTCGAGGTGGACGTACCGGCCGTCGACGGTGATCCGCTCACCGGCGAGCAGACCGCGCAGCGCCGTCACGTACTCGCGCAGCAGCGTGATCGGCGACTCGGCCCGCGCGCCGACCTGCGCCATCCAGTCCTGCACGCCGTGCCCGACGCCGATGATGGCCCGGCCCGGGAACAGCCGGTACAGCGTCGCCAGCTCCATCGCGGTCACCGCCACGTTGCGGAACGGCACGGGCAGCAGCCCCACCGCGATCCGCACCCGCTCCGACCAGGCGAGCGCCGCCGCGGCGGTCGCGACCCCGCTCTCCAGGAAACAGTCCTCCCACAACCACAGCTCTTCCAGGCCGCTCTCGTCGGCGGCACGGACCACGGACCGCAGCCGCTCCGGCGGAAGCTGCGGCACGAACACGGCACCCAGCGTCGTCATGCGGACAATGCTGCCAGGATCGCCCGCACCCTGGCGGCCCGTCCGGCGGCGGTGCGCAGCTTCACCAGGTTGAGGATCAGCCCGTACCGTTCGGTCGCCGGCAACGCGTCGAACCGCGCCTTCGCCCGCTCGTCGCCGCCCAGCGCCTCGGCGAGGTCGGGCGGCACGGTGGCGTTGCGCTGCGACGGGTACGCCGCGGCCCACCGCCCGTCGGCCCGCGCCCTCTCGACCTCGGCCAGCCCGGCGGGCCGCATCCTGCCGGCCGCCTTCAACGCCTCGACCTTCGCCACGTTGACCTGCGACCAGGTGCTGCGGGGGCGGCGCGGCACGTACCGCTGCAGGAAGTGCCGATCGTCGAAGCTCTTGCGCTGCCCGTCGATCCACCCGAAGCACAGCGCCACGTCCAGGGCCTCCTGCACGGAGATGCTGGTGATCCCGCTGCCCTTCTTGCCGACGAGGATCCAGATCTCGCCATCTTGGCCGTGGTACGACTCGAGCCACCGCTCGAACGCCGCCGTGTCGGCGAACAGGACCGGTTCCATCAGGCCATCTCCAGGTAGTGCCGGTTGTGCATGATCGCGACGATGTTGCCGAACGGGTCGGTGACCGCGGCGGTGACGAAGCCCGGCCCGCGCTCGGTGACCGGATGCAGCGGCGCCGCCCCCAGCGCGAGCAGCCGTTGCAGGGTCCCGTCGAGGTCGTCGACGTGCCAGTACATGAACGCGCCCGCGGGCGTGCCGGTGTCGTGCGGCGCGTACCGGCTGTCGACGATGCCGAACTCGGCCTGCCGGTCGCCGACGCGGAACTCGGCGTAGCCGGGCCGCTCGAAGTACGGCTCGACGCCGAACAGCTCCGCGTACCACCGCTTGGCCGCGTCATGGTCCTCGGCGAACACGTTCAACGTCGCGAAACCCCGGAATGTCGTCATGTGAAGCACGCTATCGGGCATTGCGGAAAGATACGTTCCGCAATGTCTGACAGACTTGGCCGATGCTGGAGACCTCGGCGCGGCTGCTGCGGCTGCTGTCGCTGCTGCAGAGCCGGCGGGACTGGTCGGGCGCGGCCCTCGCCGAGCGGCTCGCCGTCACCACCCGCACCGTGCGCAACGACATCGAGCGGCTGCGCAGCCTCGGGTACCACATCGACTCCAGCACCGGGATCACCGGCGGCTACCGGCTCGGGGCGGGTGCCGCGACGCCGCCGCTGCTGCTCGACGACGAGGAGGCCGTCGCGGTCGCGGTCGGGCTGCGCGCGGCGGCCGCCGGGTCCGTCACCGGGCTGGAGGACCCGGCGCTGCGGGCGCTGATCAAGCTCGAGCAGACGCTGCCGCCGCGGCTGCGCCGCCGGGTCGACGCGCTGCGGTCCGCGACGGTCTCCGCGGCCGGCGGCGGGCCGACGGTCGACGCGTCGCTGCTCACCGCGCTCGCCGCGGCGACCCGGGATCACGAGCGGATCAGCTTCGACTACAAGGACCGGCGTCGCCGCGCGGAGCCGCACCGGCTCGTCTACACCGGCCGGCGCTGGTACCTGCTCGCGTGGGACCTCGACCGCGCGGACTGGCGCACGTTCCGGGCGGACCTCGTGGCGCTGCACCCGCCGACGGGCGTCCGGTTCGAGCCCCGCGACCCGCCCGGCGGCGACGCCGTCGCCCACGTGATGCGAGGGGTGTCGTCGGCGGCGTGGCGGGTGCCGGCCCGGGTGCGGGTGCACGCGCCGATCGCGGCGGTGACGGCGCGCCTGGCGTCGACGGCCGGGGTGCTGACCCCGACCGGCGAGGCCACCTGCGAGCTGGAGACCGGCGCCGACAAGCTCATGGACCTGGCCGGGTTCCTGGGCACGATCGGCTTCCCCTTCACCGTGCTCGACCCGCCGGAGCTGCGCGACCTGCTCCGCGACCTCGCCGCCCGCTATCAGGCGGCTTTATAGCCGCCGTTCAGCTTCATAGCCGCCGTTCAGCTTCATAGCCGCCGTTCAGCTTCATAGCCGCCGTTCAGCTTCATAGCCGCCGTTCAGCTTCATAGCCGCCGTTCAGTGGACGGCCGTCGTGGACCGTTCGATCAGGCGGGTCGGGAGGATCACGCGCCGGGCGGGGCCGTCGTCGCCCTCCAGGCGGGCGAGCAACAGGCGCGCCGCGTGCCGGCCCATCTCCTCCGGGTCGTGCGCGACCACCGTCACCCCGAGCACGTCACCGAGGTCCAGCTCGTCGAAGCCGATCAGCGCCTTGTCCCGGTTGCCGCTCGCGCGCAACGCCCGCAGCGCACCCGTCGTGATCCGGTTGTTGGTGGTGAACACGGCCGTCGGCGCCGGGTCGCGGGCGAGCAGCGAGTGCACGGCACGCTCGGCCTTGTCGACATCGTGCGCGTCCTCCAGGAGGTAGTCGCGCCAGCCGGTGATCCCGGCGGCCTCCATCGCCTCCGCGAACCCCTCGACCCGGTCCTGGTGCGTGGTGAGCCGCGACAGGTCCCCGACGATGCCGATCCGCCGGTGCCCGCGCTCCAGGGGGTGCTCGGCGGCGCTCTTCGCCCCGCCCCGGTTGTCGAGCAGCACCGCGTCCGCGGTCAGGTCCACCGGCGGCCGGTCCACGAACACGAACGGGCTCCCGTGCCGCCGCTCAGCCGCCAGATGCCCGTGCTCCGCCATCGTCGAGACGACGACGAGCCCCCTGACCCTGCGCTCCAGCAGCGAGTCCGTCAGCCGCCGCTCCCACTCCGGATTCTCGTCGGTGCTGGCGGTGATCAGCTGCAGCCCGTGCATGCGCAGCTCCCGCTCCAGCCCGCTGGCGAGCCGCGAGTAGAACGGGTTCGCCAGGTCCCCGCTCAGCAGCCCCACCAGCGTCGAGGTGTTGCCGCCGCGCCGCAGCTCCCGGGCGGTCCGGTTCAGCCGGTACCCCAGCTCGTCCGCCGCGTTCTGCACCCGCGCCTTGGTCTCGACCGCGACATACCCCTCGCCGCTCAACGCCCGCGACGCCGTCTTGACCGACACACCCGACAACGCCGCCACCTGTGCGAGGCTCGGCCGGCTACTCATCGCTGGATTATGGCAGCCTTCCGCCGCCCGCTCGCACACTGTTGCCGTCGCCGCCTACCGTGACGCTCATGGCGCACGAGCTGTGGGCGAAGGGCGACGCCTACGAGGCGTACGTGGGCCGCTGGAGCCGCCCCGTCGCCGCCCGCTTCCTGACCTGGCTGGCCGTCCCACCCGGCCGCCGCTGGCTCGACGCCGGCTGCGGCACCGGCGCCCTCACCGGCACCATCCTCACCACCGCCAGCCCCGCACAGCTCACCGGCCTCGACCCGTCGACCGCCTTCCTCACAACAGCCTCGTCCCGCCTCACACCCCCGCCCGCCACCAGGACGACAAGTCCAGACCCGGCCGCGCCGCGGTCCGGTTCGGTCGCCGGCGCGGACCTGGGCCTTGCCGGTTCGAGCACCGCCTCGGGGGCGGGTCCGGAGGTCGATTTGGGCACGGGCACGGTTTCAGGCGCTGCCTTGAATTCTGCTGGCTCAGGGCCCGGTGGGGGTTCGAACACTGCCCTGGGCCCTGCCGGCGCGGGGGCGCGACCGGGCGTTGCCTCAAGCGCCGGCGCGGGTCCGGAGGCGGCCTTTGGTCCTCCCGGCGCGGGGTCGGGTTCGAGGGCTGTCTCGGGCGTCGGCGCGGGCGTCGCCCCAGGTGCGCGGTTCGTCGCGGGGGACGCTCAAGCGCTGCCGCTGGCGGACGCGGCCGTCGACGTCGTCGTCAGCGGCCTCGCCCTCAACTTCGTGCCGTCGCCCGCGGCGGCCGTCGCCGAGTTCGCCAGGGTGACAGCGCCTGGCGGGACCGTCGCGGCGTACGTCTGGGACTACGCCGACGGCATGGCCATGATGCGCTACTTCTGGGAAGCCGCCGCGACCCTCGACCCGGCCGCCGCCGAGCTCGACGAGGGCCGCCGCATGTCCATCTGCTCCCCGGCCGCCCTCAGCACCCTGTGGTCCGCCGCCGGCCTGACCGCCGTCACGACCCGCCCGATCGACACCACCGCGGTCTTCGCCGACTTCGACGACTACTGGACCCCGTTCCTCGGCGGCACCGGCCCGGCACCCAGCTACGTCGCCTCCCTCCCCAGCGACCACCGCGACGCCCTGCGCGATCTGCTCCGCACCCGCCTCCCGCACACCGCCGACGGTTCGATCCCCCTCCTGGCCCGCGCTCTGGCCATCCGCGGCACCACCACCTGAAACCCCCGCCCACGGCAGCTTCACCGGCCCCGGCGCGCGGACAGCCACCGCGTCACCCCCCACGCTCTACGGCACCACCGTCTGACAGAAGCCTTCATCAACACGGCAGACGAACCCATCAAGGCCGATGCTTCGCCCGGCGGTGATGGCGGCAACCGTCGAACCCAGCGGACGGTCGCTCTGCGCAGGTCGTGGCGTACCGACGCCGCCGACGCCAGACCGAGGGCTGGTCAGGACGTGTGTAAGCGCCATTCGGTGAGGAGGGTGGTCTCCTGGTCGGCGGTGAGGCGCTCGGACGGGGGTGGGAGCGGGTCGAGCAGGGCCGACTCGTAGGTTTCGCGGATCGTCTGGCGCAGCGGGCGGGGGGACAGGCCCGCCGCGAACGCCGCCGACGGGTCCGCGGCGTCCAGGGCCGCCTCGGCGTCGAACGGGTGCCACAGCGGCAGTCGCTCCTCGTCGATGCCGCGCGTACGGAGGAAGTCGGCGTCGACCCAGGTCAGCGTCGTCCCGGGCGGCCCGACCTCGGCGAGCATCGCCTCCAGCAGCTGCTCGAACGAGAACGGCGGGGCGGGGCTCACCGCATGGAACACGCCGCCGCCGGGGCGGTCCAGCAGGCGGATCGTCCAGTCGGCCATGTCGCGGGCGTCGATGACCTGGATCGCCGCGTCCCGCGGGCCGGGCGCGAGGATCTCGCCGCCGCGGGCGACCCGCTCGACCCACCACGTGAACCGCGACAGGTGGTCGTGCGGGCCCACCACGTACGTCGGCCGGATGATCACCGTCGAAGTCCCGAACCGCTCCTCGGCGACGCGCTCGCACGCGGCCTTCAGCGGCCCGTAGGTCTCGTTGGTGATCTCCTCGACGGTCGGGTCGTCGAGCTTGAGCAGCGGCGAGTCCTCGGCGAACCCGGGCCCCGCGGGCACGTCGTAGACCGACACGCTGGAGATGTACACGTAGCGCCCGCCGTGCTCCCCGATCGCGTCGGCGAGCCCGTGCACCTGCCGCGGCAGATAGGCACTGACGTCGATCGTCGCGTCCCAGCCCTCGTGCCCCGCGAAGAGCCCGTCGGGCAGCGCGTTGCGGTCGGCGTGCAGATGGGTGGCCGCCGGGAAGAGGTCGGCGCCGGTCTGCCCCCGGTGCAGGAGCGTGACGTCATGACCCGCCGCGAGCGCGGCCTCGGTGATGTGCCGCCCCACGAACCTGGTGCCCCCGACGATCAGGATCCGCATGCCCCCCAGCTTAGTGGCGCATCCCGACCCCGTTCGCCACCGTCACCATGAGGTCGCAATCCCTGCACATTCCGTCAACACCAACGAATCCTCCAGCTTTGGTTGCGAGCCGCCGCCGGCCTGGAGGTGCCGGCGCCACTATGACGAACTCAGCCGGCGAACTCGTCGCCCAGCTCTTGGATCTTTTCGGCACCGACGGCGCGCCGAAGCCATGTGTCCAGTTGCGCGTCCTCATCACAGCCGGCGATGAGCGCGCGGTGCTCATCGCTGACCGCCACGCCTCGGGTGCGCAGCACCATCAGCAGCGCCTCGGCCTTTCCTCTGAACATTCCCTCATACAATCCTTCAATAATTCCTTCGGCCTTTCCTTCGGTCTTTCCTTGGGCCCGTCCTTCAATCAATCCCTCGGCCCTTCCTTCCACTCTGCCTGAGTTGAAGAAACCTTTGGCAAAGTCACTTCTGTACTGATGGCCCGTGGTGGTCATGAAATCCTCCAGGAGGCGCTGGGCTGCCGGCGGCAGCCCAGAAAGTACCAGCTCATAGTACAGCCTGGCGTGGTCAAGATCGATTTTATCGAAGGCATGGAGCATGGCGCCGAAGATGGGTTGCGGGTCTGGCCGGGTGCCGTGAGCGAGAGCCGACAGGATCGTCAGCTCGGGGTGGCGCCGGGCGGAATCGGTGTCGGTGACGACGGGCACCTGGGCGGGGCCGAGTGAAACCGGTGTCACCACGGACCCCGGTGGGCCTATCGCGATCGGCGCCACCGACCAGTCGGCGACGGCTTGATCGGGACACAGCACCAGCAATGCGACCGGGCAGTGCAGCCGCGCATACAGCGTCGCGACATATGCCGGCCAGCTGTGCAGTTTTCGGTTGTCCTTGCGGAGCTGAACCTCGATCACGACGGCGAGCACCGTCTTGTGCTCGTCGTTGAGGGTCACCACCGCATCCGCCCGGTATTCGGTCGGGATCACGTCGGTGAGATCACTCGGGGAGAGTCGTGCCTCGGTGAATTCGGGCACCGGGACGTGCAGCTGGCCGTCGAGGATTTCGGCGGCCAGCACAGGTCTGACCCGGAACATCTCGATGAGGGTCTCGTGAAGATGCGTCGGCATGCCGCGGGACTCTATCGAAGAATCTTACTTTCCGCTAATCCGCTGATCACGCTGCGTATGGACCTGAGGACCTGGGTCATGAAGGGCGGGGCATTGACGGGGACCAGCGGATGGGTTGGGTGCCGGTCGCGGTGAGTGCGGCGTTGATCCGGCTGAACGGGCGGCTGCCCAGGAAGCCGGTCGGGTTCATCGGGCTGGGGTGGCCTGCCCGCAGGACGACGTGGCGGTCGTTCGTCACCAGGTGGGCCTTGGCCTTGGCCGCCGCGCCCCAGAGGACGAAGACGACGCGGTCGGTCTTGGCGTTCAGGGCCTGGATCGTGGCGTCGGTGACGTTCTCCCAGCCGCGGCCCTTGTGGGAGTTGGACGTGCCGGCGCGGACGGTCAGGACGGCGTTGAGGAGCATGACGCCCTGGCGGCACCAGGGGGTGAGGTCGCCGGAAGGGGGTGGGGTGACGCCCAGGTCATCGCGCATTTCGCGGTACACGTTCTCCAGCGACGGCGGGACCCGGACGCCCTGCGGCACGCTGAAGCTCAGGCCGTGCGCCTGGCCCGGCTTGATGTACGGGTCCTGGCCGAGGATGAGCACCCGGGTCGACGCGAGCGGGCTCAGCCGGTACGCGGCGTAGATGTCCTGCTTGCGGGGGTACACCGGGCCAGTCTTGTACTCCTCGACGACGAACGACGACAGTGCCGCGACGGCGGTGGGGTCGACGTACGGCGTGACCGCCTCGCGCCAGTCGTCGGGCATGAAGTCCAGCAGGTACACAGGCTTCGCCGATGCGTTCATGGCCGGCAATCTATCGCCAGGCCGCGTCAGGAGGCGGTCGGGGCGGACCAGTTGCGGCGGAGGGAGACCATGCGCAGGACGAAGACGAGGACCGCGGCGAGGGCGATGCTCACCGGGCGCTGTGCGTGCAGGGCGTCCAGGGCGGCGACCGAGACGCAGCCGAGCAGGCCGGCGACGGCGTAGATCTCGCGGCGCAGGACGGTGGGGATCTCGCCGGTGAGCAGGTCGCGGATGAGGCCGCCGCCGATGCCGGTGATCATGCCGATGATGCAGGCGCCGAGGGGTGGGATGCCGGCGTCGAGGGCCTTGAGGGTGCCGGTGACGGTGAAGAGGCCCAGGCCGGCGGCGTCGAGGACGAGGACGGTCCAGTGCAGGCGGCTGACGGCCGGGTGGAGCCAGAACGTGGCCGCGGAGGTGACGGCGGCGACGGCCGCGTAGCGCCAGTCGACGAAGGCGAACGGCTGCACGTTGACGAACACGTCGCGCATGATGCCGCCGCCGAGGGCCGCCACGAAGCCGACGAACACGACGCCGAACAGGTCCAGCCGTTTCGCCACGCCGGCGGTCGCGCCCGAGGCGGCGAACACGGCGATGCCGACGAGGTCGACGACGAGCAGCGGACTGAGCTCCGACACGGTTGTGCTCCAGCGGTACAGGCAAACAAGAACGGGCGCGGGTGCCGGTCAGCACCGCGCCCGTCCTGTATACGGCACAGCGGGTTCAGATGTTGTTGATGATCGCCATGCTGGTCTCGTGCTGCATGGCCATCATGTCGGAGACGGCCGCGGCGTCGTAGTAGCCGCCGGTGCTCGAACCGGTGTCGGCGGCGGTGTCTTCGGTGTCGTCCGCGCTGCCGGAGACGGTGCCCGCGGCGGTGTTCATGCCGCCGCTGACGTCGCCGTCGAGGTTGCCGCCCGAGCCGTCGTAGTCGGCGTTGTCGTACTGGGCGATGTCGCCGTCCAGGTTGCCGCCTTCGCCGTCGTAGTCGGCGGTGTCGGCCACGTCGCCGGCGGTCAGGTCGGTGTACTCGTCGGTCAGGGCGTTGTAGGACTTCTCGTAGACGCCGTTGCCGTCCTCGTCGAGGGCGGCGAAGTCGGCCTGCCCGTCGCCGTCGAGGTCGCCGACGATGACGTTGGCGCCGTCCTCGGTCGTGTAGATGACGGCCTGGTCCTCGACGCCGTCGCCGTCGAGGTCGGCGCTGAACGGGGTGTAGTCGTCGCTCATATCTGGTGGCTCCTTCAAATGCTGTTCGGGTGGATCAGCTCAAACGATCAGTTCAAACGATCAGTGCAACGAGAGGAACCGTACGAGCAGGCCGGGGCCCTTGACTCCCCTATTGCTGCCAACCGGACAGCAGTGAGGATCACCTGGGACGGGTTTGCGTCACAGGGGGCACGGGGTATCCAACCGTCGATTCGAAGTAGACGAGTACGTCGGATAGATGGAGGCACTCCCGTGGGCAGAGGATCCGGAATCGGCGGGGTCATCCTCGTCATCTGGCTGATCATCGGTGTCATCGCGGCCGGTCAGCGCGGCTACTTCGACAGCGAGGACACGAACTGCGCGAAGACCGGCACGATCCTCGTGACGATCGTCGCCGGCCCGCTGAACTACCTCGGCGTCAACCCCAAGATCAACTGCGACCTGCCCGAACCCTCGAAGTAGGCAAGCCCCCGATCGGAGCCGGCGAACGCCGGCTCCGATCGCCGCACAAAGAAACCTAGAGATCGTGGGTCTGGGACCGCTCGATCTCGGTGAACGCGGCCTGCAGGTACCGCGGAAACGACCGCCGCTGGAGCAGGTCGGCGAGCAGCAGCGGGGCGTGCCGCGCCAGGGCCTGCGGTGACGGGCGGCCCTCGCCGTCGTTGTCGTCCTGGACGCCGAGCGCGCCGACGAGCAGCACCACCATCACCTGCGGGTCGACCTCCTGCCACTCGGCCGCGGACCGCACCGCCCGCTCCAGCGCGGCGCGCACGTCGTCGCCGTCGAGCCCGTCGGGGTGCAGGTCCTCCAGCAGCGCGCGGACGACGACGCCGAGGACGAGCCCGGACTGCTCCGGATCGAGGCCGGCGAGCTGCTCGACCGCCGCGTCGAACGCCTCCTTGTCACGCGCCTGGGCGGCCTCGACGGCGGCGGTGGCGGCGGTCGCGATGGCCCGGGCCGGCGGCGGCAGGTGTCGCCAGCCTGACGGGGTGCGGGTGGTGTCCACACCGTCCGACCCTAGTGCCTGCACGATCGGCCGCCGGTCGTGGAGGTGGCAGTGGCGCAGGACACAGGCGCGGCTGTCACGAACGCCCGGGCGGAGCCGTCATCTCACCATGAAGCAACGAATGTCGCTCAGCGAGATCAACCCCGACGCGTACCAGGCCGTCCTCGGACTCGAGAAGTACATCAGGGCACACGTCGACCCGGCACTGCTCCACCTGCTCAAGCTCCGTGCGTCGATCCTGAACGGCTGCTCCTTCTGCGTGGACATGCACACCACGGAGGCGCTCGCCGAGGGCGAGGACAGCCGGAAGCTGTTCGCCGTCTCGGCGTGGCGGGAGGGCCCGTTCTTCGACGAGAAGGAGCGGGCCGCGCTCGACCTCACCGACCACGTCACCCGGCTGGGTGAGCACGGCGTCCCGGACGAGGTGTGGGACACGGCCGTGGAGCACTACGGCACCCAGGGGGTTGCCGACCTCCTCATGGTCATTGCGACGATCAACGTGTGGAACCGACTCGCCGTGTCGACCAGGACCCAGCCGCCGACGACGTGAGCGAGGAGTTCCTCGCGCACCGGCGGATGCTGCTCGGGATGGCCTACCGGCTGCTCGGGACGCTGTACGACGCCGAGGACGTCCTCCAGGAGGCGTACCTGCGCTGGACGCGCGCGGACAGGTCCGAGGTCGCCGAGCCGCGCCGCTACCTGACCAGGGTGGTGGCGCGGCTCGCCGTCGACGCGCTCCGGGCCAGGCAGGCGCGCCGGGAGGACTACATCGGCACCTGGCTGCCGGAGCCGCTCAGGACCGGGGACCACCAGCAGAGCCTGATCGACACCGAGGACCTGTCGATGGCGATGCTGCACCTGATGGAGCGCCTGACCCCGCCGCAGCGGGCCGTCTACGTGCTGCGCAACGCGTTCGAGCTGCCGTACGCCGAGATCGCCGGCATCCTCGACCGCACCGAGGACGACTGCCGCCAGCTGCACCGCCGGGCCGCCGCCGCGCTCGCCGGGCGGGCCAGGTTCAGCACCGACCCGGCCGAGCACGCGAGGCTCCTCGAAGGGTTCGTGGCCGCCGCCCGTACCGGCGACGTCGAACGCCTCGAAGCGCTCCTCCACGAAGACGTCGTGGCGTGGAACGACGGCGGCGGCAAGGTCCGCACCGGACCCAACCCGATCCGCGGCCGGGCCAAGGTGGTGCGCTTCTTCACCGCCGTGATGCGCAGGCACGACCCGAGCACCACGAGGACCGGGGTCAACGGCGGCGCCGCGCTGCTGGTCGAGGCCAACTACCGGTACACCATGTGCCTCTGCGTCGTCGACGGCAAGATCCACGACCTGTTCCGGGTCGCCAATCCCGCGAAGCTCTCAACCTTCGACGCCCAGGGCTCGTACTAAGGGGTATGCGCGACTTCGACGACTTCGCCACGGCGGCGACCCAGCCGCTGCTCCGGCTCGGCTGGCTGCTGACCGGCGACGCCGAACAGGCGCAGGACCTCGCCCAGCAGACGCTGATCCGCACCTACGGCGCCTGGCACCGGGTCAGGCACGACGACGCGCTCAGCTACGCGCGGCGGGTCATGGTCAACCTGCACACGGACTGGCTGCGCCGGCGGCCGTGGCGGGAGCAGGCGCGCGCCGAGGTGCCCGACACCGGCGCGCACGACGGCGGGCACGGCGCCGTCGAGGACCGGGCCGCGCTCGTCGCGGCGCTGCAGTCGCTGACCCGGCGGGAGCGGGCCGCGATCGTGCTCCGCTACTACGTCGACCTGTCGGAGCAGCAGACGGCGCAGACCCTCGGCGTCAGCGTCGGCACGGTCAAGTCGGTCTGCTCGCGCGCCCTCGCCAAGCTGCGCACCAGCCCGGCGCTGCGCGGGGAACACCCCTTCGTCCGAACGGCTCAGGGAGAGCACGCATGAACACAGAGTTGGAGCTCGGCGAGCGGCTCACCGACGCCGCCGCGGCCGCACCGGACCAGCTGGGGGTCAGCGTCGATGAGCTGCGCCGCCGGGGCGCGCGGCGGCAGCGGACCCGGATCGCGGTCACGTCGGCGACGGTCATCCTCGTCGTCGCCGCGGGCGCTCTTGTCGGCATTTCCGGCGTCGGTACAGGCAGCGTCGGCGACGACGGCATGACCACGGTCGGCGCCCCGCCCACGGCTTCCCCGTCCGCCGAGCCGGTCCAGGGCGACGAGGCAGGCGACCCGGCGATCCAGCCGACGGCGACGATCGACACCGGCGAGGCCTTCGACGACGGCACGCTGACGTTCTGGTTCGCGGTGCGCCAGAACCGGTTCCTCCAGGCGGTCGGGCGGCGCACGACGGACGGGAAGCTCAGCCTGTACGGCGTCACCAACGACCCCGACGTGACCGGCGCCGGCCCGGGCGGCCCCGGGTTCCACGCCGGTTGGGAGTTCGGCAACGGACAGGACCGGTTCCTCACCGGGTACGTCGTCGGCGACGCCGCCAAGGTCACCCTCACGGTCGACGGGACACCCCGCGAGGCGAGGACCGCCGCCTGGGCCGGCAACCCCACGGTCCACGTCTGGTGGGTCCGGGCGCCCGAGGTGCCGGGTGCGCCCTACCAGCAGGCCCAGGTCCGCGACCTGACCGCCTTCGACGCGAACGGCAAGGCCCTGGCCACGCACAAGGAAGGCGGCGTCGGAGTCGGCTGACGCTAACGCGCTCCCGAGATGACGTGCAGCTCGCAGGGGCCGACGAACCCGTCCGGGTCGTCGGGGTCCGCCGGAGACCCGGGGTGTGTCACCAGACCTCGATCGGGTTCAGCTGACCGTGTTGACTGCTGGCTTCGGCCGGGTGTCGACGGTGAGGCTGAAGATGTCGGGTCGGTGGTAGTGGCCGGTCGGGTCGAAGAGCCGGCGGGACTCGGTCACCTGTGACAGGTCGATCGTCGCGGTGAGGATCCCCTCCTGGTGGCGTAGCGGCCCGGCGACCACCTGCCCGTTGGGGTCGCAGATCACGCTGTTGCCGGGCTCGATCCAGTCGCCGTCGCCAGGCTCGGGGGCGGGTGCGATCCGCTCCCGGTCGGGCAGACCGGGCGGGATCTGGTCGACTCGCAGGCAGGGGTTCACGCCGACGACCCAGACCCGGCCCTCGCGGGCGATGTGCCGCATGGTTGCCACCCAGCCGTCGCCGCGGGCGAGTGTCGGGGCCAGCCAGACGTCCACGCCCTGCGCGTACTGGTGGAACCGGGCCAGGGGCATGTAGTTCTCCCAGCAGATGAGTCCGCCCAGCCGGCCGAGCGGCGTCGGCACGACGTCCAGCGTCGAGCCGTCCCCCTGGCCCCATACGGTGCGTTCGGATCCGGTGGGCATGAGCTTGCGGTGCTTGCGCAGCAGCCGGCCGTCAGCGCCGAAGTAGAGAACGGTGTTGTAGATGGTGGCGCCGTACGGCTCGCGCTCCTGTACGCCGATGACCAGGTGGACCCGGTGGCGTCGCGCGATCGTGCCGAGCGTCGCGGTCACCGGGCCGGGCACGATGACGGCTTGCTCGACGAGTCTCGCGTACCACGGGCCATCGCCGTCCCAGATCGGTCGGCCGTCGATCCACAGCGGAGTTCCGGGGATGAAGGCCTCCGGAAGCACCACCAGCTCGGCGCCCAGCTCCGCGGCTTCGGCAACCAGCTCGGCGACGCGCGCCAGGGTCGCGTCCCGGTCGAGCAGCACGTAGGCGGCCTGGACGGCGGCCACGGTGAAGGAGCCGTTCATCGTGACCCCGAGATGACGTGCAGCTCGCAGGGGCCGACGAACCCATCCTCGGTCTCGTACTCCCGCAGCGCCGCCTCGATGTCGGCCCAGACCCGCTCGCGTTCATCCTCCTCGACCCCCGACAACATCTGATGCAGCGCCCCGAACGACTCGCGTTCGAACCGCAGACAGTCAGCGGCCGACGGCAGGAACAGCGGCGCGTCCATGGTCTCGACCTGCACGTCACGGAACCCGGCGTCGCGCAGTGCGTCCCGCGCTGACGCCGGGTCGGCCAGACTGAACGGCCCCGGCTGACCGGGTAACGGCGCGGGAAGCCCGGCCCGGCTGCGGATCAAGGCGGCGGGCACCGAGAAGAACGGGTTGCGTTCGGCGGTCGAGTAGACGACGGCGGCGAACCGGCCACCCTCACGCAGTGTGGACCGGATCCCGCGCAGCGCCTTGGCCCGGTCGGGGAAGTAGATGACCCCCAAACGCGAGATCGCCGCGTCGAACTCCCCAGACCACCGGCCGCCGATCTCCTCCCCGTCAACCTCAAACGTGGAGACCTGCCGCAACCCGCTCTCGTCCGCGGCCCGCTGCGCGTACGCCAGGATCGCCGGCGACACGTCGGTGACCACCACACTGCCGTCCGGCCCGGTCCGCCGGGCCGCGACCAGCGACTGCCCACCGGCACCACCGGCCACATCCAGCACCCGCGACCCGCGACCGACTCCGGCCGCGTCGAGCATCACCTCCGTCGCCGCGCCGAGCCACTCTTCCAGGGTCGGCCCCCAGCGATGCCAGGCTTCCGCGGCGTCCTGCCACTGCTGCCTCGTCGTCGCCTTGTACGCAACCGCGTCGAACGTCATGGTTCCTCCTCAGGTCGGCAGCGCTGAGCTGCTGTGACGTCAGTGTGGTCCCGGGCCCCGCCCACCACATCCGTGTCCACCACGGATCCGGTCCCGGTGGTGTGGCACCGTGCTGGCCAAGGGCGGACGGGCACGCGACACTGTGACGGGTGACGACCTCGAGGGCGCCGGGATCGGCCGTGACCGAGCGGGAACGCGACGTCCTCGGCCTGGTCGCCGGGCACCTGACGAACCTCGAGATCGCTGGGCGGCTCTCGTTGTCGGTGCGCACCGTCGAGTCCCATGTCTCCTCCCTCATCCGCAAGCTCGGGGTGTCCGACCGACGCGGCCTGGCCCGGCGGGCTGATGAGCTCGACCTGCTGCGTCCGAAGCGCCGCCACGCATGGCCCAGCCCGGCCGACCCGTTCGTGGGTCGTGACCGCGAGACCGCCGCGTTGCACATCCGCCTGAAGGATCACCGTCTGGTGACGGTCACCGGGCCTGGCGGGGTCGGCAAGACCCGGTTGACGACCCATGCGGTGCGACAGGTCGCGCGGGATCGTCCCGACGGCGCCTGGTTCGTCGATCTGAGCCAGGTGACGACCCCGCAGGCAGCAGTGCCTGCCATCGCCACGGCCGTGGGGGTGGCCGAGCAGCCCGGGCAGTTCCTCGACGACACGCTGTCGGAGGCGTTGAGCCGGGCCGACGGCGTCCTGGTGCTCGACAACTGCGAGCATCTCCTGCCCGAGCTGGAGACCAGCGTGGCGCGGCTCGTCGGCGGCTGCCCCCGGCTCACCATCGTCGCGACCAGTCGCGCGCCGCTTCGCGCACCGTACGAGTGGGTCTACGAGCTGCCTGGCCTTTCGGCGGACGACGCGGTCCGGCTCTTCCGCAGCCGCGCCGAGGCCGCGGGCGGCGTCGTGCCCGACGACCCCCGGGTGGCCGAGCTGTGCCACCGGCTCGGGGGGATGGCTCTGGCGATCGAGCTGGCGGCGGCCCGGTACCCACTGCTCGGCCTGGACGGTCTGGCGGCGGCGCTCGGCGACCCGCTGCGGCTGCTGGGCTCATCGGAGGGGGCACGCCAGCGTTCGCTGCGAGCCACCATCGGCTGGAGTGTCGACCTGCTCGACGACCAGGCCCGCGCGATGTTCGCCGCCCTTTGCGTCTTCGCCGCGCCGTTCACGGTCGCCGCCGCGCACGCGGTCGCCGGCCCGCAGCACTCGGCCGCCGCCGCGGCGCACGTGCTCGCGACGCTGGCCGACCAGCACCTGCTGTACGTCGAGATCGGCGACCCGACGACGTACCACTTCCAGGAAGTTGTGCGCCAGTTCGCCGCGGAACTCCTGGCCGACGCCGCCGGTGAGGTGCAACGGCGCCACGCACGGTGGACGGCTGCCGAGCTGACGTCGCTGGCATCCTCCGAGCACGACGACACCTGGTGCGCCAGGTTCGACCTGCTCGCGGTCGAGGTGCGCGCGGCGCTCGCCCGTCCGGTCGACGGCAGGGAGCTGGGCGAGTGCTTCGCCGAGGAGCTCGTGCAGCGCGGCCGGCTGGAGGAGGCGCAGCACCGCTTCGAAACCCTCGCGGCCACCGAGGCCACAGACGCCCACGACCGGATCCACCTGCTCCGCCAGGGTGCCGCCGCGGCGGCGGCCCGGCTGGTGGGAGACGACGCGCTCCGGCTCCTCGACGAGGCCGCTGAAGCCGCCACGGTGGCAGCGGATCCGGGTGCGGCCGCGGACGCGCTCGGTTGGTCCGTGATCTACGCGGCGTTCCACCCGGGGATCATGGCCGACCCGCCCGAGCGGATCGACATCGAGCGTCGTCTCGCCGAGGCGCGGCGCCTGGCGCCGACGGGGTCGGCCGCCGAGGCGACCGTCGCCGCGGCGAGCGCCACGTGCCTGCCCCACGACCATCCCGGGTCGGCGGCAGCGGGCCGCCTCGCCGCCGACCAGGCGATCGCGGCCGGGCTGCCCGTCGTCGCCTCCGCCGCCCTCGACCGCGTCTGCGCCAGCCGGCTGCACCGTGGCGACTACGCCGGCGCGCTCGCCGCGGTGCGGGCCCGCGGCGTCCTCATGGATCCGCAGGCGTTGAGCGCCGCCACCGCCTATGCCTTCAACGACTACCTGCTGATGGGCTGCGAGGTCTCACTGGCTGCCGGCGATCTCCGCGGCGCGAAGGACTACGCCGAGCGCCTGGCCGTGCTCCCGTGCTACCGCGAGTACGTCCACCCCGCACTGGCCCGCCGGCTCCAGGTCGACGCGCTCACGGGCGACCTGACCGGAGCGGCCGAACGAGGCGAGCGCTTCCTGGTCTCCTGGGAGCGGGCAGGCAGCCATCGTGCCTCGACCCTCGCCGTCGGTGCCTACGCGCTCGCCCTGATCCACGGGCTCCTGGGCGACGACCACCGGCGTGAGGTCTGGCAGAACGTCACCGAACACCTCCTCGACCGTCCGGTGACGTCAGCGGACGGCCCAGCCATCGGATGGGCGCCGACCTTCGACGCCTGGCTGCTGCTGCATCGCGACCAACCACACGAGGCACTGGCACACCTGTCCGCCGACCTGCACGACGCGACCTGGAGCTCGAGCCCCACCTTCCTCGTGTGGCGACCGTGGTACGCCGCCGCATGGGCGGAAGCGGCAGCACTCGCCGCGACCCCGAACCTGGAGCGGCACCTGGCGTCGGCCACCGTCGCCACCCGCGGCAACCCCGTGGCCGCGGCACTCGTCCGCCGCGCCGGCGCCCTCGCCCGAGGCGACCACGAGGAGGTGGCCGCGCTCGCGGCGACCTTCGAGGACCTCGGCGCCCTCTACCAGCGAGACCGCAGCCGTCAACTCAGCCAGCGCCGTCAGAGGTCGAGGAAGTAGCGCATCACCTTGCGGATCTCGGTGAGATCACGTCAAACAGAGTTTCAGTGCTCAGGGAAGCCACGGATGTTTTGCGGTACAGATGCGGAACCCAGACGGTGCAGATGCGGAAGAAATGTTGCTCAGATGCGGAAAGATGGGCAGTATTCGCGCTGGTTCAGCAACTATCTGGACCTGGTGATCGAGCGTGACGTGATCGAGCTGAGCCGGGGTGCGGCAGCGGGAGATGCTTCCTCGCCTGCTGCATCAGCTCGCGGCGACGGCACAGGCGGTCGGCATGGAGAAGAGCAGTGCCGAGAACCACCTCCGGCTCCTGGAAGCGGTGTTCCTGATCCACCGGCTCCCGGCCTGGGGTACGACGCTGGGCTCACGGGTCGCCCGTCAGCCGAAGGTGCACCTCTACCAGCCGCGGGCGCGCCACTCCGGCAGCGAGGGGCGCTCGGCGCCGAGGGTGGAGTCCTTGTCGTGGCCGGGGTGGAAGACGGTGTCGTCGGGGTAGCGGTCGAACAGCTTCGTGGTCACGTCGTTGATGAGGGACTCGAAGTTGGCCTTGTTGCCGCGGGTGTTGCCGACGCCGCCGGGGAAGAGTGGCGGCGCCTGGCAGCCAACATGGTCAGACGGTCGTCCTCGACGTTATTTCGGCGCGAGACGCCACAGAGCGTCCAGTGGTACTGCTCGGATCTTGTCGCCGAACGGCAGCGTCTGTTGACCGGTGTACAGGACGTAACCGGCGACGAACCGTTCGCCGAGTGCGTTAGCGAGGCCCCGCAGGCCCGTCAGATCCTCGGTTCGAACGGTCGCGCCGGCCTTGACCTCGATACCGATCACCCGACCGTCCGGGGTCTCGATCACCGCGTCCACCTCGACGCCGTCCTTGGTCCGGTAGTGGTGGAGCGTTCCCCGCTCCGTGGACCAGGTGAGCTGGCGAGCCAACTCCATGAGGACGAAGTTCTCCATCATCGGGCCTGCGGCGCCGCCGGGTTCGCCGAGCCGCGCCGCGTCCTGCCCGATCAGATGGCACGCCACGCCCGTGTCGACGAACGCCAGCTTCGGTGTGCCGACCGCGCGCTGGGTCAGGTTGGACGACCAGGCAGGGACGCTCTTGACCAGAAATACCGAGCCGAGGAGTTCGAGATAGCGGACCAGGGTGGTGCGCGGGATGCCCGACTGACTGGCCAGGGTGCCCGGCACCAGCAGCTGACCGGCGCGCCCGGCCAGCAGGCTCAGCAGCTTCAGCAGTTCCCCGCGGCGTTCGATGTTCGCGATTTCGAGCACATCACGCTCGATCAGTGTCGTGAGGTACGAGTCGAAGAAGGCGGCTCGACGTCGTGGTGTCCGGCGGACCGCCTCGGGGAAGCCACCGACCACGACCCGCTCCAGGTAGTCCTTCCGCCGCCACTCCGATGTGTGATCGATGCGCGTGCCGTGCCGGAAAGCGGCGTCGACGAACTGGTCGGGGTCGCCGCTCATCTCGCCCTGGGAGAACGGCCACAGCTCGATGATCTCCATCCGGCCGGGCAGCGCATCGGGAAGCGTCCGGAGCGCAAGGATGCGCGACGAACCGGTGAGGAGGAACCGTCCAGGTGTCGGATCGAGATCGACGACAACTTTGATGGGTCGCAACAACTCCGGGGTGAGCTGGATCTCGTCGATCACCATGAGCCCGTCGTGGTCCACGAAACCGGTCGGGTCGTCCTGCGCCGCGCGCAGCGTCGCCGGGTCGTCCAGCAGGCGAATGACCGTGCCTGGCAGGCCGGCGGTGGCCAAGCGTGTCAGCGTGCTCTTCCCCGCCTGCCGGGCGCCGTTCACCAGCACCACCCGCGTGTCGGCAAGCGCTTCTGACACGAGCTCCTGCGCATGGCGTTGAACGAGATCAACCACGAGCCACAGTATGCCGCAGACGCAAGCTCGGTGGTCACTTGGCCGGTAGATCCGTGGTCATCTGGCCGCTGAGTTGGTGGTCATTTGGCCGGAGAAGCCGCCGACTGCTTCCGTCACCAGCCGCGGGCGCGCCATTCGGCCAGCGACGGCCGCTCCGCGCCCAGCGTGGAGTCCTTGCCGTGCCCCGGGTGGAACTCGGTCTCGTCGGGAAAGCGGTCGAACAGCTTCGTGGTGACGTCGTTGATCAGCGACTCGAAGTTTGCCTTGTTGCCGCGGGTGTTGCCGACGCCGCCGGGGAAGAGGGAGTCGCCGGTCCAGAGGTGGCCGTCGTGGTAGAGAGCGATCGAGCCGGGGGTGTGGCCGACGAGGTGGATGACGGTCAGGTTGCAGTCGCCGAGGGGGATGGTGTCGCCGTCGTTGAGGGTGCCGGTGGCGGTCGGGATCTCGGGGGCGTCGGCGGGGTGGGCCAGGGAGGCGGCGCCGGTGGCCTCGATGACGTCTTCGAGTGCGAACCAGTGGTCCTGGTGGCGGTGGGTGGTCACCACGGTGGAGATGCCGGACGGGGCGGTGGCGATCAGCTGGAGCAGGCGTTCGGCGTCGTTGGCGGCGTCGATGAGCAGGCTGTCGCCGGTGGCGGTGCAGGTGAGCAGGTAGGCGTTGTTGTCCATCGGGCCGACGGAGAGCTTGGTGAAGGTCAGACCGCTCATGCCGTCGCCTCCGCTGCGCTCCGGCGCCGGCCTGAGCCAAACCTGCGATGCTGATTCGCAGCTCCTGCGCTGCGCTCCGGGCTGCTCATTTCCAGGCCTCCAGGGAAGGAAGGTCGCCGGTGAGGCCGGTGCCGTCGCCGCGGCCGGTGAGCCAGGCGGCGAGGAGGTGGGCCGGGCCGGTGACGACGGGGGCGTCCTCGACGGTCAGCAGCTTGGCGCCGTCGTCGGAGACGAGGGTCGCCACGCGTGGGGTGGCGGGGTCGTGCAGGATGCGCAGGGCGAACGAGGCGGGCCAGTCGGCCGGGCCGTAGCCGGCGTCGAGGTCGACGTGGTGCAGCTCGACCTCGCAGATGCGGGCCCAGACGACGCGGGCGGCGGGGGTGGGGCCGGTGCTGCCCCACTCGACGAGCGCGGTCCAGCCCTCGGCGGGCATCGTCTCCATCGACTCGCGCAGCAGGTCGCAGGCGGTGGTGAGGTCGGCGAGCTGCTCTTCGTGCGGGCGGGGGGCGCCGGCGGCGATGCCTGCCTCGCGGGCCTCGCGGCTGGCATAGGCGGGGGTCTTCTCGCCGGTGCGGGCCCAGTGCAGCAGGTTGCGGTAGGCGTCGGCATTGCGGGCGAGGTGGGTCACGACGTGGCCGCGGGTCCAGCCGTCGCAGCGGGAAGGGGCGACCAGACCATTGCCGTCGAGGGTGCGGACCGTGTCGAGGAGGCGGGCGGTGGCGCGGTCGAGCTCCGCGCTCAGCACGAGTGGATCAGCCGTCACCGCCCAACCCTACCGCCCCCCACCGACAAGACTTGCCGACAAAAAAGGCCACCGACAAGATCCGCCGGACGGTGACGGGGCTTCGTTCGTACACCACCTGCAAACGCGGAAAAGATCAGCGTTGGCGGACGCCGACGGCGGGTGGCAGGTCGCCGGCGGCCCAGTGCAGCTCGTCCTCCCAGTCGGCGACGCTGAGGTCGACGTGCTCGAAGCTGAGCCGGGCGCCGATGGGTTTGCCCAGGTAGCCGGCGTACAGGTCGTGCACGGCCACGAGGCGCTGCCCGACCGCGGCGGAGGCCGGGTCGCGAGGGGCGGCGGCTCTGACCTCGAGCCGGCCGTAGACGCCCATGTCGGCGTCGGTGCCGCACTCCTCCACGATGACGTCGAGGATCTCGTCCTCGGCGCCGACGTGGAAGCCGTACGAGACGCCGGCGAACGTCAGCCAGAAGCGCATGAGCGAGTCGTCCTGGCCGGGTGAGACGTGCCACTGGACATCGGCCCGGTCCAGGCGCAGTCCGACGGCGCTGGCCAGCACATGCGAGGGGAGCACGCACCCGACGATAGCCCCGATATTCGGTTTCGCGGTGTGGACGCGCTACCTACCGTGGATTTCCGAACACGGGTTCGCAAAGGATGTTCATGATTATTGACCTGTCAGCTCTGGGCTGGGACGCCGCGTACGCCGCGCTGTACTCCGGCCGGTTCGACCTGCCCGGTTTCCGGCCGGCGCGGGTCAGCCGCGTCGATCGCGGCGTGTGTACGGCGATCGCGTCCGACGGCCCGCTCCGCGCGAGCCTGTCGGGGGGCCTGCTGGCGCGTGCCGCGGCCGATCCCGGGTCGCTGCCGTGCGCGGGGGACTGGCTCGTCGTCCGGACGTGGCCGGACGGCCGGCTGACGGCCGAGGCGGTGCTGCCCAGGCGCACCGCGATCATCAGGGCCGTCGCCGGTGAGGAGTCGTTCGGGCAGGTCCTGGCCGCCAACGTGGACGCGGTGGCGGTCGTGGAGCCGGTCGACCCGTCGCCGGACCTCGGGCGTATCGAGCGGCTGCTCGCCCTGGCGTGGGAGTCGGGGGCGCGGCCGGTGCTGGTCCTGACGAAATGCGACCTGGCCGCGGATCCGGAGGCGCTCGCCGGGCAGATGCCGGACGGGGTCGAGGTCCATGCGGTCAGCTCCCGCACGGGGATGGGGCTCGACGCGTTGCGGCCGCTCGTGGCGTACGGGCGGACGCTCGGCCTCCTGGGGCAGTCCGGTGCCGGAAAATCGAGTCTCGTCAACGCCCTCGCCGGGGCGCCGGTGATGCAGACGCAGGCGTTGCGTGGCGACGGACGCGGGCGGCACACCACCACATATCGGGCACTAATTCCCATGCCTGGCGGCGGTGCGGTCCTCGACACGCCCGGGGTGCGGCTCGTCGGCATGTTCGACACCGCGGCGGGCCTGGACCGGGCGTTCGCCGACGTGACGCAGCTCGCGACGCTGTGCCGGTTCGACGACTGCCGGCACGGTGAGGAGCCCGGCTGCGCGGTCCGGGCCGCGGTCGAGGACGGCGAGCTCAGCCCCCGCCGCTTCGCGAGTTGGCAGAAACTGCAGAAAGAGCAGAAGCTGGCATCGGTACGGCGGCTCAAGCGCGAGAGCCGCGACCGGCGACGGCTGGCACGCCCGTAGCGGGGGTTCCCTCGTTCGGGCGCGGAAAATTGTCATACCCCCTGGCTAGAGTTGTCGGCTGGCACCGTGACGGTGTCCGAACCGGACAAAATCACCGCTGCCGGACTCTTTGCCGCTGCTGGCGGACATATTCACTGCCAAGGGGAAGCATGTCGGATCGTCTGATCATCCGTGGCGCTCGGGAGCACAACCTCCGTGACGTCAGTCTCGACCTGCCGCGCGACGCGATGATCGTGTTCACCGGGCTCTCGGGCTCCGGCAAGTCGAGCCTCGCGTTCGACACGATCTTCGCCGAGGGGCAGCGGCGGTATGTGGAGTCGCTGTCGTCCTACGCACGCCAGTTCCTCGGCCAGATGGACAAGCCCGACGTCGACTTCATCGAGGGGTTGTCGCCGGCGGTCTCCATCGACCAGAAGTCGACCTCGCGCAACCCGCGCTCGACGGTCGGCACGATCACCGAGGTGTATGACTACCTGCGACTGCTGTATGCGCGCATCGGCGAGCCGCACTGCCCCGTCTGCGGCGAGCTGATCACGCGGCAGACGCCGCAGCAGATCGTCGACCGGGTCCTCGCGATGGAGGAGGGCACCCGCTTCCAGGTGCTCGCCCCGGTCGTGCGCGGCCGCAAGGGCGAATACCTCGACCTCTTCCAGGAGCTGCAGTCGAAGGGGTATGCGCGGGCCCGCATCGACGGCGTCGTGCACCCGCTGACCGAGCCGCCGAAGCTCAAGAAGCAGGAGAAGCACACCATCGAGGTCGTCGTCGACCGGCTCTCGGTGAAGGCGTCGTCCAAGCAGCGGCTCACCGACTCGGTCGAGACCGCGCTGAAGCTCGCCGCCGGCATCGTCATCCTCGAGTTCGTCGACGTGCCCGAGGACGACGAGCACCGCGAGCGGCTCTTCTCCGAGCACCTCGCCTGCCCCAACGAGCACCCGCTGTCGATCGAGGACCTCGAGCCCCGCTCGTTCTCGTTCAACGCGCCCTACGGCGCCTGCCCCGACTGCACCGGCATCGGCACCAAGAAGGAGGTCGACCCGGAGCTGATCGTGCCCGACCCGGAGCAGACCCTCCGCGGCGGCGCGATCGCGCCCTGGGCCACCGGCCACACCCTCGAATACTTCCTCCGCCTGCTGGAGGCCCTGGGTGCGGAGGCCGGCTTCACCCTGGACACGCCCTGGCGCGCGCTGTCGTCGCGGGCGCAGAAGGCGATCATGTACGGGTCGGAGGACCAGGTCCACGTCCGGTACCGCAACAAGTACGGCCGCGAGCGCTCCTACTACACCGGCTTCGAGGGCGTGGTGCAGTGGATCGAGCGCCGGCACTCCGACACCGAGAGCGACTGGTCCCGCGACAAGTACGAGGGATACATGCGCGACGTGCCCTGCGGCACCTGCGGCGGGTCCCGGCTCAAGCCCGAGATCCTCGCGGTCACCATCGCCGGGCACAGCATCGCCGACATCTGCAACCTGTCCGTCGGTGACTGCGCGGAGCTGCTCGGCGCGATGACCCTCACCGACCGGCAGAAGCTCATCGCCGAGCGGGTCCTGAAGGAGATCAACGCCCGGCTGCGGTTCCTCGTCGACGTCGGCCTCGACTACCTGTCCCTGGACCGTGCCTCCGGCACCCTGTCCGGCGGCGAGGCGCAGCGCATCCGGCTCGCGACCCAGATCGGCTCCGGTCTCGTCGGCGTCCTGTACGTGCTGGACGAGCCCAGCATCGGCCTGCACCAGCGGGACAACCACCGGCTCATCGAGACCCTGACGCGGCTCAAGCGGCTCGGCAACACGCTGATCGTGGTCGAGCATGACGAGGACACGATCCGCACCGCCGACTGGATCGTCGACATCGGCCCCGGCGCCGGCGAGCACGGCGGCCGGGTCGTGCACAGCGGGCCGTATGAGGAGCTGATCACCGCCGAGGAGTCGGTGACCGGTGCCTACCTGGCGGGCCGGCGCAGCATCCCGACGCCGGAGATCCGCCGGCCCCGCACGCCCGGCCGCGAGCTGGTCGTCGTCGGCGCTCGCGAGCACAACCTGCAGAACCTGACCGTCCCGTTTCCGCTCGGGCAGTTCGTGGCGGTGACCGGCGTGTCCGGGTCCGGCAAGTCGACCCTGGTCAACGACATCCTCCACGCGGTCCTCGCCAACGTCGTCAACGGCGCCCGGCTGGTGCCCGGCCGGCACACCCGCATCTCGGGGCTCGAGCAGGTCGACAAGGTCGTCGGCGTCGACCAGTCACCGATCGGCCGCACCCCCAGGTCCAACCCGGCCACCTACACGGGCGTGTTCGACAACGTCCGGAAGCTCTTCGCCGAGACCACCGAGGCCAAGGTGCGTGGTTACGGTCCGGGACGCTTCTCGTTCAACGTGAAGGGCGGGCGCTGCGAGGCGTGCGCCGGCGACGGCACGATCAAGATCGAGATGAACTTCCTGCCCGACGTGTACGTGCCGTGCGAGGTCTGCAAGGGTGCGCGGTACAACCGCGAGACCCTCGAGGTGCACTACAAGGGCCGCACGATCGCGGAGATCCTCGACATGCCGATCGAGGAGGCCGCGGGCTTCTTCGAGGCCATCCCCGCCATCCACCGGCACCTGAAGACGCTCAACGACGTGGGCCTGGGCTACGTGCGCCTCGGCCAGCCCGCGCCGACGCTCTCCGGCGGCGAGGCGCAGCGGGTCAAGCTCGCGTCGGAGCTGCAGAAGCGGTCCACCGGCCGCACCGTGTACGTGCTGGACGAGCCGACGACCGGCCTGCACTTCGAGGACATCCGCAAGCTGCTCATCGTGCTGCAGAGTCTCGTCGACAAGGGCAACACCGTGATCGTCATCGAGCACAACCTCGACGTCATCAAGTCGGCGGACTGGCTCATCGACATGGGCCCCGAGGGCGGTCACAAGGGCGGCACGGTGGTCGCGGTGGGCACGCCGGAGGAGGTCGCGGAGATCGCCGACAGCCACACGGGCAAGTTCCTGCGGCCGGTGCTGGGCCTGAAGGGCGACGTCAGCGGCGACACCACGGCCCGCGACCGGGCGGTCAAGGCCAACGGCGCGGTGTCCGCACCGGCTCGGGCCGGCCGGAAGGCCGCGGCGCCGCGGACCCGGGCGGCGGTCTCGACCGTGGAGCCCGACGACCTCCCGGCGGCGGAGCCGGCCCGGACCGCGGCCGCGCGGCCGGCCAAGGCGACCGCCACACGCGCGAAGGCGACCAAGGCGGCACCCGCGAAGCGCGCCCCGGCGAAGAAGGCGGCCGCGAAGGGCTGATCGACCGGCGTCTGGCTGCTGTTTCGTTCTGCCGGTGTCGTACCAGCGGAAACGTCGGAACGGGGGAGAGGGCCGCCTGCTGGCGGATGCGGTGACCGAGGAACGGTGCGGATCGGGCGCTGCTACGGTGGCCGCTGGCAAGGCCCTCACCCCAGGAGGACAAGACGTGCCGGTTCAGGACGTGTTCAACCCTTGCTCGGCCCGCCGGGCACTGCTGCTGGGCGCGGGCGCGCTCGGCGTGACGGTGCTCGCGGGCTGCGGCGGCGACGAGGAGACCCCGGCGGCCGCGGGCAGCCAGCCGCCTGCCTCCGCCGCGCCGACGACCGCGGCCAACCCGTTCGACAACACCGCGCCCGCGACGGGTGCCAGCGACGCGGCGCCGCCGGCGGGTGCGCTGGTCGCCGTGAAGGACGTGCCCGTCGGTGGCGGTGTGATCGCCAAGGACACGATTCTCGTGGTGCAGGCGAAGCAGGGGACGTTCAAGGCGTACCAGGCGAGCTGCCCCCACCAGGGTGTCACCGTGGAGCCTCCGTCGCCCGGAGCGACGACGATCATGTGCCCGGGGCACAACTCGCAGTTCAAGATCGCGGACGGCAGCCTCGCGCGGGGGCCGGCGACGCGTGGGTTGAACGCTGTGCCGGTAAAGGTGCAGGCAGGGTACGTGGTCGAGGCCTAGGCGTCCGTCTCGTTGTGTGATCGCTGCGAATGTCACGGGCGGGTAACGGATTCTCAGAGTTTGTTGAGCATTGAACCGTACGCTCCATGATCTACGTATTTCCTGGCGTAGCCAGCAGGCCAACGACCTTGGAGGAGCCTATGAGTGACACGACTCGCCGCGCGGTGCTCGCCGGAGCGGCCGGAATCACGGCCGTGACGGCACTCGCCGCCTGTGGAGACGACAGTGACGACAGCGGCAAGACCGGCGACAGCAGCACCGGCGGTGCCGCCTCAGGCGTCCTGGCGACCAAGGCCGACATCCCTGTCGGCGGCGGCAAGATCTTCAAGGACGGCGGCGGCGTTGTCGTCACCCAGCCGGAGGCCGGGCAGTTCAAGGCGTTCAGCTCGATCTGCACCCACCAGTCGTGCGTCGTCTCCGACGTCTCGGCCGGCGCGATCAACTGCCGGTGCCACGGCAGCGTCTTCTCCGCGGCCGACGGCTCCGTGAAGAACGGCCCGGCCACCAAGGGACTGGCCGAGAAGACCCTGAAGGTCGACGGGGACAACATCTCCCTGGCGTGAGCGCGCTTCCGGGGGGTCGGCGTTTTGTCGTACCCCCCGGATAGTCTCGAAGAGTGCCAGATCCGTCCACGTATCGACCCGCACCCGGGACCATTCCCGACACGCCAGGGGTCTACCGGTTCCGCGACCCGTCGGGGCGCGTCATCTACGTGGGCAAGGCCAAGAGCCTGCGGCAGCGGCTCAACTCCTACTTCGCCGACGTGTGGACCCTGCACGCGCGCACCCAGCAGATGGTCACCACCGCGGCGAAGGTCGACTGGGTCACGGTCGGCACCGAGGTCGAGGCGCTCCAGCTCGAATACAACTGGATCAAGGAGTATGACCCCAGGTTCAACGTCCGCTACCGGGACGACAAGAGCTACCCGTATCTGGCGGTCACGCTCGACGAGGCCTATCCGCGCCTGCAGGTGATGCGCGGCGCCAAGCGCAAGGGTGTGCGCTACTTCGGCCCCTACGCGCACGCCTGGGCGATCCGCGAGACCCTCGACCTGCTGATGCGCGTTTTCCCGGCGCGGACCTGCTCGTCCGGCGTGTTCAAGCGCGCCGGCCAGATCGGCCGCCCCTGCCTGCTGGGCTATATCGGCAAGTGCTCCGCGCCGTGCGTCGACCGGGTCAGCGAGGAGGAGCACCGCCGCATCGTCGACGACTTCTGCGACTTCATGGCCGGCAAGACCGACACGATGGTCAAGCGGCTCGAGCGGGAGATGTTCGCCGCCTCCGACGAGCTGGACTTCGAGCGCGCCGCCCGCATCCGCGACGACCTGGGCGCGCTGCGCCGGGCGGTGGAGAAGCAGGCGGTCGTGCTCGGCGACGGCACCGACGCCGACGTGGTCGCGTTCGCCGACGACCCCCTGGAAGCGGCCGTCCAGGTGTTCCACGTGCGCGGCGGCCGGGTCCGCGGCCAGCGCGGCTGGGTCGTGGAGAAGACCGAGGACCTCAGCGCCGGCGACCTCGTCCACCACTTCTGCAGCCAGATCTACGGCGCCGAGGCCGGCACCGACCCCGCCGACCTGCCCAAGGAGCTGCTCGTCCCCGAGCTGCCGGCCGACGTCGACGCGCTCGCCGACTGGCTGAGCAAGCTGCGCGGCAGCCGGGTCGCGATCCGCGTGCCGCAGCGCGGCGACAAGAAGGCCCTCGCCGAGACCGTCGCGCGCAACGCCGAGCAGGCCCTCCAGCAGCACAAGCTTCGCCGCGCCGGCGACCTGAGCACCCGCAGCAAGGCCCTGGAGGAGATCGCCGAGGCGCTCGGCATGCAGACCGCCCCGCTGCGCATCGAGTGCTACGACATCTCCCAGATCCAGGGCACCGACGTCGTCGCCAGCATGGTCGTCTTCGAGGACGGACTGTCCCGCAAGAGCGAATACCGGCGCTTCGCCATCAACGGCGCCACCGACGACGTCTCCGCCATCTCCGAGGTCCTGCGGCGGCGCTTCGCCCGCTACCTGGACGCCAAGGTCGAGCTCGACTCGCTGGCCGAGGAGGACGTCGACCCGTCCCGCCCCGGCATCGACCCGACGACCGGCCGGCCCCGCAAGTTCGCCTACCCGCCCCAGCTCGTCGTCGTGGACGGCGGCCAGCCCCAGGTCAACGCCGCCGCCCAGGTCCTGCTCGACCTCGGCATCGACGACATCACCATCTGCGGCCTGGCCAAGCGGCTGGAGGAGGTCTGGCTCCCCGACGACGAGTTCCCCGTCATCCTGCCCCGCGCCTCCGAGGGCCTCTATCTCCTGCAGCGCGCCCGCGACGAGGCCCACCGCTTCGCCATCACCTACCACCGCCAGAAGCGCTCCAAGCGCATGACCGAATCGACGCTCGACAACGTCCCCGGCCTCGGCGAAATCCGCCGCAAAGCGCTGCTGCGCCATTTCGGCTCATTGAAGCGTCTCAAGGCGGCCAGCATCGATGAGATCGCCGAGGTGCCGGGCATCGGCCGCCGGACGGCGGAGGCGATTCTGGTCGCTCTGAACGGCCCACCTTCGCCCGCGCCGGCCACGCCCTCTTTACCGGCCGCATCGTTGGCGCCGGCTCCTGCCTCCTTACCGCCGGTGATCGACCCGACCTCTTCGCCCTCCGATTCCTAACCGACCGCAGACGTCGCCCACGGTCTCGGTCTCCGCCCAGCGGATCGATCGTGGTCATAGCCGTCGTCCTTCGATTCTGGCGGTGGCTGGTTTCGGTTGAGGGATCCGCCTACGGGTCGGCTGACGTTGCGCTGCTGTCCGTGCGGGTTCGCCGATCTCTGTGGGTTACTGATCAGGCCAGCACGGAGGTGGGTTCTTTTCCGCCCGGCTGGGGCGGGCGCCAGGTGACGTGGTCGCCCTCCGTGCCGTGGTCGCGGTGATTCCTCGGCTGCCGTCCTCGCATGGTTCAGCGCCGTCGAGTGTCATTCGGCGCTTCCACGCTGTCGTTGGCTTTCACAACCCATCCACATCACACCGGGCGCTGAGGCCGCGCCCGCCGTCGTGGTCACAACCAGTGCTGCCCCCTCTCGCGGGCGGTCTTGGTGGCCGGCGGGGCGGTTGTGGTGGTGGGTGTCGTGATCGATGTCGTGTGGTGGTTGTCCGGGCGGCCAGGGGCGTCCTTCGATCATGGTGGCGGCTGGGTTTTGGTTGAGGGATCCGCGTGCGGGTCGGCCGCCGTTCTCGCATGGTCCAGCGCCGTCGAGGGCGTCATTCGGTGATTCCACGCCGTCGTTGGCTTTCGCACGGAGTGATCGAAGTCGCGTGGTGGTCGTCTGGACGGCCAGGGGCGTCCTTCGATCATGGTGGTGGCCGGTTGGCGGCTGAGGGATCTGCTTGCGGGTTCGCCGGTCGCTGTGGGAGCGGCCGGGCAGGCCGGCGGGGTGGAGGCGGCCTGCCCGCATGGGCGTGGGTGTGCGTTCAGTGGTGTGGTCGCGCTGATCGGCCCGGCTCCGTTCCCGTGCAGGTTCGGCGCTGTGGAGGGCGTCATTCGGGCTTCCCCGGCTGGGCTGGGGACCCTGAAAAGGTACAAACCGACCGAGCCGCCGGACGGGCGGGCGGCACGGCATAAACTCGTCGGCGTGGTGAGCGAAGAAGCGTCGGGGGTGCCTGACCGCACGGCGACCGACCTGGTCATCGTGACGGGGGTGTCCGGCGGAGGGCGGAGCACGGTCGCCCGGGCGCTGGAGAACGTCGGGTATTACGTCGTGGACAACCTGCCGCAGGCTCTGCTGCTCGACATGGCGGAGCTGGCGTTCGCGGCGCGGGGGGCGGCGCGGCGCACGGCGATGGTGCTCGACGTGCGCAGCCACGCGTTCTCCACCGATCTGCCGGGCGCGGTGAAGTCGTTGCGGGAGCGGGGGTTCAACCCGCGGATGGTGTTCGTCGACGCCGACGACGAGGTGCTGATCCGGCGGTTCGAGAGCGTGCGCCGGTCGCATCCGTTGCAGGGCGGCGGGCGGCTGTCGGACGGCATCGCCGCTGAGCGGAAGCTGCTCCAGGAGGCCCGCGAGCAGGCGGACGTGCTGATCGACACCAGCCACCTCAACGTCAACCAGCTCCGCGGGCGCATCGAGGAGATGTTCGGCGAGGAGGACACGACCCAGATCAGGGTCACGGTGCTGTCGTTCGGCTTCAAGTACGGCCTGCCGCCCGACGCCGACTTCGTTCTCGACGCGAGGTTCCTGCCGAACCCGTACTGGGTGCCGGAGCTGCGCGAGCACACGGGACGCGAGACCGACGTGAGCCGGTACGTGCTCGGGCAGCGCGGCGCGGTCACGTTCGTGGAGACGTACGCCCGGCTGATCAACGCGACCGCTCCAGGCTTCGAGCGGGAAGGCAAGCGCTACCTCACGATCGCCGTCGGGTGCACGGGTGGCAAGCACCGCAGCGTCGCGATCGCCGAGGAGCTCGCCCGGCGGCTGCGCGAGATGCGCCTCGCCGCCGCACCGCAGCACCGCGACCTGGGGCGCGAATGATCGCAGCGGAGGTGATGGCGTGAGCGGTGTTCGGGTCGTCGCGTTCGGTGGTGGGCATGGGCTGTCCGCGTCCCTGCGGGCGCTGCGGCGCATCCACCTGGACACGCCATTGGACATCACCGCCGTGGTCACGGTCGCCGACGACGGGGGGTCCAGCGGGCGGCTGCGCGCGACCCGCGACATCCTGCCGCCCGGGGACCTGCGCCAGGCGCTCGCCGCGCTCGCCGACGAGGAGGCGATGGCGGAGGTGTTCCAGCACAGGTTCACCGGCAACGACGACCTCGCCGGGCACCCGGTCGGCAACCTCGTCCTGTGCGCCCTGATGGAGCTCGCCGGCGACCCCGTCGTCGCGCTGGACCAGGCGGCGCAGATGCTGCGCTGCGACGGGCGGGTGCTGCCCATGTCGCGGCAGCCGCTGCACATCGAGGCGGACCTGTCCGAGTGTGGTGAAGTGGTGACGGTGCGCGGTCAGCATGCCGTCGCGGTCACTCCGAAGCGGATCGACCGGGTCCGGCTCGTGCCGGTCGCACCGGAGGCCTGCTCGGAGGCCGTACATGCGACGAAGAACGCTGACTGGTTGCTGTTCGGGCCAGGATCGTGGTTCACCAGCGTGATCCCGCATCTGCTGGTGCCTGAACTGGCCGCAGCGATCTCCATGAGTCCCGCGAAGCGCCTGGTCACGCTCAATCTGGCGCCCGACAGCGAGACGGCCGGCCTGACCTTGCCGGAACACCTTGCCGCCCTGCGTCGTTACCTACCTGGGCTACATGTCGATGTAGTTCTTGCCGACGGGAAAGCCGTAGGCGACCCCGAACCGGTCCATCGTGCGGCAGAATCGCTGGGTGCACGTCTGGTGCTCGCGCCGATGGCTGTCGCTGACGGAGCACCGCTGCACGACCCGCACGCGCTGGCCGCAGCCTTGAAACCACTGCTGAGCAGCACCACCGACAGTTCGATTGAGCCCCGCGAGGTGACGACAGAATGGCGATGACCGCTGCGGTCAAGGACGAGCTGAGCAGGGTGGATGTAGCGAAACCCTGCTGCCGGCGCGCCGAGATGGCCGCGCTGCTCCGCTTCGCGGGCGGGTTGCACATCGTCTCCGGCCGGGTGGTCGTCGAGGCCGAGCTCGACACCAACGCCGCCGCCCGCCGGCTCCGGCGGGAGGTTTCGGAGGTGTACGGGTACCAGAGCGAGATCCACGTCCTCGCGTCCGGCGGCCTGCGGAAGGCCAGCCACTTCATCGTGCGCGTGGTCAAGGACGGCGAGGCGCTCGCGCGGCAGACGGGACTGCTCGACGTCCGTGGACGGCCGGTCCGGGGGCTGCCGCCGCACGTCGTGTCGGCCAACATGTGCTGCGCCGTCGCGGCGTGGCGGGGCGCGTTCCTGGCGCACGGCTCGCTGACCGAGCCGGGCCGCAGCTGCGCCCTGGAGATCACCTGCCCCGGCCCGGAGGCCGCGCTCGCGCTCGTCGGCGCCGCCCGGCGCATCGGGATCACCGCCAAGGCCCGCGAGGTCCGCGGCGTCGACCGTGTCGTGGTCAAGGACGGCGATGCGATCGCCGCGCTGCTCACCCGCATCGGCGCGCACCAGAGCGTCCTCACCTGGGAGGAGCGCCGGGTCCGCCGCGAGGTCAGGGCCACTGCCAACCGCCTCGCCAACTTCGACGACGCCAACCTGCGCCGCTCCGCCCGCGCCGCCGTGGCCGCCGCCGCCCGGGTCGCGCGCGCGATGGAGATCCTCGCCGACAACGCCCCCGAGCACCTCTTCAGCGCCGGCACCCTGCGCCTCGAGCACCGGCAGGCGTCCCTGGAGGAGCTCGGCGCGCTCGCTGACCCGCCGCTCACGAAGGACGCGATCGCCGGGCGCATAAGGCGTCTGCTCGCCCTCGCCGACAAGCGCGCCCGCGACCTCGGAATCCCCGACACCGAGTCCGCCGTCACGCCGGAGATGCTGGTCAGTTAGCTCATCCATGCGGACTCCGGTCCGTCGTGGGCACGGCCGCGTGTAACGCGGCGCCGGCCGGGGCGCCCCGTCGCGCCGCGCCTCGTCGCGCCTCGTCGCGCCTCGTCCGGCCGAGGCCGCGACAAGCCCGCGCGGCCGCCTCGGGGTGGGACGTGTCGCGGGCTGAGCTGTGCACATTGTCCGGAGTCCCGTGTGCCCCAGCGCCACACGAACTCTTCCGGATCATGCGTGCGGTCTGGCGGGAGCCTGGGCGTTTCATGATCCGGAAGACTTTGTGCAGCCTGGGCCGCGTGAGCTCTTCCGGATCGCGAGGGGCGGGTGGTTCCCGTGATCCGGAAGAGGTCGTGCATCGGGGCTACTCAAGGTCTTCGGATCGCCCGCCGCGGGATGCCTTGATCGCGCCCATTTTTTGTCGTACCCCGGCGAGACAATGTCCCCAACGTCGACGCACGGGGCACGGGACGATCCCGCACCCCGCCGAGGGAGGGTGAAAACCATGATCGGGCTGTGTGCTCAGACACCCCCGCGGGAGTTCGGTGCTGTGCAGGCGATAGGGTTTTCCTGTTCGGCGACGAAGCCGTCCGTATGCCGCTCTACGCGGCCGCTCCCCGCTCATGGGCCTCACCGATTAGGACCACGACCGGGCGAGCCATGATCACTCACGGGCGACCGGCATCGGCAACGGCCGGCCGCGACGAGGCGAGGAGATGTGTCGAAGTGACCATCCGGGTTGGCATCAACGGCTTCGGCCGCATCGGCCGCAACTTCTTCCGTGCGGCGCTGGCCAAGGGCGCTGACATTGAAATTGTGGGCGTCAATGACCTCACTGACAACGCGACGCTGGCGCACCTGCTCAAGTACGACAGCATCCTGGGCCGCCTGCCCTACGAGGTGAAGGCGACCTCCGACGAGATCACCGTCAACGGCAAGACGTTCAAGGCGCTCGCCGAGCGCGACCCGTCGAAGCTGCCGTGGGCCGACCTGGGCGCCGACGTCGTGATCGAGTCGACCGGCATCTTCACCGACGCCGAGAAGGCCAAGGTCCACGTCGCCGCGGGCGCGAAGAAGGTCATCATCTCGGCGCCGGCCAAGGGCGAGGACGTCACGGTCGTCCTGGGCGTCAACGAGGACAAGTACGACGCCGCGAACCACACCATCATCTCCAACGCGTCGTGCACCACGAACTGCCTCGCGCCGATGGCCAAGGTCATCAACGACACGTTCGGCATCGAGCGTGGCCTCATGACCACGATCCACGCGTACACGCAGGACCAGAACCTGCAGGACGCCCCGCACAAGGACCTGCGTCGCGCCCGCGCCGCCGCCCTGAACATCGTGCCGACCTCGACCGGTGCCGCCAAGGCGGTCTCGCTGGTCCTGCCCGAGCTCAAGGGCAAGTTGGACGGCTACGCGCTGCGTGTGCCGATCCCGACCGGCTCGGCCACCGACCTGACCGTCACCGTGGGTCGCGAGACCACGGTCGACGAGGTCAACGCCGCCATGAAGGCCGCCGCCGACGGTCCGCTCAAGGGCATCCTGACCTACACCGAGGACCCGATCGTCTCCAGCGACATCGTCACCGACCCGGCCTCGTGCATCTTCGACGCCGGCCTCACCAAGGTGATCGGCAACCAGGTCAAGGTCGTCGGCTGGTACGACAACGAGTGGGGCTACAGCAACCGCCTCGTCGACCTCGTCACGCTGGTGGGCACCGGCCTGTGAAGACGCTCGACGACCTCCTGAGCGAGGGCGTCAAGGGTCGGCGCGTGCTCCTGCGCGCCGACCTGAACGTTCCGCTCGACGGAGACAAGATCACCGACGACGGGCGCATCCGGGCGGTCCTGCCGACGCTCAACGCGCTGCGTGAGGCCGGCGCGCGGGTCACCGTCGTGTCGCACCTGGGCCGTCCGAAGGGCGAGCCCGACCCGAAGTACACGCTGCAGCCGGTCGCGAACCGGCTCGGCGAGCTGCTGGGCAAGCCGGTCGCGTTCGCCACCGACACGGTGGGGGAGTCGGCGCGGGCCGCGGTCGCCGGGCTCGGCGACGGTGACGTGGCGCTGCTGGAGAACCTGCGGTTCAACAAGGGTGAGACCAGCAAGGACGAGGCGGAGCGGGGCGGTTTCGCCGCGCAGCTCGCCGAGTTCGCCGACGTGTACGTCGACGACGCCTTCGGTGCGGTCCACCGCAAGCACGCGAGCGTGTTCGACGTGGCCGCGCTGCTTCCGCGGTACACGGGCGGCCTCGTGCAGCGCGAGCTGGACGTGCTGTCGAAGCTCACCGGCGACCCCGAGCGGCCGTATGTGGTCATCCTCGGCGGCTCGAAGGTCTCCGACAAGCTCGCCGTGATCGAGGCGCTGCTGCCGAAGGTCGACAAGCTGCTCATCGGCGGCGGCATGTGCTTCACCTTCCTCAAGGCCCAGGGCCACGAGGTCGGCAAGAGCCTGCTGCAGGACGAGATGGTCGCCACCTGCGCCGACCTGCTCGCCCGTGGTGGCGGCAAGATCGTGCTGCCGGTCGACGTGGTGACGGCGGACAAGTTCGCGGCCGACGCGAAGACCCAGGTCGTCGCCGCGGACGCGATCCCGGCCGAGGAGCTCGGCCTGGACATCGGACCGGAGTCGGTGACGCTGTTCGCGCAGGCCGTCGAGTCCGCGAAGACCGTGTTCTGGAACGGGCCGATGGGCGTCTTCGAGCTGGCGCCGTTCGCGGCCGGCACGCGGGGCGTCGCCGAGGCGATCACCAAGATCGACGGCTTCAGCGTCGTCGGCGGCGGTGACTCGGCCGCGGCCGTGCGCGCGCTCGGCATCCCGGAAGACGGGTTCAGCCACATCTCGACCGGTGGTGGCGCGTCCCTGGAGTTCCTCGAGGGCAAGGCGCTGCCCGGCATCACGGCACTGGAGGCCTGAGCGATGGCAGAAGCAACCGGCCGCCGGCCGCTCATGGCCGGCAACTGGAAGATGAACCTCAACCACCTCGAGGCCATCGCCCTGGTGCAGAAGCTGGCGTTCAGCCTCAACGAGCAGCAGCTCAACGACGTCGAGGTGGTCGTGCTGCCGCCGTTCGTCGACATCCGCAGCGTGCAGACGCTGGTCGACGGCGACAAGCTGCTCATCGGCTACGGCGCTCAGGACCTGTCGCAGCACTCGTCGGGTGCGTACACGGGCGAGATCTCCGGCGCGATGCTGGCGAAGCTCGGCTGCCAGTACGTGGTCGTCGGGCACTCGGAGCGCCGCCAGTACCACGGCGAGGACGACGCGCTCGTCAACGCCAAGGTGAAGGCCGCGCTCGCGAACGGCATCGCCCCGATCCTGTGCGTCGGCGAGGGCCTGGCGGTCCGTGAGGCCGGCGAGCACGTCGGTTACACGCTCGCCCAGCTCGACGCCGGCCTCGAGAAGATCAAGACCGACGAGGTCGAGAAGATCGTCGTGGCGTACGAGCCGGTGTGGGCGATCGGGACCGGCAAGGTCGCGACGCCGCAGGACGCGCAGGAGGTCATCGCCGCGATCCGGACCCGCCTCGCGGAGAAGTACACCGGCGGCACCGCCGACCGGGTGCGCATCCTCTACGGTGGCTCGGTCAAGCACGACAACGTGGCGTCGATCATCGAGCAGCCCGACATCGACGGCGCGCTCGTCGGTGGCGCCAGCATCGATGCGGAGGGTTTTGTCCGCATCTGCCGCCTCGGCAAGTAACCAGTTCAGAACACAGCGTCGCGCGGTCCGGATCCGGGCCGCGCGACGCTGTTTTGTATCCCACCCCCGGTTCCGCCCGGCATGAACGCCGCCTAAAGTGGCCTGGTCCGCAGCCCCGACACCGGGTTGCCGGACACGCTCGCGCACAGCGCGGGCAGCCCCGCGCCGGACGCGGGAGCAACAGCCAGGGCCGCCCGCCACGAACGGGCCGACCATGACGAGTGGGGACCGAGCATGCTCGCTAAGCGTTTCGTCGCGTCGTTGGCCGGCCTGTCGCTGCTCGCGACGGCGGCCTGCAGCGACGCCGGCGCCGAGAACCGCCCACAGCCGCCGAAGACCGGCGGGACCCTCCGCGTCGTCGTCAGCGCCATGCCGGCCCACCTGGACCCGCAGCGCATCGCGACCGCGACCGAGGCCAACATCAGCCGCCTCACCACCCGGACGCTCACCACGTTCCGCTCCGAGCCCGGCGAGGCCGCCAGCGAGATCGTCGGTGACCTCGCCACCGACGCCGGCCGCCCCAGCGAGGGCAACCGTGTGTGGGACTTCCAGCTCAGGGATGAGCTCCGCTGGGAGGACGGCACCCCGATCACCTGCGCCGACGTGAAGTACGGCGTGGAGCGCAGCTTCTCGAGCCTGTTCTCGGTCGCCCAGCCGTACCCGAAGACGTACCTCGCCGGCACCGAGAGCTACGCGGGCCCGTTCGTCGGCGGCAACAACAATGGCAAGGGCCTGCAGTCCGTGCAGTGCGTCGACAACCGCAACATCAAGTTCACGCTGTCCCAGCCGGTCGGCGACTTCGGCTACACCGCGGCGATGTCGGTGTTCGCGCCGGTCCAGGCCAAGCAGGACACCAAGGGCGAGTACGACAAGAAGCCGTTCTCCAACGGCCCGTACAAGCTGCAGGAGAACACCGACCAGCAGCTCGTGTACGTCCGCAACCAGTACTGGGACCGCAAGACCGACAGCGTCCGCAAGGCGTACCCGGACAAGATCATCATCCAGGCGAACGGTGACCTGCCGACCGTCACGTCGAACCTGATCCAGAGCGAGGGCGACTGGGCCGAGACGATCGACCTGGACAAGAACGTCGCGCCGAACTTCGTGCAGCAGGTCGTCAACGACTCCGGCCTGTCCGCACGGGCCGTGCAGGGCAGCTACGGCGGCATCCGGTACCTGTCGGTCAACACCAAGCGCATCCCCGAGCTGGACTGCCGGCGGGCGCTGGTCTTCGCCTTCAACAAGCGGAAGTTTCGCGCGGCGATGGGCGGCTCCGTCTTCGGCGACTACGCCAACACGATGATCGCCCCACAGCTGAAGGCCCACAAGGACTTCGACCTGTACGACAGCACCGCCAACGTCGAGGGCAAGCCGGACGTGGCGTTGAAGCTGATGGACGACCAGCGGAACAAGGGCAAGCCGTGCGCCGCGACGCTCACCCTGGCGATCCCGGAGCAGAAGGACATCCGCCGCCTGGCCACGACGATGGTCGAGACGTACCAGCAGATCGGCATCCAGCTCAAGGTCAACGGCATCGACCCGGAGACGTACTTCGACGTCATCGGCAACCCGGCCAACACCAACGACCTGCTCTGGGCCGGCTGGATCCCCGACTGGGCCAACGGCTCCGCGGTCATCCCGCCCCTGTTCGACGGCCGTCTCATCCCCACCAAGGCCAACGCGACCAACAACCAGAACTACGCCCTGCTCAACGACGCCGAGATCAACAACGACATCACGGCGGCGCTGGAGGAGTCGGTGCCGGAGCGCCAGTTCCTCCTCTGGGGCGAGCTCGACGAGAAGATCGCGAGCAGGGCCGCCGCGATCCCGATCATCTACATGAAGGCGCTGCGCATGTCCGGCACGAAGGTCCGGGGCGGCTTCATCCACCCGCAGTTCGGCCAGCCCGACCTGTGTGCCCTGGGCCTCGCGTAATCCAGTAAGCTTCGGCGGTAGCTTTCCGCCCACCGAGAGGACGACCGCGCCATGACGGCGTTCGCCTACACCCTGATCGTGCTGCTCATCATCACGAGCGTGCTGCTCACCATGCTCGTGCTGCTGCACCGCGGCAAGGGCGGTGGCCTGTCGAGCATGTTCGGCGGCGGCGTCTCGTCCAGCCTCGCCGGCTCGTCGGTCGCCGAGAAGAACCTCGACCGCTACACGCTGCTGGTCGGCATCATCTGGTTCGCCTGCATCGTTGGTCTTGGCCTCTGGCTGAAAATTGTTCAAAACGGTGGTGCCTGAGCACGCTCCGCGTTCTAGACTCATGCGCGCGGTCCGTTTGACGGGCCGCGCGCAGGTGTTTTTCGCCCACACTCCTGCCTCCGCACGACGTCGCACCCCCCCGACGAACAGGAGCGAGCAGCCGTGGCAGCTGGTAACGCCATCCGCGGGACCCGAGTTGGTTCCGGCCCCATGCGTTGGGCCGAGCGCGGTGAGCAGGCGGCCCGTCGCAGCGTCACCTACTGGTGCGCCAACGGTCACATGACCGAGCCCGCCTTCGCCGCCGAGATCACGCCCCCGGCCACCTGGGACTGCCCCCGGTGCGGGCTTCCCGCCGGCCAGGACGAGCAGGCGCCGCCGGAGCGACCGCGCGCCGAGCCGTACAAGACCCACCTGGCCTACGTGAAGGAGCGCCGCTCCGACGAGGACGGCGAGGCCATCCTGGCCGAGGCCCTGGCCCGCCTCCGCCAGCGTCGCGCCTGACAAACCCCGGCCCGAGCCACGTTGCCGTCGTGCCGATGGCGTACGCCATGATCCGGAGCCTATGGCGACGAGAACTCTTCCGGATCATGAGCAGGACGCCCCAGTCGCGGTGCTGTGTGCCGTGATCCGGAAGAGTTTGTGCTGTTGGGGCGACACAAATTCTTCCTGATCACGAGAGTCGACGGGCCGAGCCGCGTTGCCGTCGTGTCGGTGGCGTACGCCGTGATCCGGAGGACTTGTTGCGCCTTTGGCGACAAGAACTCTTCCGGATCATGAGGAGGACGCCCCAGTCGCGGTGCTGTCCGCTGTGATCCGGAAGAGTTTGTGCTGTTGGAGCGACGCAAAGTCTTCCGGATCACGAGAGTCGACGGGCCGAGCCGCGTTGCCGTCGTGCCGGCGGTGTACGCACGTGATCCGGAAGACTTGTTGCGCCTATGGCAGCAAGAACTCTTCCGGATCATGAGGAAGGCGGGCGTCAGGCGGGGAGGGAAGCGGCGGCGGCGCGGTCCAGGAGCCAGAGGGTCCGGTGTTCGCCGCGGACGCGGGCGGCGGGGAGGGCGGCCGGTGTGGCCGTGTGGGCCTCGCGGACCGCGTCGGCCTTGCCGTCGCCCGCGGCGATCAGCCAGACCTCGGCGGCGGTGTTGATGGCCGGGAGGGTCAGCGTCACGCGTACCGGTGGCGGCTTCGGGCTGTCGTGCACCGAGGCGGTCGTGCCGGTCTCGTCGATGACCGGGTGGCCGGGGAACACCGACGCCACGTGGCCGTCCTCGCCGACGCCGAGCAGCACCACGTCGAACCGCGGCAGCCCGGCGGCGCCACCCGACTCAGCGGACCCGGCAGGCTCGATCGACCCGACGGCGGCGGCGTCAACGGCGGCCATACCGGCCGCCGCGAGTCCGGGTGCGCCCGCGGCGGCCGCGGCCGCGCCCGCCGCTCCGAGGCCCGCCGCACCGCCGCCGACAACGCCACCGGAAGCGCCGGCGGAGGCGGCGAGTTCGCGGGCGTAGGACGCCGCCGCAGCGGGGGCGTCGTCGCCGAGCGGGCCGTCGGAGGCGGGCATCGGGTGGACGCGGGCCGGGTCGACCGGCAGGCCGTCCAGCAGCGCCGCCCTGGCCTGGGTCTCGTTGCGGTCGGGGTCGCCGGACGGCAGGAACCGCTCGTCGCCCCACCAGAAGTCGACCCGCGACCAGTCGACGGCGTCGCGGGCCGGGCTGGCGAGGACCGCGGCGTAGATCTGCGCGGCGATCCGGCCGCCGGTGAGGACGAGGGACGCGACGCCCCGCTCCGCCTGCGCGTCCGTGAGCCGGACGATCAGGCGGGCGGCGGTCGCCTCGGCCAGCAGTTTCGGGTCATCGTGAATGACGACGGTCATGAAGCGACGGACTCCAGGGACGAGGGGGACGAGGGCGTAGCGGCCTCCGGGCGCTCGGCGAGCGCCGGGTCCTTCCAGATGTGCACCCGCGGCGCCCCGCGCTCGTCGAGGTGCTGCTTGCCGGTGGCGGCGGCGAGCGCGGCCGCGTACGGCTGGTCGGGGTCGAGGCGGCGCAGCTCCTCGGCCAGCTCCTCGCCGAGCGGGCGCCGGCTCAGCGGCAGGATCCGGTCGGGCTGGCCGGTGCGCTGGAGGGTGGCGATGCCCGCGTTCAGGTCGCGGATGAGGTTCATGCTGCTGCCGTCGGCGAGTTCCAGGTTCACCGCCTCCATGATCTTGCCGGAGCCGGGCTTGCGGGTCGGGTGGACGCCGAGGCGGGCCTCGAGCCAGCCGCCGAGCAGCGGCGCCGTGGGGTCGAGGTCGGGGGCGATGATCTCGACGGCCCTGACGCCGACCCGGGTCGCGTCGAAGGCGCCGGCGAGCAGCGTGCGCCACGGGGTGATCCGTGACCAGGCCAGGTCGGTGTCGCCGGGCACGTAGTCCTCGGCGCGGATGCGCAGCGCGTCCACGGGGTCGGGTGCCTGGGCGCTGTCGGTGATGCGGCGGTCCGCGACGACGCCCAGCGGGTCGTACGCGATCCGCTCCGGTGGCGTGCACTGCCACCAGGTCACCACCGGCACGTCCGGGGCGAGCAGCGGCATGACGACCGACTCGGCGTGCAGCGCCAGGCGGCCCTGCATGCGCATGACGACGGCCTCGCACGGTCCGAGCCGCCCGCCGACGACGATCTCCGCGTCGAGGCGGGACCGCTGCTGGGTGACGTCGGCGCGCACGATGATGAGCAGCCGGCACGGGTGCGCGGACGCGGCGATGGTCGCGGCGGCCTCCGCCTCCCGGACCTGCCGCTCGTCGACGACGGCCACGAGGGTGAGGGCGAGGCCGCTGGTGAGCCCGCCGGCGCTGCGCCGCTCGTTCGCCAGGGCCTTCACGACCTCGATGCCGGTGGTGTCCCAAAGTCCGATCATGACCAGTCCCCTTCGAAGAAACCTAGGCCCGGCGCCAGGCGCGGCCCTCGCGGGCCAGCATCTCGTCGGCTGCTCGCGGCCCCCACTCGCCGGCGCGGTACGGCTCAGGCGTCGAGCCCTTCCACGCCTCCTCCAGGGGGTCGATGACGTTCCAGCTCGCCTCGACCTCGGCCGAGTCGGGGAACAGGGTCTTGTCGCCGACGAGGACGTCGAGGATGAGCCGCTCATAGGCTTCAGGCGAAGCGTCGGTGAACGCCTCGCCGTACTGGAAGTCCATCGCGATGTCGCGGACCTCCATGGTCGTGCCGGGCACCTTCGAGCCGAACTTCAGCATCACGCCCTCGTCGGGCTGCACCCGGATGACCAGCTGGTTGTGGCCGAGCATCTCCACGTCGGCCTGGTGGAACGGCAGGTGGGGCGCCTTCTTGAACGAGATCGCGAGCTCCGTGACGCGGCGCGGCATGCGCTTGCCGGCGCGGATGTAGAACGGGACTCCGGCCCAGCGGCGGTTCTGGACGCCGAGGCGGATCGCCACGTACGTCTCCGTCTTCGACTCCGCGGGGACGTCCTTCTCCTCCAGGTAGCCGGGGACGCGTTCGCCGGCGACCCAGCCGGTGAGGTACTGCCCGCGGACCGTGTTGGTGAACACGTCGGTCGGCACGGTGATCGCGTTGAGCACCTTGAGCTTCTCGGTGCGGATCGCGGTCGCGTCGAACGCCGTCGGCTCCTCCATCGCGACCAGCGCGAGCAGCTGCATCAGGTGGTTCTGTACGACGTCGCGGGCGGTGCCGACGGTGTCGTAGAACCCGGCGCGGGTGCCGATGCCGACGTCCTCGGCCATCGTGATCTGCACCGAGTCGACGTAGTTGGAGTTCCACACCGGCTCGAACAGGTTGTTGGCGAAGCGCAGCGCCAGGATGTTCTGGACGGTTTCCTTGCCCAGGTAGTGGTCGATGCGGAACACGTCCTGCGCGGTGAACGCGTCGTCGACGAGGTCGTTGAGCTGCCGCGCCGACACCAGGTCGTAGCCGAACGGCTTCTCCACCACGACGCGGCGCCAGCCGCCGGACTTCGCGTTGTCGGACATGCCGGTGCGCTCGAGCTGCTTGAGCACGACCGGGAACGCCGACGGCGGGATCGACAGGTAGAACGCCGCGTTGCCGGGGATGCCGGACTCGTCGTGCAGGTCGTCGAGGGTCTGCGCCAGGTGGTCGAACGCCGCGTCGTCCTCGAACGAGCCGGGCACGAACTTGATGTTGCCGGCGAGGCGCGACCACACCTCCTCCCGCCACGTGGTGCGGGCGCCGTTCTGCGCGGCCTTGCGGGCGAGGTCCTCGAAGTCGCCGTCGCCCCAGTCGCGCCGCGCGAAGCCGAGCACCGCGAAGCTCGGCGGCAGCAGACCTCGGTTGGCCAGGTCGTACACAGCCGGGATGAGCTTCTTGCGGGCAAGGTCACCGGTGACGCCGAAGATGACCAGCGCGCACGGCTCGGGGATCCGAGGCAGTCGCCGGTCCTGCGGGTCCCGCAAGGGATTGGTCATCACACTCACCCTCCGAGGGCGGCCAACAGTTGGTCGATACCGGATTTCCGGTCGGTCAGGTGCAGTCGCAGCAGCGGCCGGCCCCGCTCCAGCAGGACCTGCCGGTCGTCGGCGGCCTCCGCGGCCTGCAGCTCGCCGAACGTGTAGGGGCGTCCGGGGACCCGCAGGTCCTTCGGGACGGCGCCGGTGATCTGGATGACGTTGGTCGCTGATGTACGGCTGGATCCACCGACGCCCGTCGCGGCCTGGACGGACTCGTCGTCCCGGGCGAAGCGGACGGCGCCGCCCCAAGCGAGGTGGACGGCCCGGTCGACCCGGCCGGCGAGTCCGGTCCGCACCCCCAGCGCGGCGGCGTCGGCGGTCCGGTCGAGGTGCGCCAGCACGGTGAGGGCCGCCCCGGGCGGGACCGACCGTGCGAACTCGTCGATCGCCCCGATCAACGTCGTCGCGGTCACGGCTCCGTGGACCTCCACGGCGCCTTCGACGAACGCCGGCACCTGCGGCGGCACCCCGGTGTCGAGCACCCGCAGCACCCCTTCGTGTGACGACGGATCATCACCACCGTGCCCGCCACCGCCGGGCGCCAAACCGCCGGCGGGTGTGGAACCGGCCGCGCCGAAGCCGGCGGGGGAGGAGCGGCCCGGCTCGGCGTCCGCCTGCCCGGTGCCGATCAGCCCGGCGATCGTGAGGGCCTGCTCCCAGACGAGCAGCTGCACCCCGAGCGGCCCGTTGACGGCCAGGTCGGGGTTGATCCCTCCGCCGGGCATGACGCCGGGCACGAGCGGCCCGCCCGTGGTCACGCCGAGGACGTCGGGTCCCTCGTGCCCCCAGCTGCTCGGCGTCTCGAGGACGACCGGCACGGCCCGGGCGCCGGCGCCGTCGAGCAGCGCGGCGACCCATTCGCCGAGCCCCACGAGCCCGCTGCCGTCGGCGGCCAGGGCGATCTTGTCCCGCCCCGCGGCGACGGCGGCCGCGAGCGCGGCCCCCAGCGCGACCGCGGGATGCGCGAACCCGGCGTCCCCGGCGGACGCCGACGTTTCCGGCGCACCGGACGGCACCGTGAACCCGGACGGGGGAGAGAACCCCGCCGACGGCAGGGAGAAGCCGGCGGCCGACGTGCGGCGGGGCGGCTCGGCCAGGGCGAACGCCTGCTCGACGAGCTCGTTGATGTCGGCGCCGGCCAGACCCGCCGGCACCAGGGAGTACGCGGACAGCGGGCCGGGCTGCGCGAGGAACAGCTGCGCGCCCATCTCCAGCGCCGTCGTCGCGAGCGGCGACCCGGGCCGGGTGACGAACACGAACCGCCGCCCGAGGTCGTGGATCCCCTGGTCCTCGAACGCCTGCAGGAACGCCCGGCGGTGGCTGTCGACGGCCAGGGAGACGGAGATCGGCGACGCCGCGGTGAGCACGACCACGGTGCGGTGCAGCGGGCCGGCGACGGCGGCGGCGATGCCGTGCGGGTCGGTGCCGGTCAGGACGGTCAGCGGCACGCCGAGCGTGCGGGCGATCGCGTCGGCGGCGCGGGCCGGCGCCCCGTCGCCGGCGAGGACGACGCGGTCCAGGCTCAGGGCCCGCAGCTCCGTGCGGAGCATGGTGACCCTGGGGACCACGTCGTAGTCGGGGGACCAGTCGAGCGGGGAGCGTGGTAGGGCGCGGGTGTCGATCGCACCGGCGACGGCTGCGGCGCCGAACACCGTGAGTCCGGCCGCAGCGGTGACATCGTCGAGAAGATCAGGCACCCGCACCCCCCAAGAGACGGCCGGCCCAGATGGCCGGCCTACTGAAATCGCGTGCCCTACTTGCCCGCTTCGAGGGCCGTCCGGACGGTCTCGATCATCTCGTTGCCGGAGACGGAGAACTTCTCGACGCCCTCGCGCTCCAGGACCTGCACGACGTCGTCGTAGTCGATGCCGATCGCGGCGAGGTCGTCCATGACCTGCTGGGCGTCCGCGTAGGAGCCGGTGATCGCGTCGAGGCGGACCTCGCCGTGGTCGGCGAACGCGTGGATGACGGCCTCCGGCATGGTGTTGACCGTGCCGGGCGCGACGAGCTCCTCGACGTAGATGACGTCGCGGTACTCGGGGTTCTTCGTCGAGGTGGACGCCCACAGCGGCCGCTGCGGGTGTGCGCCCGCGTCGGCGAGGGCCTGCCAGCGCTCGGAGGAGAACAGCTCCTCGTACTTCTTGTAGGCGAGCTTCGCGTTGGCGATGGCGGCTTTGCCCTTGAGCGCCTTCGCCTCGTCGGAGCCGATCTTGTCGAGCCGCTTGTCGTACTCCGTGTCGACGCGCGACACGAAGAACGACGCGACCGAGCCGATCTTCGCGAGGTCGTGACCGTTGGCCTTCGCCTGCTCGAGGCCGACGAAGAACGCGTTCATGACCGCCTCGTAGCGCTCCAGGGAGAAGATCAGCGTCACGTTGACGCTGATGCCCTCGGCGAGCACGGCGGTGATCGCCGGCAGGCCTTCCTTGGTCGCGGGGATCTTGATGAACAGGTTGTCGCGGTCGACGAGCCACCACAGCGCCTTCGCCTCGGCGACGGTGCGGGCGGTGTCGGCGGCGAGGCCCGGGTCGACCTCGATCGACACCCGGCCGTCGATGCCCTTGCTGGCGTCGGCGGCGGGCTTCATGACGTCGCAGGCCCAGCGCACGTCAAACGTCATGAGCGCGCGCATCGCCTCGTTGACCTGCGCGTCGCGCAGGGCGAGGTCCTTGACCTGGTCGGCGTAGTCCTCGGCGGAGGTCAGCGCCTTCGCGAAGATGGTGGGGTTGGTGGTGACTCCCACGACGTGCTGTTCGCGGCGCAGCTTGTCGAGGCCGCCGCCGCTCAGTCTGGCGCGGGAGAGGTCGTCGAGCCAGACCGCCACACCTGCGGCGGAGAGCTCGGCCAGCCGATCGGAACTCATCGCAGTGCTCCTCTAACTCAGATGCCGATGTCTCAGTTGCCCGTGGTGGTGCCGGTGATCTCGCCGACCTTGGCGAGCGAGGCGTGCGCGGCCGCGACGACCTTGTCGGTGGTGAAGCCGAACTGCTCGAAGAGCACCGTGTGCGGGGCGCTCGCGCCGTAGTGCTCGATGCTCACGGCCACGCCGTGGTCGCCGATGATGTGCTGCCACGACATGGCGATGCCGGCCTCGACGCTGACCCGCGCCTTGACCCCGCTCGGCAGGACCTGCTGGCGGTACGCCAGGTCCTGCTCCATGAACCACTCCTGGCAGGGCATCGACACGACGCGGGTCGGGGTGCCCTCCGCCTCGAGCCGGCGCTGCGCAGCGACGGCGAGCTGCACCTCGGAGCCGGTGGCCACGATGATCACCTGCGGCTGGCCGTCAGAGGCGTCCTTGAGGATGTAGCCGCCCTTGGCGGTGCCCTCGGCCGGCGCGTACTCGTCGCGGTCCAGGGTCGGCAGGTTCTGCCGGCTGAGGGCCAGCGCGACCGGGTGGTCGGTGACCTCAAGGGCCCGGCGCCACGCCCACGCGGTCTCGTTGGCGTCGGCGGGGCGGACCACGGCCAGGCCGGGGATCGCGCGCAGCGCCGTCAGGTGCTCGACCGGCTGGTGCGTCGGGCCGTCCTCGCCGAGGCCGATCGAGTCGTGCGTCCACACGTACACGACCGGGAGCTTCATGATGGCCGCGAGGCGCACCGCGGGCCGCATGTAGTCGGAGAAGACGAGGAACGTGCCGCCGTAGGGCCGGGTCGGGCCGTGCAGCTTGATGCCGTTGAGGATCGAGCCCATGCCGTGCTCGCGGATGCCGAAGTGCAGCGTGCGGCCGTACTCGTTGCCGGGGAACGCCTTCGTGGCGAACTCGGCGGGCACGAAGGACGGCTCGCCCTCCATCGTGGTGTTGTTGCTCTCAGCGAGGTCGGCGGAGCCGCCCCACAGCTCGGGCAGCACCGGGGCGAGCGCGCCGAGCACCTCGCCGGACGCCTTGCGGGTCGCCATGCCCTTCTCGCTGGCCGGGAACTCCGGCAGCGACTTCTCCCAGCCCTCGGGCAGCTGGCCGGCGAAGAGGCGGTCGAGCAGCTCGGCGCGCTCACCGGCGGACTCCCGCCACGCCTCGAAGCCCTTGTCCCACTCGGAGTGCAGCTCGCGGCCGCGCTCGATGGCGCCGCGGGCGTGCGCGAGGACGTCGTCGGCCACCTCGAACGTCAGCGCCGGGTCGAAGCCCAGGACCTGCTTGGTCGCCGCGACCTCGTCGGCGCCGAGCGCCGAGCCGTGGATCTTGCCGGTGTTCTGCTTCTTCGGGGCGGGCCAGCCGATGATGGTGCGCAGCGCGATGAACGACGGGCGGCCCGTCTCGGCCTTCGCGGCCTGGATCGCGTCCCACAGCGCCTGCACGTCTTCGGCGTAGACACCGTCGCCGGCGTCGTGACCGGCACGCCAGTCGACGGTCTGCACGTGGAAGCCATACGCCTCGTACCGAGCGGCGACGTCCTCGCTCTTGGCGACCTTGGTGTCGTCCTCGATCGAGATCTCGTTGTCGTCGTAGATGACGACGAGGTTGCCGAGCTTCTGGTGGCCGGCGAGCGCGCTGGCCTCGTGCGTGACGCCCTCTTCGATGTCGCCGTCGGAGCACAGCACGTAGACGTGGTGGTCGAACAGGCTGTCGCCGGTCGCCGGCTCGGGGTCGAAGAGGCCGCGCTCGCGGCGGGCCGCCATCGCCATGCCGACGGCGTTGCCGAGGCCCTGGCCGAGCGGGCCGGTGGTGGTCTCCACACCGGCGGTGTGCCCGTGCTCGGGGTGGCCCGGGGTCAGCGAACCCCACTGCCGCAGCGACCGGAGGTCGTCGAGGCTCAGACCGTAGCCGGCGAGGTACAGCTGGATGTACAGCGTCAGGCTCGAATGCCCGCAGGAGAGCACGAAGCGGTCGCGGCCGAGCCAGTTGGGGTCGGTCGGGTCGTGCCGCATGACCTTCTGGAACAGCATGTAGGCCGCGGGTGCCAGGCTCATCGCGGTGCCGGGGTGGCCGTTGCCGGCCTTCTCGACGGCGTCCATGGCGAGGACCCGCACCGTGTCGACCGCCCGACGGTCGACGTCGGACCAGGAAAGCTCGGGACCCTTGACCTCTTCAGCGCTCACGGCTGTGCTGCTCCTGTCGAACGAGGGTTTTGTCAGCGTGTTGCGGGGGCTCTTTCAGAACGACCCTACCCACGAATGGGTAGGCCCACGCGCAGTCGACCATGTTTCGGACATCGGCGACACTGCCTGCGGCAACGGTAGTCGATGCCCACCGCGACCTGCACCGGCACGCGACTGCGCGGATGCGCGGAACCGGCGCCAAACCTGGATCGATTCAGCCCTGCGCGAAACTTTTGCTGCGACGGTACAGGCGGCCGCCGCGACGGAGGCGTCCGCCGATGTGGTGGGGTCCCGCTCTGGCCTGCGTTGATCCTGTTCTAGGATGCGAGTGCCCGCCGGTCTCGGCGGGACCCTCGGTCTCGCCCTGCCGCCACGCGCCGTCATCCGGCCGCGGCCCCAAGGCAGGCGGTCCCAGGTGCGGCCGATGCCGGGAAGGTGGCAATCCAGACGTGACGCAGCTCGTCGACCGTGCGGTCTCCCAGAGCGCGTCCGAGCCGGTCCGCCCCACGACGGCAGCGGCACTGGCCCGGGCACAGCAGCAGCAGGCGGCCGGCCGCCGCGCCGGCTTCGGCGCCGTGGTCAAGGCATACGTATCACTGACGAAGCCGCGCATCGTCGAGCTGCTGCTCATCACGACGGTCCCGGCAATGCTCCTCGCGGAGCGCGGCCTGCCGTCGCTGTGGCTGATCGCCGTGGTGCTGGTCGGCGGTTCCCTGGCGGCCGGCGCGGCCAACGCGCTGAACTGCTACATCGACCGCGACATCGACCCGCTGATGAAGCGCACGTCACGCCGCCCGCTCGCCACGCACAGCATCACCCCGCGGGCCGTGCTGATCTTCGGGCTGATCCTGGCCGCGCTGTCCACGGTGCTGATGGCGACGTTCACCAACCTGCTCGCCACGCTGCTGACCGTCGGCGCGATCGCCTACTACGACCTCGTCTACACGATGTGGCTGAAGCGCACCACGCCGCAGAACACGGTGTGGGGCGGCGCGTGCGGCGCGGCGCCGGTGCTGATCGGCTGGGCCGCGGTCACCGGCGGCCTGGCCTGGCCGGCCTGGGTCATGTTCGCCGTGGTCTTCCTGTGGCAGCCGCCGCACTTCTACGCGCTCGCCATCAAGTTCAAGGACGACTACGCCCGCGCCGGCATCCCGATGCTGCCCGTCGTGGCGAGCATGCGGCGCGTCGGGCTGGAGACGGTCATCTACAGCTGGCTGACCGTGGCCGCGTCGGTGGCGCTGTGGCCGTTCGGGATGACGCCCGTCTACGGCGTCGTCGCGGTCGTCGTCGGCGCGCTGCTGCTGCTGGAGGCGCACCGCCTCGACGGCCGGGCCCGCCGCGGCGAGCCGCTGAAGCCGATGCGGCTGTTCCACTGGTCGGTCACGTATCTCACGCTGTTGTGCGTGGCGGTCGGAGTAGACGTCTTCATCCAGTGATCTGGTTGCCGCCGGTGCCGTATCGATACCATCCGGGGGACCCCGGAGGCGCCGCCAAATGTCGAGCTTGAACGTGTCTTGACCCGGAAACGCCCGAATTTTTGGCACAACGCGCCCCAGGGGTCGTGACGTGATGCATGTCTCTCGTTTGCCCCCGGATCTGGGCGCCTGAATATCCGCTTTTAGCTGGTTCTGTCGGGGCAAAACGAACGCCTGGTGAACTAAACCTGTCAGTAACTACGATCACATCAGACCGTCAGTTCACTCCCGAGCGGCGGGTTACCCCTTTAGTGTGGCCGTCATGGCAGATGGTTCCGATACGACGATGACCCTGAGCCGCCCGGTGCCGGGCAGCCTGATCTCCGGCATCAAGTCCTTCGCGGACGACCACGGCGGCGCCAAGGCAGTCATCGAGTACGTCGGCCGGCGCGGTGCTCGCATCGTGCTCGTCGGGGAGGACGGCGTCTGGGGCGACCAGATGGCGGAAGGCACCGACATCGCGCGCTCCGCCTGCGCGCAGGCCGGAGTCAAGATCGAGAATGCCTGGGAGCGCGAGCTGCTCGAGCAGATGCGGCCCAGCAACGACCTCTGGCGCTCCATGGGGCGGCGTGTCCTTTCCCGCTAGGGTCGGTATCTTCGCTCCGTGATCATCGAACAGTCATATTCCGCGACCCGGGCCGGTGCCCGGGTCGCTCTCGTTACCTGCGCCAAACTGCCCGACCTCGACGAGGACGACCAGAGCCTCGTCCCGGCCCTCGCCGCCGCCGGCGTCACCGCCGTCCCCACCGTCTGGGACGACCCGGCCGTCGACTGGCCGTCCTACGACCTCGCCGTCGTGCGCAACACCTGGGACTACCCGGCCCGGCGGGCGGAGTTCACCGCGTGGGCCGCGTCCGTGCCCCGCCTCGCCAACCCGGCCGACGTCATCGCGTGGAACACCGACAAGCGGTACCTCCGCGAACTCCACGACAAAGGCATCCCCATCGTCCCGACGCGGTGGCTCGACCCCGGCGACCCGATCGGGCTCGACGACATCGCCGGAACGGCCGCCGCCGAGATCGTGGTGAAGCCTGCCGTCAGCGTCGGCAGCGTCGACACCGGCCGCTACCGGCTGCCCGAGCAGGCCGACCTCGCCGCCGCGCACGTGCGGCGCCTGCACGACGCCGGACGGCTCGTCATGATCCAGCCGTACCTCGCCGACGTCGACACCGCCGGGGAGACCGCCCTGCTGTTCATCGCCGGCGCCTACAGCCACGCGATCCGCAAGGGCCCCATCCTCACCGGCCCCGACGAGGGCGTCGAGACGCTGTACCAGGAGGAGTCCATCACCCCGAGGACACCGTCACCGGCGGAACGCGACCTCGCCGAACGGGTCCTCGCGGCGCTGCCCTTCGACCGGACCGGCCTGCTCTACGCCCGCGTCGACCTGCTGCCGACCCCGTCCGGCGACCCGGTCGTCATCGAGGTCGAGCTCACCGAGCCGTCGCTGTTCCTGACCACCGCCGAAGGCGCCCCCGACCGGCTCGCCCGGGCCATCGCCGAGCGTCTGACCGGCCGCTCGTGAACATCTTCGAAGCGATCCTCCTCGGCTTCGTCGAAGGACTGACCGAGTTCCTGCCGATCTCCAGCACCGGCCACCTCACGATCCTGGAGAAGCTCCTCGGCTACTCGATCGACGACCCCGACATCACCGCGTTCACCGCGATCATCCAGACCGGCGCCGTCCTCGCGACCGCCATCTACCTGCGGCACGACATCGCCCGGATCGTCCCCGCGTTCCTCCGCGGCCTGTTCGACAAGACCCGGCGCGACAACCTCGACTACCGCTTCGGCTGGTCGGTGATCCTCGGCTCCATCCCGGTCGGGATCGTCGGCCTGCTCTTCAAGGACCAGGTCGAGACGACCCTGCGCAGCCTCTGGTTCGTCGGCGGCGCGCTCATCGCGTTCTCCGGCGTCATGTGGTTCGCCGACCGCGCCGCCACCCAGCAACGCCACGAGACCGACGTCACGTGGAAGGACACGCTCATCATCGGCACCGCGCAGGCCCTCGCCCTCATCCCCGGCGTCTCCCGCTCCGGCGCGACGATGTCCGCGGGCCTGCTGCGCGACTTCGACCGGGTCACCGTCACCCGGCTGTCGTTCTTCCTGTCCATCCCCGCGCTGCTCGCCGCCGGCGCCCTGCAGATCGCCGACGAGCACGACAACATCGCCAACGGCGTCGGCTGGCCCGCCACGATCACCGCGACCCTCGTCAGCGGCGCCGTCGGCTACCTGGCCGTCGCATGGCTGCTGAAGTTCGTGGCGCGGCACACGTACACCATCTTCATCGTGTACCGCGTCGTGCTCGGCGTCCTCCTGCTCGTCCTCGTCGGCACCGGCACGATCGAGGCGACCTAAGCTTCCCGCCCGGGCCGCCGATGAACACCTTGTGAAACGGCGGCTCGGCGCGGCTCTTGTCCTGGCCTCGGCACTGCTCTCCGGAGTGGCCGGCTGCTCCGTGCTGCCCGGCCTCGGCGGTACCGGCGCCGGCAACACCAACAAGAAGCAGGGCGGCAAGGTGCTGGACCTGCCGCAGAAGACCGTCTACTCGAAGGGCGACGCGGTCAACCCGTCGGCCGGCCTGACCACCGGCGCCCCCGTCCGCGGCCCCCTCGCGTCGATCTCGCCACTGCCCAAGGTCAGCCGCAGCTACCCGACCCCGAGCATGAGCCCGACCGACTGCACCGGCGTCGTGCGCCCCGGCGTCATCAACGGCGTCGACGTGGTCCCCGGGACCGCCTCCGCCACCGTCAGCTGGTGGAACATCGGCGACCCGTCCATCGTCTCCTACCAGCTGACCGCCATGTCCCAGGAGCTGCTCATCGGCCCGCAGCCCGGCTGGACCTGGCAGACCGTCCCGCCCGGCAAAGGCTGCACACGGGTCACGACCACGGTCACGGGCCTGATCTCGCAGACCCCGTACGTCTTCGTCGTCCACGCCGTCCTGAAGAAGTACGAGTCCCTCCCACCGACCGCCCCCGAGGTGGCCCGATCCGAGGCCGTCACCATGCTGTGATTCCCCCCACCGCTGTGCTTCCGCCCCACCGGTGCCGCAGCGGGTCCCGGCGGGGATTCTCACCCGCACCCCAATGCGCCGCTCCGCGGCGCACTGCCCGCGCCGAGGCGCGAGGCAGGGCAAGCGGCGCATGCGCGCCGCATCCGGTGGCCACCGCTCCCGTGGCCTCGCAGGGCTCCGGTAGCCCTGCGGCCTCTCGCGGAATGCGGCCGCTTCGAGGCCGGCACCGTGCTCGGGCCGGGGCTATGGTGTCTCTGTGCTTCCCGAGCTGCTCCCGCCGGCGGGCGTTGCCGGCGCCGACGTGCCGCTGCTCGTCCACTACGAGGCCGACGGCCGGCGCACCGCTCTCACCGCTGCGCAGCTCGGCGGCTGGGCCGCCCGCACCGCAGGCCTGCTGCACGACTGCGGGCTGGGCCCCGGCAGCCGCGCCGCCGCCCTGCTCCCGCCGCACTGGCGCACCGCGGCCGCCCTGCTGGGCGCCTGGTCCCTCGGCGTCACGGTCTCCTTCCACCTGGCCGCGACCGCCGGCCTGCCCGACGTGGGCCCCGACGCGGGCGTGCCGTTCGACGTGGTGTTCGCCGCCCGCGACCGGCTCGGCTCCTGGCTGGAGTCCGTCCCCGACGCCCCGCACCGCTTCGTCTTCGGCACCCCAGCGGCCGGCCCGGCCAGTGGGGACCCGCGCGACGTCCTCGGCTACCGCGACTTCGACGCCGCCGTCGCCGCGTACCCGGCGTCCACCCCGGCCCCGGCCCTGATCCGCCCGGGCGCCGCGGCGAGCGGCGACGGCACCACGTACGGCCAGTGGGGCAGCATCGCCCGCGAGCTCGCCGACCGGCAGGACCTCCGCCCCGGCGACCGCGTCGTCGTCGACACCAGCGAGCACGAGCACCCGGTGAAGTGGCTCCTCGCCCCGCTGTCGGTCGGCGCCTCGATCATCCTCTGCCCCGGCCCGTCCCACCTCTCCACCATCACCGCCGCCGAGTCCGCCACCCGCGTCTTCGGCACGCTGTAATTCCCTGCACCGCTTCGCGGCGGCGCCCTTCTCACCCGCACCCGCTGCACCCCACCGCGCCGCGGCGCACGGCCGCGCAGACCGCGCCGACGGGGATCGCCCCTGCGCGCCGCATCCCGGTAGCCGCGCTGCATCCCGTAGCCGCATCCCGTAGCCGCGTGCTGCATCCCGGCAGCCACGCGTCGAATCCCGGGTAGCTGCGCGCCGCGTCCCGTAGCCGCGCGTCGGACGCCTTCCGACCCTCCGCGACAGAGCCGGCTGGGATGATCGCGGCTGCGCGCCGCGTCCGTAGCTGCGCCGCGTCCGTAGCTGCGCCGCGTCCGTAGCTGCGCCGCGTCCGTAGCTGCGCCGCGTCCGTAGCTGCGCCGCGTCCGTAGCTGCGCCGCGTCCGTAGCTGCGCCGCATCCCGTAGTTGCGCGTCGCATTCCGTAGCCGTGCGCCGGGCGCCTTCCGGCTCCCGCGACAGACGTTGGTCAATGCCCCTGAATGTGGCTTTTGCGTCATCGACGGTGCGCGATCAACCTACAAGATGATCTCTGAATTGGGGGTGGATCGCGCACCGTCTATCCGAGGGGCGCGGCGCGGTGTGGCGGGTCGTGTGGGCGGCGGGCGGGAAACCGCTAAGGGGACTTCGTGTGTGCCTGGAGGGCGCGGTCCACCAGTACACCGGCGGCGTCGGCGGCATCGTCGGCCGTCCCGGACGCGGTGGTGGCGCGGGCCAGGTTGGCGCGCATGACGTCGGGGTGCACGAGGAGCCGCTCCAGGGCCGCACGCAGCCACGACGCGGCCGAGCCGGTGCAGACGAGCAGCTCGCGCAGGGGGCGCCACTCGGCGTGCCAGGCGCCGGCGGCGCGTTCGTGCTCGTGGGCCATCGCGGCGAGGAGGTCGGCGACGAGGCCCGGCGCGGACGCGGCGCTGCCGAGGGCGCAGACGGCGGCGACCGGCTTGCGATCATGCGGCGCCGCCGACGGGCCGGCGGCGACGGAGGCTTCGTCGACCTCGTCCTGCGCCATCAGCGTCAGGTCGCGGGCGATCTTCGCGACGGTCCCGGCGGCGCCGCCGAGAGCGCCGGCGAGCTCGGCGACGCGGGTGCGTTCGGTGTGCCAGGGCACGACGGGCTCGGCGAGGCCGAGGAGCGTGGCGAGGGACTCGACGACGTCCGGCCCGTCGTCGCCGAACGGGGCGAGGGTCCCGGCCGCGCCGCCGAACTGCACCGCGAGGCGCTCCCGCCGCACCTGTTCGAGCCGGCGGCGGGCGGCGTCGAGGCCGGTGAGCCAGCCGGCGGCCTTCAGGCCGAACGTGGTCGGCACGGCCTGGCGCAGCAGCGTACGGCCGATCATGCGGGTGTCGCGGTGCTCGCGGGCGAGGCGGGCGGCCTGGTCGGCGCAGGCGGCGAGGTCGGCGAGCAGCGGCCGCAGCGCCTGCGCGGCGACGAGCATGCCGGCGGTGTCGAGGATGTCCTGGCTGGTGGCGCCGAGGTGCACGGACGGCCCGGCGGGACCGGCGAGCGCCCGCAACCGCTCGACCAGCGGCACGACGGGGTTGCCGCTGGCGGCGGCGCGGGCACCGAGGTCGGCGGCGTCGAAGTGCTCGGGCCGGGCGCAGCCGGCGATCGCGTCGGCGTCGGCCTGGGGGATGAGCCCGCTGAACGCCTGCACCTGGGCGAGCGCCGCCTCCACCTGCAGCATCGCGGTCAGCCACGCGTCGTCGCCGACGGCGGTCGCGACCTCGCCGCGGGCCAGGACGCCGTCGAACAGGGCGGAGGAGGACGGTTTCATGCTCACCTTGGTGGACTCTATCGAGCAGGCCGGGGGCGCAGACCTACATCGTGAGCTTTCGCAACGCGGCCGGTGCGCCCGTGCGGGGCCCGGGTCGTGTCGGCGGGCAGATCTCGCCGGCGCACCACCCGGGCCGCGGCACGCTTCACCGGCCTCCGTGCCGGCCACACCCGCATCCGGCCCCCGGATCGCGGACCGGGGGCGGACGCTCTAAAGGAAGTCGGTGAACCCTGGACGGAAGCGGTCGTCGGGCTTGCCGAACGTCGTGAACACCAGCCCGCCGCGCGGCTCCACCCCGGGCAGATGCTCTGTCATGCGCTGCTGCTCAACGACGCATGCCAATGCCTCTTGCAAGTCTGACTCGAGTTGGTGGACCGCCTCTTCGAGGTCCTCTTCCTTGCGTGACCAGTCGATATCGGCCTCGCGAAGCTGCTGACCGGCCAGTTTGGCGATCACGTCGGGGTCGTTGACCGCGACTTCCAGGCGGCAGTAGATCTGCATGATGAGCGGTTCTGGTTGCCCCATTGCAGAATCGTTACACAGGGAGATCCCTGTACAAAGAAAGTGCAGATGAATTTACAGCCCGGCAATAGATGGGGCTAAGGTCTTGCGGATGGTGTCATTTCTCCGCAACGTTGCTTTCGACTGCGCCGACCCGTACGCGCTCGCGACCTTCTGGGCTGACGTCATCGGCCACCCCGTCCACCCCGGCTGCTCGCCGGGCGACGCCGAGGTCGTCATCGAGCCGGAGGACGGACCGAGGTGGTACTTCCAGGCGGTACCAGAGCCGAAAACGCTGAAGAACCGCGTGCACGTGTGCCTCCGGCCCGGCGACCGGGACCGCGACGCCGAGATCGACCGGCTGCTCGCGCTCGGCGCGACCCTCGCCGACGACCGCCGCGAACCCGACGGCACGGGCTGGGCGGTCCTGCAGGACCCGGCGGGCAACGAGTTCTGCATGACCCGTCCACAGTCGTGAAGATCGTGTGGAACTGCGGTGCAGGCCCACCGGATCCGGGCGCCGGTGCGGCAGGGTCGGCGGTGTGCCATCGACCCTGCCGACCCACCCCTTGGCGGTCCTGCCCCTGAAGCTGTGGCGGCCGCGCTGGTTCGACGGCGTCGCGCTCGCCGTCGGCGCCACCGCACCCGACATCGCGTACGCGCTCGGCGACGCCGTCACCATCCGCAGCCACACGGTCGCCGCCGCCTTCTGGTGGGGGCTGCCCGTCACCGTGTTCACAGCGTGGCTGATCCGCCTCGGCGCCCCCGTCGTCGCGGCGCACCTTCCCGGGTCGCTGCCGGAGCTCGGCGTGCTGGGGCGGGTCAGGCACCGGTGGTGGGTCACCGCGACCTCGGCGCTGCTCGGCGACGCCAGCCACCTGCTGTGGGACCTGGTCACCCACCCGCAGCCCGAGGTCATCGCGTCGTGGCGCCTGGTGCGCGACGTCAGCGACTACGCCGCGCTGCTCCTGCTGCCGCTGTTCATCTGGTACGTCCAACGCCGCCATCTGGTCAGGGAATGGCACGGGGCCGCACCGGTCGTGGCGCGGCGACCGTGGCTGTTCTGGTCGTGCGCCGTCGAAACGTTCGCGGCCTGCGCGTTCGTCGTCGGCAACCTGCACTACGGCGGCCCGCACGTCTTCGTCGTCCGGCTGATCGTATCGGCGGTGATCGCTCTGCTCACGGCCTGTCTGGCACTACACTTCGTGCGTGCTCCTGGAGACAGACCGGTTGCTGCTGCGGCGCTTCCACAGCGGTGACGCCGCCGCCCTCGCCGCCTACCGTTCGGACCCGGACGTGGCCCGGTACCAGTCCTGGGACGCGCCCTATCCGCTCGGCGACGCCCTCGCCTTCGTCGCGGAGACCGCACGCCTGGACCCCGAGCGGGAAGGCTGGTTCCAGTACGCCGTCGAGGGCCGCGACAACGGCCTGCTCCTCGGCGACGTGGGCGTCAACCGCGGCGACGGCGGCCGGCAGGCGGAGATCGGCTTCACGTTCGCGCCCGCGTTCCAGGGCCAGGGCTACGCCACCGAGGCGGTCGGGCGGGTCGTCCGGCACCTCCTCGTCGAGGAGGGCCTGCACCGCGTGCATGCGGTGCTGGACGCCCGCAACGAGCGGTCGGCCCGGTTGCTGGAGCGGCTCGGTTTCCGCCGGGAGGGGCTGCTCGTGCGGGCCAGCTACTGGAAGGGCGAGTGGACCGACGACCTGCTGTACGCCGTCCTCGCCGCCGAGTGGCAGGCGTAGCCCTTCACACGGTGCTGCCCTTTGCGCGGTGCCGCCCTTCACATGGTGCTGCCGCTTACGCGGTGCTGGCCGCCGGGTGGGCGGCGCAGGCGTTTACGCGGTGCTCGCGTCGGGCTGTGCGTCGAGGACCAGCTGATCCTCGGCGGCCGCGCCGCCGGCCGGAGCGCGACCGGGTGACACCGCCAGCAGCAACCCCAGCGTCGCCGTCCAGACCAGGCAGGCGCCCAGCATGTGGAGCAAAACGACCGGCCAGGGCAATCCCGTAAAATATTGGACAAACCCAACGATTCCCTGCCCCAGCTCGACGGCGAGCAGCAGGGCGGCGGCCCGAGTGACCCGCAGCGGCGCCCCCAGCGCGCGCAGGCCGAACCACAGCGCGATCGTGAGCCCGACCAGGACAAAAACCGCATCCCCGTGCAATTGCGACACTGTCGCGGGGTCGAACCCGGTCCGCGCCGCCTTCGTGTCGCCGGAGTGCGGCCCGCTGCCCGTCACGACCGTCCCGAGCACCAGCACCACCGCCGAAACCGCCGTGATCACGATCCCGGCGCTCCTGATCGCCCGCGGCGCGGTCCACCGCGGCGGCACGTCACGCGTGCGGTGCCAGAACACGTACGCCAGCGCGATCAACAGCATCGACGCCAGGAAGTGCGCCATCACCGTCCACGGGTTGAGCGCCATCCGCACGGTGATCCCGCCCAGCACCCCCTGGAACGCGATCCCCGCCATCATCCACACCCCTGCGGCGAGCAGCCCCGGCACCCGCTGCCGCTGCCGCCACGCCGCCGCGAGCGCGACGACGGCGATGAGCCCGAGCACGAACGTCAGCGTCCGGTTGCCGAACTCGATGATCCCGTGATGCCCCATCGCCTGGGTCGTCACGTACGACTCCTCGGTGCACCGCGGCCACGTCGGGCAGCCGAGCCCCGACCCGGTCAGCCGGACCAGCCCGCCCGTGCACACGATCCCGATATTCGCCACCAGCGACGCGAGCGCCGCCCGTCGCAGCACCACCGGCCGATCGAGCAGCGACAACACCATCCCCAACACCCGGCCGATACTACGCGCGGCTACATATCACCCCCGCCGCGGTCCGCCCACACCTCTGCCCGCCACTTCCGCCCCGCCGGCGGCGCCCCATCACCGACGCCCCGGTCGCCGTCCCGCCACCGCCGACGCCCCGTCACCGTCCGTCCCGACGCCACCGAGGACGCCCCGTCACCGTCTCGCCACCACCGACACCGACGCCCCGTCGCCGTCCGTCCCGACGCCACCGAGCCTGCCGCCACCGAGCCTGCCGCCACCGAGCCTGCCGCCACCGTCTGCGACCCTCCGCAGCCGGCCCAGCTGTCGGCGTGCTTGTCTGGCCGTCCACGCTCGTCCCGCCGCCCAAGTGCTGGTCCCGTCCATGCGCCCGTCTCGCCGGACACGTGCTGGTTCCGCCCGCGTGCTCGTCCGGTCGCCTGAGTGCTGGTCTGGGCCGTTGGCGTGCTCGTCCCCGTTCACGTGCTGGTCCCGTCGTCCCGCGTGCCGCCACTCCCAGTCCCGGTCCGCCGCTGCCGCCCGTCCCCGCTGGTCGGGCTGCTCAACGGGTCCGGGTCGGAGGGTTTTCCCAGCCCAGCGGTGCCGTGTCCGAGCGTGATCTTGCTACCGCGCGCGGGTGTGCGGGTGGTGGCGACGGCGAGGAAGTTGGTGGTGGTGGCGCCGGGTCGGGGTCGCGCTTCACGAAAGGCGTCACGGGCCGGTGTCGGTGGCCGCTCCGCTTTCAAAGCAACCGTACTCCCGCCCTCCTAATCGGACAGCGATAAGTATGGTCGCTCCGCTACGAACCGTTATAAGGCCTGCTCGATAGCCGGAAGTTCAGCTAAGGGGAGCCTTACCTTCCGTGCGTTGGATCACCCGTAGGGCGGTTTGCCTGCGTCAGGCGAATTACGTAACGTTGGTGTTGTGAAAAACGCGGAGGTGGCGCAGCAGAGGTCTGCCGTCGCTGACGCGTGCCCGCCGCTCGACGTGCGCACCCGTGACCGGGTCACGGAGTTGCTGCTGCAGCAGGGGTCGGCGACGGCGACCGAGCTGGGGCTCGCCCTCGGGCTGAGCGCGGCCGGGATCCGTCGGCACCTCGACGCGATGCTGGCCGAAGGCCTGGTGGAGAGCCGGGAGCGGCCGGACCGCGGGCGTCGCGGGCGCGGGCGGCCGGCGCGGGTGTTCACGCTGACCGCGGCGGCGCGTGAGGCGCTGCCGCACACCTATGACGACCTCGCCGCGTCCGCGCTGCGATGGATTGCCGAGCACCACGGCGAGGCCGCGGTCGCCGCGTTCGCCATGGCGCAGGTCGCAGGGCTCGAGGAGCGCTGCAAGGCCGCCATGGCCGAGGCCGGCGACGACCCGCTCGCCCGCGCCGAGGCGCTCGCCAAGGCGCTGACCGCGGAGGGCTACGCCGCCGGCGCGACCACCATCGCCACGGGTGGCCAGCTGTGCCAGCATCACTGCCCGGTGGCGCACGTCGCCGCCGAGTTCTCGCAGCTGTGCGAGGCCGAGACCCAGGTCATCTCCCGCCTGGTGGGGACCCATGTCCAGCGGCTCGCGACCATCGCCAACGGTGATGGTGTCTGCACCACGCACATCCCGGCGCCAGTCCCCGGTGCCAGATCCGATAATGCCCGTCAAATTCGGCAAAATAGGCAAAGGAACGTGAGATGACCACCGCCGATCAGCTTGCCGGTCTCGGCCGGTACGAGTACGGCTGGGCCGACTCGGACAGCGCCGGTGCCGCGGCACGCCGCGGCCTCAACGAGGACGTCGTGCGCGACATCTCGGCGAAGAAGAGCGAGCCGCAGTGGATGCTCGACCTGCGCCTGAAGGGCCTGCGCCTGTTCGACCGCAAGCCGATGCCGGCCTGGGGCGCGGACCTGTCGCACATCGACTTCGACAACATCAAGTATTTCGTCCGCTCGACCGAGAAGCAGGCGGCGAGCTGGGAAGACCTTCCCGACGACATCAAGAGCACCTACGACAAGCTCGGCATCCCCGAGGCGGAGAAGCAGCGCCTCGTCGCCGGTGTCGCAGCGCAGTACGAGTCGGAGGTCGTCTACCACAAGATCCGCGAGGATCTCGAGGAGCAGGGCGTCATCTTCCTCGACACGGACACCGCGCTGCGTGAGCACGAGGACGTGTTCAAGGAGTACTTCGGCACCGTGATCCCGGTCGGCGACAACAAGTTCGCCTCGCTCAACACGTCGGTGTGGTCCGGCGGCAGCTTCATCTACGTGCCCAAGGGCGTGAAGGTGGAGATCCCGCTGCAGGCGTACTTCCGGATCAACACCGAGAACATGGGCCAGTTCGAGCGGACGCTGATCATCGTCGACGAGGACGCGTACGTCCACTACGTCGAGGGCTGCACCGCGCCGATCTACTCGTCGGACTCGCTGCACTCCGCGGTGGTGGAGATCGTCGTGAAGAAGGGCGCCCGCTGCCGGTACACCACGATCCAGAACTGGTCGACCAACGTCTACAACCTGGTCACCAAGCGGGCCGTGTGCCACGAGGGCGCGACCATGGAGTGGATCGACGGCAACCTCGGCTCGAAGGTCACGATGAAGTACCCGGCGGTGTACATGCTGGGCGAGCACGCCAAGGGTGAGGTCCTGTCGGTCGCGATGGCCGGCGAGGGGCAGCACCAGGACGCGGGCGCCAAGATGGTGCACGCCGCGCCGCACACGTCGAGCACCATCGTGTCGAAGTCGATCGCCCGTGGCGGCGGCCGGACGAGCTACCGCGGTCTCGTGCAGGTCCTGGAGGGCTCGCACCACTCCCGGTCGACGGTGAAGTGTGACGCGCTGCTCGTCGACACGGTCTCCCGTTCGGACACGTACCCGTACGTCGACATCCGCGAGGACGACGTGTCGATGGGGCACGAGGCGACGGTCTCGAAGATCAGCGACGACCAGCTGTTCTACCTGATGTCGCGCGGCCTCACCGAGGACGAGGCGATGGCGATGATCGTGCGTGGCTTCATCGAGCCGATCGCCAAGGAACTGCCCATGGAGTATGCGTTGGAGCTCAACCGGCTCATCGAGCTGCAGATGGAGGGCGCGGTCGGATGAGCGGCCAGCGAAGCGGCTCGGGCCGCTCATCGTGTGTCAGTTTTGGCTCAGGCCGACGCCGGAGCGCAGCGGAGGCGGCGGAATGAGCGCACCCGTACTGGTACCGCCGAAGACCCGCGCGCAGCAGGTCCGCTCGTTCGACGTCGCCGACTTCCCCGCCCTCACGGGGCGGGAGGAGGAGTGGCGGTTCACCCCGCTCAAGCGTCTGCGTGGCCTGGCGACCGCCGAAGGCGGCGAGCCCACACAGGCACCGGCGCCGAAGGTCGAGATCGGTGACCTGCCCGAGGGCGTGACTGTCGCGACCGTCGACCGCTCCGACCCGCGGGTCGGAGCGGCGCTGACCCCGTTCGACCGGATCAGCGCGCTCGCGGCCGGCGGCGCCACCGAGGCGCTGCTGGTGTCGGTGGCGGCGAACGCCGTGCCGGAGACCGCCGCCGTGGTGCGGCTCGTCGGCTCGAGCACCGAGGTCGCGTTCGGCCACACCGTCGTCGAGGTCGGCCGGCTCGCCGAGGCGACCGTCGTGCTGGAGCAGGTCGGCTCGGTCACGCTCGCCGACAACGTCGAGGTGCTCGTCGGCGACGCGGCCCGGCTCACGCTGGTCACGGTCACCGACTGGGACGCCGACGCCGTCCAGGCGCAGCACATCCGTTTCCGGCTCGGCCGGGACGCGAAGGTCACGCACGTCCAGGTCACGCTCGGCGGCGACCTGGTCCGGCAGTACACCAGCGTCGACTACACCGGTCGCGGCGGCGAGATCGACGCGTTCGGGCTCTACTTCGCCGACGCCGGGCAGCACATGGAGCACCGGCTGCTCGTCGACCACTCGGTCCCTGACTGCCGCAGCTACGTCGCGTACCGCGGCGCGCTGCAGGGTCAGGAGGCGCACACGGTATGGGTCGGCGACGTGCTGATCCGGGCCGAGGCGACCGGCACCGACACGTACGAGATCAACCGCAACCTGGTGCTGACCGACGGGGCGCGCGCCGACTCGGTGCCCAACCTGGAGATCGAGACCGGCGAGGTCGCCGGCGCGGGCCACGCCAGCGCCACCGGCCGGTTCGACGACGAGCAGCTGTTCTACCTGATGTCCCGGGGCATCCCGGACGAGCAGGCGCGCAAGCTCGTGGTCCGCGGCTTCTTCGCGGAGCTGCTGCACAAGATCCCGGTCGAGTCGCTGCGCGACCGGCTGGGCGAGGCCATCGACGCACGACTCGAGGCGGCCGGCACGTGATCCGAGTGTGCGCGGCGGCCGAGGTGGGCAAGGGGACGGTGCGGCAGGTCGAGGTCGAAGGGACCGAGATCGCGCTCGTCCACGCCGACGACGACAACTTCTACGCCGTCTACGACGAGTGCTCGCACGCCGCGGTCGCGCTGTCGGAGGGCGAGGTCGAGGGCTGCACCCTGGAGTGCTGGCTGCACGGCTCGCGCTTCGACCTGCGCACCGGCGAGCCGACCGGCCTTCCGGCGACCGAGCCGGTCCCGGTCTACCCCGTCGAGATCCGCGACGGCGACGTCTACATCGACTTGAATCCCAGTAACGGAGTGACGAAGTGAGCACGCTGGAGATCAGCAACCTGCAGGTGTCGGTGAAGCTGCCTGACGGCGAGCTGAAGCCGATCCTCGCCGGGGTCGATCTGACCGTCGGGGCGGGGGAGACCCACGCCATCATGGGCCCCAACGGCTCGGGCAAGTCGACCCTGGCGTACTCGATCGCCGGTCATCCGCGGTACGAGGTCACCGGCGGTTCGGTGACCCTCGACGGCCAGGACGTGCTGGCGATGACCGTCGACGAGCGGGCCCGCGCCGGCCTGTTCCTGGCGATGCAGTACCCGGTCGAGGTCCCCGGCGTGTCGGTCGCCAACTTCCTGCGGACCGCGAAGACCGCGATCGACGGTGAGGCTCCGAAGCTGCGCACCTGGGCCGGCGAGCTGCGCGGCGCCATGGAGAAGCTGCAGATGGACCCGGCGTTCGCGCAGCGCAACGTCAACGAGGGCTTCTCCGGCGGTGAGAAGAAGCGGCACGAGATCATGCAGCTGGAGCTGCTCAAGCCGAAGATCGCGGTGCTCGACGAGACCGACTCCGGCCTCGACATCGACGCCCTGCGCATCGTCAGCGAGGGCGTCAACCGGGTCCGCGAGAGCGGCGACACCGGGCTGCTGCTCATCACGCACTACACGCGGATCCTGCGCTACATCAAGCCCGACTTCGTGCACGTGTTCGTCGGCGGGCGGATCGTCGAAGAGGGCGGGCCGGAGCTCGCCGAGCAGCTCGAGGCCGAAGGCTACGAGCGCTACCTGGCCGGTGCGGGACCGGCGACGCACCACGCTTAGGGGAATCATGAACGCGCTGGATGTCGACGCCGTACGGAAGGACTTCCCGATCCTCGATCGGGAGGTCAACGGCAAGCCTCTCGTCTACCTCGACTCCGGGAACACGTCGCAGAAGCCTCGCCAGGTGATCGACGCGGTCCGGGAGCACTATGAGCTGCACAACGCCAACGTCGCCCGGTCCGTGCACACGCTCGGCACCGAGGCCACCGAGGCGTTCGAGGGCGCCCGCGAGAAGGTCGCCGCGTTCGTCGGCGCCGGCACCGCCGCCGAGATCGTCTTCACGAAGAACTCGACCGAGGCGATCAACCTCGTCGCGCACGCCTTCACGGCGGTCGCCGACGACCCGCGGCTGCGGATCGGGCCCGGCGACGAGATCGTCATCACCGAGATGGAGCACCACTCCAACATCGTGCCGTGGCAGCTGCTCGCGCAGCGCACCGGCGCGACGCTGCGCTGGTTCGGGCTCACCGACGAGGGCAGGCTCGACCTGTCGGCGATCGACGAGATCGTCAACGAGCGCACGAAGCTCGTCTCGGTGGTGCACTACTCCAACATCCTCGGCACGATCAACCCCGTCGACGTCCTCGTCGCCCGGGCCCGGCAGGTCGGCGCGCTGGTGCTGCTCGACGGCTCCCAGTCGGTGCCGCACATCCCCGTCGACGTGACCGCGCTCGGCGCCGACTTCGTCGCGTTCACCGGCCACAAGATGCTCGGGCCGACCGGCATCGGCGGGCTGTGGGGCCGGTTCGAGCTGCTCGACGCCATGCCGCCGTTCCTGGGCGGCGGTTCGATGATCGAGACGGTCGCGATGACCGGCTCGACGTTCATGCCGCCACCCGCCCGCTTCGAGGCCGGCACGCCGCCGATCGCGGAGGCCGTGGGTCTGGGCGCGGCCGTCGACTATCTCAGCGCCGTCGGCATGGACGCGATCCAGGCGTACGAGAAGCAGCTCACCGCGTATGCCCTCGACGCCCTGACCGCGACGCCGGACGTGCGGATCATCGGCCCGACCACTACGGAAGGCCGTGGCGCGACGATCTCCTTCACCGTCGACGGTGTCCACCCGCACGACGTCGGGCAGATCCTGGACGACGAGGGCGTGCAGGTCCGGGTCGGGCATCACTGCGCCCGCCCGACCTGCGTGCGCTTCGGGGTGCCGGCGACCACGAGGGCGTCGTTCTACCTGTACACCACGACCAACGAGATCGATGCGCTGGTCCGCGGCCTGGAGCGGGTGCGGAAGGTCTTCGCATGAAGCTGGACCAGCTCTACCAGGAGATCATCCTGGATCACTACAAGCGGCCGCACGGCCGTGGCCTGCGCGAGCCGTTCGACGCCGAGGCCCACCACGTCAACCCGACCTGCGGCGACGAGGTGACCCTGCGCGTGTCGATCAAGGGCGACACCGTCGCGGACGTGTCGTACGAGGGCGTCGGCTGCTCGATCAGCCAGGCGTCCGCGAGCATCCTGCACGAGCTGCTCAAGGGCGGCACCGTGCAGGAGTCGCTGCGGCGGCACGAGGCGTTCACGGAGCTGATGGGCGGCCGCGGTCAGGTCGAGCCCGACGAGGCGGTGCTGGAGGACGCGGTGGCGTTCGCCGGCGTGGCGAAGTACCCGGCCCGGGTGAAGTGTGCCCTGCTGGCGTGGATGGCGTACAAGGACGCGCTCAGCCGAGCCGTCCCGAGTGAGGAGAAGGCATGACCGCGGTGCTCGCCGACATCGAAGAGGCGATGAAGGACGTCGTCGACCCGGAGCTCGGGATCAACGTCGTTGACCTCGGCCTGGTGTACGGCATCCACGTCGACGAGGACAACGTCGCGACCCTCGACATGACGCTGACGTCCGCGGCGTGCCCGCTGACCGACGTCATCGAGGACCAGACCCGCCAGGCGCTGTGCAGCGGCCCGGGCGGCGGCCTGGTCAGCGACATCCGGATCAACTGGGTGTGGCTGCCGCCGTGGGGGCCGGACAAGATCAGCGACGAGGGCCGCGACCAGCTGCGCGCTTTGGGCTTCAACGTCTGACGAGCCGTTCAGCGAGAAGCCGTTCAGCGAAGGGCGTTCAGCGGGGCTTGGTCGGCGTGGCCGTCCTGCAGGAGCAGACGTAGTCCATGTAGCCCTGGAGGCCGTGGATCCGCTGCTCCACCGCGTCGGCCTCGCGCACCTTGGCGACCCGGAAGCGGAACGCCTGGGGGAGCATGTCGACCCGGGTCGCCGCGACGAGGTCCGGCGCGTCGCTGAAATGGATCTTGAACTGCTCCCAGGCCTGCTCCTTGGTCTCGAAGCTCAGGCAGTAGACCTCGGGGGAGCTGCGCAGCGCCAGGTCCAGTTGCTGCGTCTGCTCCTCGGTGACGTCGCTCTTGAGGAAGACCGCCACGTTGTGGCCGGGCCGGTCGCAGCCCGGCCCGGCGGCCATCTGCGCCGGTCCGTCGCCGGGCAGCAGGCGCCACGTGACCGCCCCGGCGCCGGCGACGGCCAGGGCCAGGATCGCGGCACCGGTGGCCATGTGCCGGCGCCTCCTGCGGGCGGCGCCCGTGTGCACGGCGGCGACGCCGTCGGGGCGGATCGTGTCGTGGGCGAGCTCGTACTCGGCGCGGAGCGCGTCGTGCAGCTGCTGGTTCATCGGCGTGCCTCTCGGAAGTCGTCCAACATGGCCGCGAGGGACTGCCGGGCCCGGTACAGCCAGGTGCGCACCGTGCCCTCACGGACCCGGCACAGCTCGGCGATCTCCGCGACCGGCAGCCCCACCAGGTAGTGCAGGACCACGGCGCGGCGCTGGCCGTCGGGCAGCGCCGCGAGCGCGTCGCGGATCGCCACACCGTGCCCGCCGTGCTCGTCCGGGCCGGGCACCAGCTCGAGCCTGGCGCCGCGTTGATGTCGCAGCGCGACCCGCAGGCGGCGCAGGCGCGACGTGGCGAGGTTCCACGCGACGCGGCGGATCCACGTCGCGGGCTCCTCGTAGCGGCTGATGCGGTCCCAGCGCTGCCAGGCGCGCACGAACGCCTCCTGGGTCAGGTCCCGCGCCTCGTCGAGGTCGCCGAGGTACACGCTCAGCTGGGCGGCGATCTGCCGGAACTGCAGCGCGTAGCACTCGGCGAACCCTTCGGCATCCCTCATGCCGACATCACGCGCGGGCGCGGCAAAAGGTCACACGACCAGAACGACGGCGAGGACGGCGATCACGGCGCTGGACGTCAGCGCGGTCCACAGCCTGCCGCGCGGGCCGGTGAGGACCTTGCCGAGCAGGGTGCCGCCGCCGGCGATGAGCAGCTGCCAGCTCGCCGACGCCACGAACGCCGACAGGACCCAGACGGTCTCGCCGGCCGCGGACAGGCCGTCGTCGGCGCGGCGGCCGAGGACGAGCGCGCCGAAGTAGACGATCGTCGCCGGGTTGAGCATGGTCAGGCCGAGCAGCGCGAAGTACGCGCCGGTCGGCCGGGTCATCCTGCCGTCCGTGTCCCTGCCGTTATCCCCGGCGCGCGCGGCCTCGTGGCGGTGCCGCAGGGCGTCGGCGGCGGTCTTGACGGCGAGCGCCACCAGTACCACAGCGGCGACCCAACGCAGGGGAGCGGAGATCGGCGCGATGAGCCCCGCGAGGGCCGCGCCGCCGAGGACGGCGATCACCGCGTAGATCCCGTCGGCGGTGGCCACCCCCATCGCGGCGCCGGCGCCGGTCCGCCAGCCGGTGCGGGCGGCGAGCCCGGCGATCAGGGCGCCGATCGCGCCGACCGGCACCGCGACCCCGTAGCCGGCGAGCATCCCGGAGAGGACGACCTCCCCGAGGCCCGCGGTCACGATTGCTGCTTGCGGCTCGCCTCCGTCAGGGCGCCGGTCTGTCGCTTCGCCCGTTCGCCGGAGCTGGCGGGGGCTGCGATCAGGAGGCGTCGGCTCATGGCGTGCATCATGGCGCCGGTGCCGGGGTGCCGCCACCGATATTCTTCAGCGCTTCCCGCCTGGACAGGCCGGACAGGTCCGGGTTCGCCGCGACGAAGGCGCGCACCGCGTCCGGGTCGGTCTTCGCATACTCGCGCAGTGCCCAGCCGATGGCCTTGCGGATGAAGAAGTCCTGCTCGTGTTTCCATCGGCCGCTGTACGAGAAGAGCCGTCGCGGGTCGGTCGCCTCGCGGTACTTCAACTGGTGCAGGATCGCGGTCCGCACCACCCACAGGTCGTCGTCCTCGATCCAGGCGTCCATCGGGGTCTGGTCGTGGCGGACGACCGGCCCGACGACGTTGGCGGCGAGCAGGTCGACCGTGTCCCACCAGGGCCTGGTCGTGATGAGGGCGCGCAGGGCGGGCAGGTCGGCCGCGGTGAGGTGCTTCGCGTGCCTGGTCAGCAGGTCGCAGGCGAAGTACTGGAACTCCCGCTCCGGCTGCGCCCAGCATTCCTGCGCCAGCCGCAGGGGCTCGTCCGTCCGCAGGAACGGCTTGTCCAGCTTCCGTCGTACCGGCGACGGGATGCCGAGGAAGTCGAACTGGTCGCGCATGTAGGCGCGCATCCCGGCGGCGGTGCCGGGGGCGGCGTGCCCCCGGTACACCTGCCGCAGCTCGACCAGTGTCACAGGTTGCTGGTGGAGAAGGTGTCGCACTGGCGCGGGTCGCCGGTGTTGAAGCCCTGCGTGAACCACTTCTTGCGCTGCGCGGACGTGCCGTGGGTGAAGCCGTCCGGGTTGACGCCGCCGCCGGACTTCTTCTGGATCGTGTCGTCGCCGATCGCCTCGGCCGCCTCGATCGCCTCGTTGATGTCCGCCTGCGTGATGGAGGTGAACAGCACGGCGTCGCCCTCCTTGTCCTTGGTCTCCGTGGCGTGGAAGGCCCAGGTGCCGGCGTAGCAGTCGGCCTGCAGCTCCAGGCGCACCGAGCCCGAGGTGGGGCCGGTGTCACCCTGCTGGACCTTGGCGTTGGTGCCGAGCAGGTTCTGGATGTGGTGGCCGTACTCGTGGGCGATGACGTACGGGGCGGCGAACTCGCCCTTGGCGCCGAAGCGGCTCGACAGCTCCTTGTAGAAGGTGAGGTCGATGTAGACCTGGCTGTCGGCCGGGCAGTAGAAGGGCCCGACGCCGGAGTCGGCCTGGCCGCAGCCGGTGTTCACGGCGCCGTTGAAGTAGTTCGTCTTCGCCTGCTGGTACTGCTTGCCGAACGCCTGCGGCATCTCCGCCTTCCAGTACGCCTGGACGGAGTTGACGTACAGCAGGTTGCGGCAGTCGGCGTCGTTGAACCGGTCCTTGTTGGACTTGTCGCAGCGCTTCTCGATGTCGGAGTTGTCGGCCTGCTGGTTGCCGCCGCCCCCGCCGCCGAGCATGCCGCTGCCGAAGAGGCCACCGCCGCCGCAGATCACCAGCGCCAGGACGACCAGGGTGATGATGAGGCCCATCTTCCCGCCGCCGCCACCCGGGAGGGGGATCGGGATGCCGCCGAGGCCGCCACCGCCACCACCGCCGCCACTGGTCGACCCGCGCAGGTCGTTGACCTGGCTGCTGTCGAGATCAGCATCGTCGTTGAACTCCATGGCACACCTCTTCAGACGGGGGGATCGATCGGCGTCTGCTGCGTCGGTACCCGATGATCTTGTGACGTAATCGTGTGGCGGTGCGGTGCCGTGCGCACGGTAGGATATGCCGGTGACTCGCACGCTTCGTACGCAGAGGGAGTGACCCCGGTCCTGCACCAGGAGTCTGTCCGTCTTCCCCCTGAATATTGCGAGAGCGAGTCCTTCCTGTGATCACGACCACGGGTCTTGAGCTGCGCGCGGGCGCGCGCATCCTCCTCAGCGACATCAACCTGCGCATCCAGCCCGGCGACCGCATCGGTCTCGTCGGCCGCAACGGTGCCGGCAAGACCACCACCCTCAAGGTCCTCGCCGGTGAGGGCACCCCGCACGCCGGCTCCGTCGAGCGCCGCGGCCCCGTCGGCTACCTGCCGCAGGACCCCCGCACCGGCGACCTCGACGTGACCGCCCGCGACCGGGTGCTGTCCGCCCGCGGCCTGGACACCATCTACGCCGAGATGAAGGCCCTGGAGGCCACGCTCGGCGACGACGAGCGGCTCATCCGGCGGTATGGGCAGCTGGAGGACCAGTTCGCCGGGCTCGGCGGTTACGCGGCCGAGGCAGAGGCCGCCCGCATCTGCGCCAACCTCGGCCTGCCCGACCGGGTGCTCGCCCAGACGATCGGCACGCTCTCCGGCGGTCAGCGCCGCCGGATCGAGCTGGCCCGCATCCTGTTCCGCGACGCGGCGGCGACCGGCGGCGGCATCCTGCTGCTCGACGAGCCGACCAACCACCTCGACTCCGACTCCATCGCCTGGCTGCGCAACTTCCTGTCCAGCCACAAGGGCGGCCTCGTGGTGATCTCCCACGACGTGGAGATGCTCGACGCGATCGTCAACAAGGTGTGGTACCTCGACGCCAACCGCGCGACGATCGACTTCTACAACCTCAACTGGAAGCTGTACCAGCAGCAGCGCGAGACCGACGAGAAGCGCCGCAAGCGCGAGCGGGCCAACGCCGAGAAGAAGGCCGGCGCCCTCATGGCGCAGGCCGACAAGATGCGGGCCAAGGCCACCAAGACCGTCGCCGCGCAGAACATGGCCCGCCGCGCCGAGCGGATGCTGGGTGACCTGGAAGAGGTCCGGGTCTCCGACAAGGTCGCGAAGGTCCGCTTCCCCAACCCGAAGCCGTGCGGCAAGACCCCGCTGACGGCGTCCGGGCTGTCGAAGATGTACGGGTCCTTGGAGATCTTCGTCGACGTCGACGTCGCCGTCGACCGCGGCTCCCGGGTCGCGATCCTCGGCCTCAACGGCGCCGGCAAGACCACCCTGCTGCGGATGCTCGCCGGGGAGCTGGAGCCCGACACCGGCGAGGTCCACGCCGGGCACGGCCTGCAGCGCGGGTACTACGCCCAGGAGCACGAGCAGCTCGACGTCGACCGCACGATCCTGGAGCTGATGCGCTCCGCCGCCCCGGACCAGAACGACACCGAGCTGCGCAAGATCCTCGGCGCGTTCCTGTTCACCGGCGACGACGTCGACAAGCCAGCCGGGGTCCTGTCCGGCGGCGAGAAGACCCGGCTCGCGCTCGCCACGCTGGTCTGCTCCGGCGCCAACGTGCTGCTGCTCGACGAGCCGACCAACAACCTCGACCCGATCAGCCGCGAGCAGGTCCTCGACGCGATCGCCCGCTACCCGGGGGCGATCGTCCTCGTCACGCACGACCCCGGCGCGGTCACGGCCCTGAAGCCGGACCGCGCGATCCTCCTGCCCGACGGCGTGGAGGACGCGTGGAGCGACGACCTGCTGGAGCTCGTGGAACTCGCCTGAGGTTTCACCAGGGCGTGATCAGCACGGCTTCGACGACGACCGCGAGGGCTGCCCCGACCGCTGTGAGCAGCAGCGGGGTCGGGGGCAGCTCGCCGGCCGGCTTCTCCGGCGCCACCACGGCGACCGTGAGCCACGGGAAGAACGGCAGCCAGGCGTGCTCCACACCGCCCCTGGCGAGGCCCGCCGCGATCGAGAACACCACGGCCGCCCCCGCGCCCACCAGGAACGGCCAGGCGGCCGTGTTGCGCAGCTTCCGCGCGCTGGCGACGATCGCCGGGCCCGTGGCGAGCAGCAGGACGACGACGCTGATCGCGCTCCACCACAGCACCGACCGGTACGGCGCGACCCGGCTTGCGTAGTCGGTCTCCGCGGCCACCAGGCCGTCCGCCCAGCCGAAGCCGAGCAGTTGCGCCCCCAGGACGGGCACGAGGGCGCCGATGCCCGTCACGATGTTGAGGAACGCCCGCCGCCGGGCGAAGTAGACGCAGACGATCGACAGGCCGAGCCAGGGGGCCGAGTACGAGAACAGCGCGGCGACGCCCACGAGCAGCCCGGCCGCCAGCGCCCAGACCGCCTTTTTTCGGACTTTTGTGCGACTTGCCCGGAGGCCGCACACGATCGCGGCCGCGCCCAGGGTCGCCACCAGGCCGTCGAGGCTGACGGCGACCCAGATGGCGTACGGGGCGAGGACGAGCACCGGCAGGTACCGCCGCGCGGCCGCCTCGCCGACGGAGTCACGCACCGCCGACAACACCAGCGGAATCGTCAGCGCCGACAATGCGGTGATCAGGAATCCGAGGACGACGTGGTTGTCGACGCCGATTCGGTCGGCCAGCCACAAAAACAGAACGGGACCCGGCGGATGGCCCCGGGAGGCGACCGAGTGGGCCGGCGCGTCGGAGGTGAAATGTCTGAGGTATGCGAGGGGATCGCCGCCGACCCGCCTAACGTCACCCAGATATTCCTCCGGCGAACCGAGGGCTTTCGTAAGGCCAGACCAGCCATCGACAAGCGCCAAAGCGATTGCCCACGTCAGGCCGGCGCAGTACCCGAAAAGCTGAATTTTTCGCCAGGATCGTCGCTCGAGGGTGCCCTGTGACGCAGACCACAGTACCGCCGCGGCCACCAGCGGCGCCAGTACGCTTCCCGGCCCGACCCTGATCTTGTACCTGCCGAGGAAGGGCGCGCTTGCGGTGCCCAGACGGGCGTCGAGCTGCACCGCGAGCGCGGCGACAGCGAGCCCGAGCAGGCCGAAGGCAACCCAACGGAGCGCATCGCGACGCTCACGATGCGCTGTCCATGGTTGGTCGGTGGAGGGTTCGCTCATCACGGCGCATCACGGTATCGGGTAGGCGACAATGCTGTGCGTGTCGGTTGGCGTGCCGTCGATATCTAGCGCATGATCGTTCGAGGCGGTCTAATAGGTGGGACCGCACCAACCGCTCAGTCTGGGACGTGAGGGATCAGCATGGCAGCCACCGCCACCACCAGCACCGAGAAGGGTCGCCGGATCGTCGGCGCCGAAAGGCAGACGCTGGCGAAGGACCTCGTGAAGCGGTACACCAACGGTGAGAGTATCCGCGCGCTCGCCGCTTCCACCGGTCGATCCTATGGATTCGTGCACCGGGTGCTGACCGAATCTGGCGTTCAGCTTCGTCAGCGTGGCGGTGCCCGGCGCCGCAAGAAGGCGTGAACGCCGCTCCCACGTCGGGAGAGGCGCGTTTCGACGTCGAAGGGCCGGTCGCAACGGTGACGTTGGACCGGCCCGAGGTTCTCAACGCGCAGACCCCCGCGTTGTGGGCCGACCTCCGGGCGTTCGGCCGGTCACTGCCGGGCGACGTTCGGGTGGTCGTCGTGCGCGGCTCCGGTCGGGCCTTCTCGGCCGGGCTCGACACCTCGGTCGCCGCGTCCATCCTCGGCGGCGTCTCCGACGCGCAGATCGCGCAGTATCAGGAGGCGTTCGCCTGGCTCCGGCAGCCGTCGCTGATCTCGATCGCGGCGGTCCACGGCCACGCCATCGGCGCCGGATTCCAGCTCGCCCTCGCCTGCGACTTCCGGGTCGTGGCCGAGGACGTGAAGTTCTGCATGGCCGAGGTGTCCCTCGGGCTCGTCCCGGACCTCGGTGGCACCAAGCGGCTCGTCGAGCTGGTCGGTTATGCGCGGGCTCTGGAGCTGTGCGTCACCGGCCGGCGCGTGCACGCCGGCGAGGCGTCGCAGATCGGCCTGGCCAACGCGGTGGTTCCCCCGGCTGATCTGGGGGACGCCGTCGGTGATCTCACCGCGGCCGTCCTGGCGGGTTCCCGCGACGCGGTCGTGGAGATCAAGGCGCTGATCGCGGCCGCGGGCGGGCACACGTTCGCCCAGCAGGAGGCCGTCGAGCGGGCCGCGCAGGTGCGCCGGATCCAGGATCTGGCGGGCCTCGGCGAATAATTTGTCGTACCCCCCGGGCATGCTTGGGCTTCAAGTTCTCCGACCGGGGGGTTTCGAATGACGTCGCCGAGCAGCATGGCCGGGTGGGAGACCCTGCGCTCCCTGCGCAAGGCCGACGAGCTGGCCGGCAAGCGCCTGGCCCGCGGCACGGCGAAGCGCATCCTCGCCTTCGCCCGGCCCTATCGCGGCGACATCAGCGTCTTCCTCGTCACCGTCGTGTTCGGCGCGGGCATCGGCGTCGCCACGCCCTACCTCGCCGGCGACGTCATCAACAAGATCAATGCCGGTGGCCCCCACGCCGGCACCGCGGTCGTCCGGGTCGCGCTGCTCATCGGCGCCCTCGCCGTCGCCGACGCCCTGCTCTCCCTCGTCCAGCGGTGGTATTCCGCCCGCATCGGCGAAGGCATCATCCTGTCGCTGCGCACCCAGGTCTATGGGCACGTGCAGCTCATGCCGCTGCAGTTCTTCACCCGCACGCAGACCGGCGCGCTGGTCAGCCGGCTCAACAACGACGTGCAGGGCGCGCAGCGCGCGTTCACCTCGACCCTGTCCGGCGTGGTCAGCAACGTCATCCAGCTCGTCCTCACCGCCGCGGTCATGGTCACCCTGTCGTGGCAGGTGACGCTGCTGTCGCTGGTCATGCTGCCGGTCTTCATCCTCCCGGCCCGCCGGGTCGGCAAGCGGCTCGCCGCGATCACCCGCGAGGCCTACCAGCTCGACGCCACGATGAACGCGACGATGACCGAGCGCTTCGGCGTCGCCGGCGCCCTGCTGGTCAAGCTCTTCGGCCGGCCGGAGACCGAGGCGGAGCGCTTCGCCGACCGGGCCGGCCGGGTCCGCGACATCGGCATCCAGACCGCGATGTACAGCCGCGTGTTCTTCGTCAGCATGCTGCTCGTCGCCTCCCTCGCCCAGGCGCTCACCTACGGTCTCGGCGGCTGGTTCGCCGTGCACGGCCAGATCACCGCCGGCACCGTCGTCACCCTGGCGCTGCTGCTCACCCGGCTCTACGGCCCGCTGACCGCGCTGTCCAACGTCCGGGTCGACGTGATGAGCGCGCTCGTGTCGTTCGAGCGGGTCTTCGAGGTCCTCGACCTCGCCCCCGGCATCGCCGAGCGCCCCGACGCCCGCCCGCTGCCGCCCGGCGCGGCGAAGGTCGAGCTCCGCGACGTCCGCTTCCGCTACCCGAGCGCCGCCGAGGTCTCCCTCGCGTCCCTGGAAGACGTCGCGTCGCTGGACCGCACCGTCACCGACGAGGTGCTCAAGGGCGTGTCCTTCACCGTCGAGCCGGGCCAGATGGTCGCGCTCGTCGGCCCCTCGGGCGCCGGCAAGTCCACCACCGCCATGCTCGTCCCGCGCGTCTACGACGTCACCGCCGGCGCCGTCCTCGTCGGCGACGTCGACGTCCGCGACGCGACCCTGCAGTCGCTGCGCGACACCATCGGCGTCGTCACCCAGGACTCGCACCTCTTCCACGAGACCATCGCCGAGAACCTGCGCTATGCGAAGCCCGGCGCCACCGACGACGAGCTCTGGACCGCCCTGCGCCGCGCCCAGGTCGGCGACCTCGTCGAGTCCCTCCCCGACGGCCTCGCCACCGTCGTCGGCGAGCGCGGCTACCGCTTCTCCGGCGGCGAGAAGCAACGCATCGCCATCGCCCGCCTCCTGCTCCGCGCCCCCTCCATCGTCATCCTCGACGAAGCCACCGCCCACCTCGACTCCGAGTCCGAGGCCGCCGTCCAGCGCGCCCTCGCCGAGGCCCTCACCGGCCGCACCGCCCTCGTCATCGCCCACCGCCTCTCCACCATCCGCGCCGCCGACCAGATCCTCGTCGTCGACAACGGCCGCATCGTCGAGCACGGCACCCACGACACCCTCGTCACAGCGGGCGGCCTGTATGCGGAGCTCTACAAGACCCAGTTCGCCCTGGTCGACTCCCCACCCGTACCGCTGCTCGTGCCGTCTTCCGACACCCCCTCCAGCACCCCCTCGCCAGCCACTCCCTCTACAGACCCTGCACCCGCAGCCACCGCGTTAGCTGGCGCCGCCTCCGCAGACCCTGCTCCCGCAAGCACTGCCTCTGTGGCCGTCACTCCCGCGAGCGTTGCCCCTGCGGCCTCGGCTTCCGCAGGCGTTGCTCCTGTGGGCGTTGCTTCCGAGGGTGCTGTTCCCGGGGCCGCTGCTTCCGCAGGCGTTGCTCCTACGGGCGTCGCTTCGGAGGGTGCTGTTCACGGGGCCGCTGCCTCTGCGGACGCTGCTTCCGGTGGTGCTGTTCCCGAGGGCCTTGCTTCCGCGGGAAGTCCCCACGCTGGCGTTCACTCCTCAGCCCACTCCGAAGACATCCACCCCTCCGATGAACCCGACCCTCCCCACCAAACCGCCCCTTCCAGCCCCGTTCCCACCCCAACTCCGTAGCCGAACCCGACCCGGCGCTCCGCACTCGCCGCACCCACCCCCAACAACGTCCATGGCCTGCCGTGCGTGAGTGCCTGCCCGGCGGCGTGCGCCACGACTGCGTGTTCGGCGGGATCTGCGTTGCTGTGTGAGCCGACACGTCGAGGGTCTGGTTCCCGCCGGTTCTGGTGCCCGGTGCGGGTGGTGGCGGCGGCGGGCTGTGTGAGCTGGGCTGCCTATCTGGCAGTGTCGGGTCGGCTGCGTCAGTCCGGCTGCGTCTGCGCGGCTAGGTCCGTCCAGCTGTGCCTACCGGGCGTACCTGCCTGACCGTGTCTGCGTGCCCTGGCGACCAGGTGTCCGTCCGAACGATCTGCCCCGCCTCCGTCTCCTGGCCGAGTAGATCCGTCCCGTGACGCTGATCCGTGTGTCTGGCCCCGTGTCCAGCTGTGACTGCTTGACCCGCACGTCCGGGCGTGTCCGCGCGGCCGTGTTCGTCCGGGTGGCTGCCGGTTGCGTGTGGCCGGCCTTCGCCGTCGCGACCCTCGACGTCGGCGTGTGAGTTCGACGCTGCCCTTCGGCCTGGCTTCGTGGGAGGCTGCGTCGGTCCGGGCCGTTGTCCGTCCAGCTGCCTGTCGTGTGTGTGACCGGCTCCTACGCCGCCATCGTCACTCTCGACGACGTGGGCGCGTGAGCCCGGCACGAACCCGACCTGTGTGTCTGGCTCTGCGTCCACGTGGGACTGTCGGACCGCGTGTCCGCGTGGGTGTGTCCGTCCGGGTGCCTGCGGGAGCTCGACCTTGGGAGTGGGTCTGGCTTCCGTGTTCGGCTGAGACTGCCCGGCCCCGCATCCGGCGCAATCGTGGCCGTGTTGGTCCGGCTGTGTGTCCGGCTTGGGGGCTGGGCGCCGAGCGGGCCGACCCGGGCTGCGGTTGGCGGGTCGAGCGTGAGCGTCGCTGGTTGCCGGACGGGTGCGCCGCGTCGGTGGTGAGGCAGGGCGCTTCCGCGGGGTCCGCGGGACCTCGGTTGCCGGGAGCGGCGCGGTCAGGGCTGCGGTGTGGGTCGATGCTGAGCGCTTCGTCTGGATGGCCGGCTTGAGGTGTGCTGTTTCGCCGCCGTCGCTGGGGGATGGGGGTGGGCGTCCTGGTGTGGGGCGCATTGTTGCTGCTGGGAAAGTAGCGGCGGTGGAGAAGGGGGGCTGGGGGTCATCGACCTCAGTGGATCATGTGAGTGCGTGGGGGGAGTGTTGCGGCGTGTCCGGGCGATTCGCGTGTTGTCCGGCAAAGCGTGCCGCCGCGTGGTGGGTAGTTGATGGTCGTCAATGCGATAGGGGGTGGAAATGGGGGGAGGGAATGGCGAGGAATGTGGTGTAGGTCACGGCCCGGGCCGGGGTGGGAGAGGGGTCAGGCGAGGACGGTCCAGGTGTGTTGGGTGGGGGTGGCCTGCAGGGCGGGGGTCTGCGGATAGTTCTGGCTCGGCAGCTGGGCCCTGATCGCCCTGAGCCAGTCGCGGTACGTCGCGTCCGGTGGCAGGGCGGCGAGGGTGGTCAGGGCAACGTACGTGAACGCGCCGTTCGGGCGGCCCGAGAAGGTGGCGTCGTAGGAGTACTCGGTGTCGCGGCACGCCGACAGCAGCAGCGCGGCCGAGCGGGGGCGGGTGACACGCGGAGCAACAGCCTCGTGGGTAGGGGTGCCGAGGGGCAGGAACGTCGACGGGGCCAGGAAGCGGGTCGGGCAGCGGCCGTCGCCGAGCGGGCGGCTGAGCCGTGTCAGCGTGCCCGAGTGGCAGGAGTCGGAGATCAGTACGACGCGGACGCCGGGGGCGGCGGTGGCGAACAGGGTGGAGAGCTCGTCGTCGAGCAGCGGGCCGTTGGCGGCGACGTCGTGCGGGCAGATCGCCTCGTCGCGCTGGTCGGGTTCGTCGCCGTCGAGGTCGGGGACCCAGGTGCCGTGGCCGGAGTACGTGATGACGACCGCGTCGCCGTCGGAGGTGCGGGAGAGCAGGTCGGCGATGCCGGTGCGGATGGCGAGGCCCGAGGCGGCGCTGTCGAGCAGGGTGCGGACGTCGAAGCCGCGCGCGGTCAGCGCCGCCGCCCAGTCGGCGGCGTCGTTGCGGCAGCCGTAGAGGTCGTTGGAGACGCCCGGGTAGTCGTTGATGCCGACGCAGAGCGCGAGTTTCATGGTGTACCCCCGTAAACCAGTGGAACCTTCTGCAGTGAAGGCGCCACAGCGCGTCACCGAGGTTGCACGAACTCCGTCAGCCCGCGCCGAAGCAGACGAACGGCGTCGCCTCCGGCAGGTCGGCCAGGGCACGGGCCGGTGACACGCCGAGCGCGACGGCGCGGTGGTAGTGGGCCATGACGGCGGGGCCCAGCTCGTCGGGGATGCGTGCGACGCTGGCGACGACGTTGGCGGTGCCGGCGTGCAGGAGGGCGGCGGTGAAGCCGACCAGCTCGTCGCCGGCCCGCACGACCGCCCGGCCGACGTCGCAGGCGGAGAGGACGACCTGGCCGGGGGCGGTGCCGAGGCGCTGCAGCTCGTACGCGAGCAGCGGGCCGTCGCCGAGCTCCAGGCGCGAGAAGAGCACGTTCTGCGTGTCGTGGTGGCCGTGCGCGGCGACGTGCACGACGGGCGCGGCGTCCATGCCGGCCAGGACGCTGGTCGCGGTCGCGTCGGCGCCCCGCAGGACCCGGCCCCGCGGGTACAGCCGCGCGATCGCGTCGATCTCGGCGTCGGCGTGGACGAGGTCAGGGCCCGCGACGAGCAGGGGCGCTCCTGTTGTGACGGCGTTGGCGGCGGTACGCGCGGCGAGCCACACCGACGCGGACGGCGCCACCGCCACGGGCCGCCCCCGCAGGCTGGGCAGGAGCCCCCAGGGCAGCACCGCGAGCTGCCGGGTCGGCACGACCACCACGTCGTGGGGGCCGAGCGCCGCCAGTACAGGAGCGATCAACGCCTGATCGAGGGTGGCGGCCTGCCGGTCGGCGCTGGCCCGCACCACCGCGGCGAGCTTCGCCGGGAGGCGCCGGTCGGCCGCGGTGTCGAGGTCGCTGAGGAGGCGGCGGACGGACTCGGCCACGGGAGCGTACGGGCCGAGCTCCACCGACGTGATCGCCCCGCCGGCGAGGACGAGCGCGTGCAGGCGGTCGCGGCGGACGAGGTAGCTGACCATGCAGCGGCCGGCGCGGGCGAGCTCGGCGGCCACCTCGGTGTGGGTGGCGGCGCCGTGGCTCTCCTCGGTGTCGCCGGCCCACCAGCCGTGCCGGCGGATGCTCTGCTCGAGGTCGGCGCAGCGGGCGCGCAGCAGCGGCTCGGGCCGGCCTTCGAGCTCGCCGAGGCGCACGGCCCAGCGCAGCTGCCGCAGCTCCGCGAGGGCCTCGGCGATCTGCGGGTCCTGCGGCGGCAGGACGGACCGGATGCGGAACGACTGTGCCCGGGACCGCTCCGACCAGTTGAAGACGAGGCTCGGCGGGCCGAGCGACCAGGAGATGTCCAGCCCGTACGCGCCGAGGTCCGCCCCCAGCGCCGCGACGCTGCTCTGCAACTCGAGGCTGCCGAACCGGCGCCGGTGCTCCTGCAGCGTCACGAGCCCCTTGCGCAGCTCGTCGAGCGCCGCCCGCGGCCGCCCGTCGGCGCGGTGCAGCTCGGCCCGGGTGAGCCGGTGCAGCAGCCGCACGTCGAGCGGCACGTCGGCGACGAGAGCCCGGCGCGCCGGGGCCCGCTGCTCCGCCGACGGGGTGTCACCGGCCGCCACCCTGGCCCGCAGCGCCAGCAGCTCCGCACTGCCGGCGTCGTGCCGCAGCCCGAGTCCCCGCAGCGTCGCCGCCAGCCGTGTCGCCCGCCTGGCCACGGCCAGCAACTTCCGACGATTTGGGTTTTTCGGCTGATGTACCCCTGAAACCACCCCGACATGACTGCCGTTGCTTTCCGGCTGGACGTCGCTGCTGATCGCGGCGGCCTGGACGGAAGCAGCCGCTGCCACCGACCGCCGGCCGGGCCCGGTGGCAGGTGGCTGGTCCGGGTCGGCGGCGGCCGCGGGTTCGTCGGGGCCATGCTGTGGCCGGGCGGGACGGATGGCCTGTGGCTGGTCCAGGTTGGCGGCAGGCGCGGGTTCGCCAGGGGCAAGCAGCGCCCGGGTGGGACCGGTGGCAGTGGGCTGGTCCGGGTTGCCGGGCGCAAGCTGCGGCATGGCGGGGCGGGTGGCAGGTGGCTGGTCCGGGTTGGTGGGCGGTGCGAGTTCGCCGGAAGCAGGCCGCGGCCGGGCGGGTCCGGTGACCGGTGGTGGCTGGACGGGACCGAAGACCGTTGGCGGCTGGGTGCGGGCGGCGGCAGGTCGTGGCTGGACGAGTCCCGCGGCCTGGACAGGGGCGGTGGACGGTGGCGCCTGGACGGGACCAGCGGCCGGTAGTGGCTGGACGGGGTTGGCGGCCTGGGTGCGGGCGGCGCTGGCGAGGTCGACGCGGACCTGGAGCGACGCGGCGAGGGCGGCCCAGGCGCGGTTGCGGCGGCGGGTGAAACGGGCGCGGGCCCTGGCGCTCCACACGGCGGCGGCGGCCAGGTCGCCGCTGCCGAGGGCGGCCTGGGCGCGGGCGAGCTCGGCCTCGCCGAGGTCCTGGCTGAGACGGTGGCGTTTGAGCAGTTCGATCGACCGGTCGAGGTCCTCCGCGGCGGCGGTGTCGAGGCCCGCGCCGAGCAGCGCCCGCGCCCGGTCGAGCATCGAGATGGCGAGGAACCCGTCCGCACGCAGCCGCCGCAGCGAGTCCGCCGCCGTGTCGAACGTCTGCAGCGCCGCCGGCACGTCCCCGCCCGCGAGCGCGCAGTAGCCGAGGTTGTGCTCGACCTTCGCCGCGAGCAGGTCGAGCCCGTGCGCACCGGCGAGCTCGCGGCACAGGCGCAGGTCGGCCCGGGCCAGCCGGACCCGCCCGGCGGTGAGGTGCACGACGCCCCGGTTGAGCAGCGTCCGCGCGAGGACCGCCGGCTCCCCGTGCTCCTGGAGCACCGGCACGGCCGCGTCCAGCAGCTTCAACGCCGCGTCGATCTCCCCGACCCGCAGCAGGAGCAGCCCCCGCTGCTGCAGCACGGTGCCGACGTCGGCCAGGTCGGCGAGCGTCTCGGCGCGGTCGAGCAGCTCCAGCCCCAGCTCGGTGCGCCCCTGCTCGGCCTCCGCATGCGCGAGCGTCAGCAGCAGCCTCGCCGCCAGCGCCGGCCTGGACGGCTCCGCCCCCGGCCACCCCAGCAGCCGCAGCGCCTCGGTCGCCCGCTTCGCCGCCGCGGCAGGCTTCCCGGCCGCCCCGGCCCGCACCGCCGACCGGTGCAGCCGCACCACCCGCGCCACTTCCCGCCGCTCGCCCGCGTCCGCCCCACCGTCCGCCACCGCCCGCCCCGCAGGCGCCGCCACACCCGCCACCGCACTGGCGACCGGGGAAGCGCCGCTCGAGGAACCGGCAGCCACGGACGGCCCGGCTCCCGCGAAGGTGCCAGGTCCCGCAACACCCGCCGGACGGTCCGCGGGGGAAGGGGTGGTGGCACCCGCCGGGCTGTCCGCGGGGGAAGGGACGGCGATGGTGGGTCGCGTGGCACCCGCCGGACTGCCGGCGGCGGGCGCGGTGGCGGCGGCTCGCACGGCGCCTGCCGGACTGTCCGCGGGGAAAGGTGCGGTGGTTGTGGGTCGTGCGGCGCCCTTCGACCTGCCGGCGGGGGAGGGTGCGGTGGTGGATCGCGCGGCCTTCACCGGACTGTCGGCGGTGGCGGGTCGCGCGGCGCCCGCCGGACTGCCAGCGGTGGGGGCGGCGCGCGTCGGGCCGCCGGCGGGGGCAGGGGCGGTGCGGATAGGCATGGGTGTAGCCCGCGTGGCGGTGGAGGCACGCGGGTCGGCCGGGGACGGTGAGGTTGCGGCTACACCACGAACGATGGCGTCACCACCGTCCGGGCGCCATCGGCTTCTTGGTCGTTCGTCGGGTGGACGCGGATCTGGACCTCGCCGCGGGTGACCCGCTGGGCGGCGAAGCGGCCGCCCTCGTCGGTGTCCATGGTCTGCGGGCCGTCGACCGTGCGCAGCTCGATGCGGCAGGGGGAGGGTGGGGCGAGCCAGCCGTCGAGGCGGACGGTGCCGGCGGCGCCGGCGGTCCATTCGACCATGATGGTGAGGCTCGCCGACTCGAAGGTGGCGCGGGTGGTCTCCTCGTCGCCGCGGACCCCGGCCATCGCGCCGTCCAGCGCCGGGACGAGGCGACAGACCTCGATGTCGAGCCCGGCGACGCTGAGGGAGAAGAGCAGGTCGGCGGGGACGGGGTCGACCAGGCCGGCGACGCGCCGCAGGTCGGCGAGCAGCCCGTCGTCCGAGAAGTGCTGGAAGTCGGCCATGGTCTACCCCGGGAACCCGTCGAGGGCTCGCAGCGCCCGTTGCGCGGTGGACTTCGCGTCCACCTGGTCGAGGCGCAGCTGCGGGTCGGCGGCGGCGTTCTCCAGCAGGAGCGCGGCGACCTCGGCGGCGCCGAGACCCGCGGCGAACGAGCTGCCGCTCCACGAGGCGAAGCCGCGCGTGTAGTCGTCGTCGTCGAGGGTCTCGCGGCGGGTGGGGCGGCCCCCGGCGTTGCCGGCGGGGGTGGTGAAGGCGGCGCCCCGGCTGCCCTGGACCTTCGGGAACGTGCTGATCAGCGCCGACCCGGGCGCCCAGTAGCGGACCCAGGGACCGTCGTTGCTGAACATCGCCTTGGCGTCGTTGGGCTGGAAGGCGCCGACGCTCATCACCGGCAGCTCCCCGTCGCACGGCAGCGCCGCGGGGTAGAACTCGCGGGACGTGGCGTGGTTCCCGGCGGCGGCGACCACGACGACCCCGGCCGCGAGCAGGCGGTCGACGTGTTCCTGGAGGCGGATGGTGTACGAACCGTCGGCCGCGCTCTCGAGGTAGTAGCCCAGCGACAGGCAGACGACGTCGACCATCCGTCCGCCGGTGCCCGCCTGGGCCGCTTCGACCTCGTCGGCGAGGCGGTCGAGGGCGATGAGCAGGTCGCTCTCGTAGACGACGCCGTCGCTGTGCATGACCCGGATCTGCAGGACAGTGGCGTCGGGGGCGACCTGCCGGACGAGCCCGCCGATGAACGTGCCGTGCCCCGTATGGGTGCCGAGCTCGCCGGCGACGGAGCCGGTGCTGATCTGCCGCTCCCAGGCGTCGCGGAGGCGTTGCAGGGAGTGACCGGCGGCGATGAGCTGGTCCTGCGCGGCGAGGATCATGGCCTGCAGCTCGGTGTCGACGGTGGTGAACCCGTCCGCGGGCAGCGCCGAGCCGGCGGGGGTGGGGACGTCGAGCCACTCGTGCGGGGAGATGCCCGTGTCGAGGATCGCGACGACGGGCCGCCGGTCGCCGAGCTCCGCGGCGGTGCGCCGGCGGGGCGGCGGGAGGACCAGGTCGACCGGCCGGCGGCCGGCACCGCCGGCGAACCGCCAGGCGCTGCCCTCCGTCATCGGGGACCCCTCCGTCATGGGGGAGCCTTCGGTCATCGGCGAGCCCTCCGTCATCGGAGAGCCTTCCGTCATGGGGGAGCCCTCGGTCATCGGCACCCCGCCGATGGAGGCGCCGAAGAGCAGGTGGTCGAGCGACAGGTGCGCCCCGTGGCCGCCGGCGCGCAACGCCTTCAGCGCGGCCCACGCGTCGACGGACTCGGGGTCGGCGCCGTGCGCCGCGACGAGCTGGACGGCCCGCACGCGCCGCCGCACGGCCCGCTCCCTGGCGGGCCCGTCGGGGCCGTGCGCCGCGGCACCGTGCCCGCCGGGCCCGCTGGGCACGGCGTGGCTCTCGGCGAGGCGCATGCCGGACCCGGCGAGGGTCTGGTTGCAGCGCTCGAGGGTGTCCGGCGGCTCGCTGGCCGGCGCGGTCGACAGCAGGACGCCCGCCCGGTACACCGTCGGCGCGGACACGCCGTCGCCGGGCTCCAGCACGCGGGCACCGTGGCGGCGCAGGACGGCGGCCGACGGCAGCCAGGGCGTCGACGGTGGCGCGCCGTTGTCGTCACCGAGGTCGGCCAGCGCGTCCCCCGTCATCCGCCGGCAGCGTAACTGCATGTGGCTCTCCGTCCCCGCAGGGCGCCTCGAATCCGAAGTCGGCGCCGTCTCACCTGACTAGAGGACACACGCGTGGCACCTGATACAAGAAATTTCAGAGCGCGCCGGTCACGTGGACCGGGATCCGTGCCGTGACAGCAGCAGCCGCAGCCGGGCGGCGAGCCGCCCGCGGGGGACCGGGGCGGTGGCGCCGTCGTAGCGGAAGGCGGCCTCGCGCCCGGCGAGCTCGTCCCGGGCGAGCGGCGTCAGCGTGGCGGGGTCGGCGCAGCGGGCGAAGTCCCAGCCGTCGCGCAGCGAACCCTGCGGCGGGCGCCCGGACGCCCACTCGGCGAACGCGCGATGCCAGCGGTCGCCGTACGACGCGGCCAGGAAGGGCCATGTGCGGGCCACCTCGCCGGCGCGTTTCCTGCGGAGGGCGACGGCCGCTGCCCGTACACCTGCCGCATCGAAACCAGGGGGGACGGCACCGCCGGCGACGAGCGCGTCGACGAGGGCCCGCTGCCGGTCGGCCAGGGTCATGCCGTGATCCGGGGGAGGCCCGCGGCGGCGCAGAGGGCGTCGAGCTCGCGGGTCAGCTCGGCGGCGGGCGGGTAGTGGCCGTCGCGTTCGAGCATCAGCGCCGGCGGGCTGGTCCGCGCGCACAGCTCCTTGACCAGGTCGAGGACCTCCGGCGGGGTCGGGTCGGTGTGGGTGTCGTGGTAGAAGCCGTCGTGCTCGGCCCCGCCGGCGACGTGCACGTACGCGATCCGCTCCAGCGGCAGCCCGTCGAGCAGGTCACCGGGGGTGCCGCGGTTGCGGGCGTTGGCGTGGACGTTGGCGACGTCGAGCAGGAGCGCGCAGCCGGTCCGGTCGAGGATCTCGGTGAGGAACTGCGCCTCGGTCAGCTCCGGGTCGGGCCAGTCGAACAGCGCGGCGATCGGCTCCAGGGCGAGGGTGACGCCGCCGAGCGCCGCCTGGGTGCGCCGGACGTTGGCGACGACCGCGTCGACCGCCTCCCGGGTGCGGGGCACCGGCAGCAGGTGCCCCGCCTCGACGCCGCCGGCCCGCACGAACGCGATGTGCTCGCTGACCAGCGGCGACCGCAGCAGCTCGGCGCAGCGCGCCAGGTGCGCCGCGCGGGTGTCGTCGACGGGTTCGGCGCCGCCGAGCGACAGCCGCACCCCGTGCGGCACGACCCGCACGCCCCGGTCGACCAGGTCCATGAGCATCGCCGGCGGGTGCGTCAGGTGTACGGACTCCGCGACGACCTCCGTGAACCGCAGCCCCGGGAGACCGGCGACGTAGCCGGCGATCTCGGGCCGCCAGCCGATGCCGACCGTGGTCATCCCCCGCACCCTCCGCCGCCGCCACCGCAGCTCGACCCGCCGCCGCAGCTCGAGCTCGACCCGCCGCAGGAGCTGGACGAGCCGGAGTCGGAGCTGCCGCTCGAACCGCTGTCGAAGGAGCCGCCGCCACCGCTGGCGGCGACGTGCCGCTGCAGCTCGGCGGCCTCGGCGAACGCGGGGTCGGCGAGGAAGAACGCGCCGGCGCCGAAGAGCCCGATGCTGAGCGCCGCGGCCTCCGGGCCGTAGGTGGACCACGACGGCGACTGGCGCGGCGACAGGTGCTGGGCCCGCATCCGCATCCGAAGCAGCAGGGCCCTGCCGTTCGTGGTGACCCGCGGGACGGACCGGAACAGCAGCGCGATGAGGAAGACCGGGACCACCAGCATCACCAGGAAGCCGATGGGCCGGTCGTTGAAGATGCCGGCGCCGATCCGGGCGACGCCGAGCGCGACGACGGCGAGGACGATCAGCCACGCCCGCCGCACGTTGCGGCGGCGGTCGGGGTCGAGCAGCCAGCCGGCCAGGGTCAGCTGCTCCTCGGTGCGCTTGAGCACGGCGACGACGCCGGAGTCGGTCTGCACGTTGCGGGCGGCGAGCCCACGGCGCGCGGTCTCGTGCACGGCCTGGTCGAGCTCGCCGGCGCCGGCCGGCAGGGGGCCGGTCTGCCGGAGGATGCCCCGGGTGCTGGTGTCGATGGCGCCGGCGGCGCGCAGGGCGGCGAGGGAGCTGTAGACGGCCAGCTTCCGGTCGCCGTTGAGGAGCGCGGCCTGGGTCGGGGTCAGGTCCCGGGCGCGGCGCAGCGAAGGACCGCGCAGGGCGGCACGGCGCCAGATGAACGCGGTGATGATCGCGAGTGCGGCGAGCCCGGCGTACAGCCACAGGAAGTCCGGGCCCGCGATGCCCCAGGTGTCACCCGGGCCAGCGACGATCGATGTCCTCATGGGGTCAGTGTGGGTGCGGACGTCGAGAAGCGCCTGTCACCGGAAGGACACTTGAGGAAACCTTGTGACCGATGTCATCCCGATCTTCGGCCGGCGGCCTCGCGGCCGCCGGCCGGCGTCGTCACGACTTTCGGACGGCGGCCTCGACCAGGTTGAGGACGGCCTCCAGGTCCTGCACGGGGCGGCCGGTCGCGAGGTGGAGGACCAGGCCGTCGTAGGCCAGCTCGAGGAACTGGGCGAGGATCGCGATCGGGACGTCGGCGCGCAGCACGCCGGCCTCCCGCTGGCGCTGCAACCGCTCGCGGGTCGCCTCGGCGACCGCCTCCGAGCGGGCCGCCCACCGCTTCGCGAACTCCGGGTCGGTGCGCAGCCGCCGAGACACCTCCAGCTGGCTGCCGAGCCACCCGGCGACGTCCTCGGTGGCCGCCCGGGCGAGGAGGTCCCGCATGACCTGGACGAGGCCGTGCTCGGCGACCGTGGCTACCATGGTCGCGGCGTCGTCCTCGGCGACGGCGAGGAAGAGCGAGTCCTTGTCCCGGAAGTGGTGGAAGATCGCGCCGCGGGACAGGCCGATCTCCTCTTCCAGCCGCCGGACCGTCGCCCCTTCGTAGCCGTGCCGGGCGAAACAGGTCCGCGCGCCGGTGAGGATCTCCTTCCGGCGTGCGTCGAGCTGGTCCTGGCTCACCCTGGGCACGGGACGATTATGCAAGCCGTACATACGGTTTGGCACACTGCCCAGGGAAAACGGTGCGTTTCACCCCGTTCTGTGGGGATCTTCGGCCATCGAAAATGTGAGCACTGTTTTATGTCATTCCGGTCACGTACCCTGCCCGCGTGCCCCTGTTGTTGCTCTCCCTGGACGACACCCTGCTGGACAGGGCCGGGGCGTTCCGCGCATGGGCCGGCGACTTCCTGCGTGGCATCGGCGCGCCCGAATACGACCTGGACTGGCTGCTGTCCGTGGACGCCGACGGGATGGGTTCGACGTGGGACGTCGCCGAGGGGATCCGGGAGCGGTACGGGCTCCGTGAGGCCGCGATCGACATCGTCGAGGAGATCCGCGGCGAGCTGATGGCCCGGGTCCGGCTCAACCCGCTGACCGCCTGCGCCCTCGCGATCGCCGAGGACGCCGGCTGGGTGCCGGTCGTCGTCACCAACGGCGAGACCCGGCAGCAGGAGGAGAAGCTGCGCAAGACCGGGCTCGACCGGTACCTGGCGGACTGGGTCATCTCCGAGGACGTCGGCGTCCGCAAGCCCAACCCGCGGATCTTCGCGATCGCGGCGGAGCGGGCGCGGATGCGGCTCGGCGGCGCCTGGATCATCGGCGACAGCCCCGAGGCCGACATCGGCGGTGCCGCGGACGTCGGGATGCGCAGCGTCTGGCTGCACCGGGGCCGCCGCTGGGTGGAGCCCCGCTATGCGCCGACCCGCACGGCCGACGGGGTGATCGCCGCGATCGCCGAGGTCATGGCGTCGCGGTAATTCGGTTGCGTTTTCCGCGGGTGTACGGGATGGTGCACCTGACCTCAGGGTCTTCGTGTCTTCGTGTCTCGAGTTGAGAGGGGGCTGGTTCGCATGGCTGCCGTCACGGCGCGTTTTTGCATGCCGACTTCCGCTTTCCTCTTGACTCTGGAGACCTCGCGTTGCGCGACAACGACTCTTTTGGCACGTCCGCTCGCCGCCGCCGCAAGTTCGACGACGACGATCCGACCTTCGTAAAACGCTCCTCCCCGTCCAGCGAGGCCGCCTGGGACGTCGTGGAGGAGGAGACCGGCTGGTCCTCGTGGAGCGCGCCCGGCGTGCAGCACGGCCCGGCCCCGTTCCCCGACTGGGTGATCACCGAGCACGCCGCCAAGGACACCGACCGGGGCGTGCTCAAGACCGGTAAGGAAGCCGACGTCCACCTGGTGGAGCGCGGCGTCCCCGGCACCGACCGGCGGGTCCTGCTCGCCGCGAAGCGGTACCGGGCCGCCGAGCACCGCCTCTTCCACCGCGACTCCGGTTACCTGGAGGGCCGCCGGGTCCGCGAGTCCCGGGTCACCCGGGCGATGGCGGGTCGGACGGCGTTCGGCCGGGAGGCGATCGCCGGCCAGTGGGCGAACGCCGAGTTCGGCGCGCTCGCGCAGCTGTGGGAGCTGGGGGTCTGCGTCCCGTACCCGGTGCAGCTGCTCGGCACGGAGCTCATGCTGCAGTTCATCGGGGACGACGACGGCACGGCCGCGCCGCGGCTCGCGCAGACCCGCCCGGACCTGGACCTGCTGGCGGACCTGTGGTGGCAGCTGGTCGACGCGCTGCGGGTCCTCGCCCGCGCCGGCGTCGCCCACGGCGACCTGTCGCCGTACAACACCCTCGTCCACGACGGGCGGCTGGTCATCATCGACCTGCCGCAGATCGTCGACGTGGTGATCAACCCGAAGGGGGCGGACTTCCTGGCCCGCGACGTCGCCAACATGGCGAAGTGGTTCACGGGCAAGGGCTTCCCCGTCGACCCGGAGCCGCTGATCGTGGAGCTGCTGCACGACGCCGGCATGCGGGTCTGAGCGTCTGGTTCAAAAGCGCGGCCCGCCCGGTCTTGTGGCCGGGCGGGCCGCGGGTGAAAGCGGCGGGGAGGGTATGTCCGCCGCTTCCGTCTGCGCGAGGTGTCGAACCTCGCTCAGCCCATGTGGACGGCACCTTCTTCGGGCACGTCGTCCTTGCTCGCCTTGATGAAGACGGCGACGATCACGGCCGCGGCGACCAGCAGGGCCGAGCCCCACCAGAACGCCGTCACGTAGCCGTGCACCATCGCCTCCAGCTGCGTGCCCTGCGGGTCGCCGGCCGTCGCGTGGTCCGTGAAGTACGACGTGGCGGCCGTGATGGCGACCGTGTTGAGCAGTGCCGTGCCGAGTGACCCGCCGACCTGCTGGCTGGCGTTGACCACCGCGCTCGCGGCGCCGGCGTCGTGCTCGTCGACGCCGACCAGGGCGATGTTGCCCAGCGGCACGAACGTGCAGCCCAGCCCGAAGCCGAGGATCAGCATGGACGGCATGACGTGGGTGGCGTACGCGGTGTCGACCCCGATCCGGGTCAGCAGGATCATGCCGGCCGCCCCCAGTAGTCCGCGATCCTGCCGCCGAGCAGCAGCAGCCCGCCGAAGGTCAGCGTGTACGCCGTCACCACCCACTGCTGGTTGGCGTCGCTGATGCCGAGGTCGGCCTTGGCGTGCGGGAGCGCGACGTTGACGACCGTGGCGTCCAGCACCACCATCAGCTGCGCCACCGCGATGATCACCAGCGCGAACCAGCGGCTCGGGTGCGTGTGCAGCTCGTGCCTGCCGTGCTGGGTCGTTGCCACGTGGCTCATCGCGCTCCCCTCCTCTGGACCATTGAATGGTCTAGTCGGGGGACTTTTCCCGGCTTCGCGCAGGTCCGTCGCCTGAGATCACGATCACGGAATAATGAGCAGCTTCCCGGTCGAGTGCCGGCCCTCCAGTGCGGCATACGCGTCCTGTACGGCGTCCAGCGGGTACTTCCCGGTGACGGCCACCTCGACGACGCCGTCCGCGATCCAGCCGAACAGCGTTTCGGCGCGTTCGAGCAGTTCGTGCCGCTTCGCGATGAAGTGCCCCAGGGTGGGGCGGGTCAGCATGTAGGACCCCGCCATGAGGCGCAGCGGGTCGACCGGCGGCACCTTCCCGCTCGCCGCGCCGAACAGCACGAGGGTGCCGCGCGGGCGGAGCGCTTCGAGACTGGTGTCGAACGTGTCCTTGCCCACGCCGTCGTACACGGCCGCCGCGCCGTCGCTGACCTCGCGGACGGCTTGCAGGGCCTCGTCGTACGGCACGGCCCGCACCGCACCGTCGGCGAGGGCGATCTCCCGCTTCGCGGGCGTGCCGGCGGTCGCCACCACCCGGCCGCCGAGGTGCGTGATGATCCGCGTCAGCAGGCGCCCGACCCCACCCGCGGCGGCGTGCACCAGGACGGTGTCCCCGGCGCGCACCGGGTAGGAGTCGTGGGTCAGGTAGTGCGCGGTGAGGCCCTGCAGCATCGCCGCGGCCGCCTGCTCGGTGCTGATCCCGTCCGGCACGGGCACCAGCCGGTCCGCCGGGACGACGGCCTGCTCCGCGTGGCTGCCGGGGACGCCAGTCCACGCCACCCGGTCGCCGGGGGCGAGGCCCTCCACCCCGTCGCCGAAGCTGAGCACCGTGCCGCCGCCCTCGCTGCCCAGCACGAACGGCAGCGGCACCTGGTAGGTGCCGCTGCGCTGGTACACGTCGATGAAATTCACCCCGCTGGCTTCCACGAGCACCAGGACCTCGCCCGGCCCCGGCTGCGGGTCTGGGGCATCCTTCGCCCGCAGGACCTCCCGGTCGCCGTACTGCTCGAACACGACTGCGCGCATCGACCCTCCCGTTTCTGTGTCGGCTTCCTGTCTACCCCAAACCGCCGATCGGAAATGTCGTACCGCTGCCGTACGATCCCGGGGTCTTTGGAGGTGAGGGCGTGGGGCCGACCCATCGTCTCGCGATCGATCTGGGCACCTGCCACACCGTGGCGGTCGTCCGCCGTGGTGACGACGCCCCGCGCGCGCTGCTCTTCGACGGCTCGCCGGTCATGGCGTCCGGCATCTACGCCGACGAGAGCGGCAAGCTCTCCGTCGGTCGCGACGCGGAGCGGCTCTCCCAGCTGGCCCCGTCCCGCTTCGAGCCCTACCCGAAGCGCAGCGTCGACGAGGGCGCGGTCCTGCTCGGCGACACCGAGGTCACCGTCGTAGAGATGCTCTCCGCGCTGCTCAAGCGGGTCGCCGACGAGTCCCTGCAGGCCGGGGTCAACCCGGTCGGCTCCACCGTCCTCACCTGCCCCGCCGACTGGGGCGGCCAGCGGCGCAACGTGTTGCTGGAGGCGGCCCGCGCCGCCAACCTCGGCCCGGTCGTCCTCGTCGACGAGCCGATCGCCGCCGCCACCTACTGCCTGCGCGTCCTCGGCCAGCAGGTCGCGCCGCTGCAGTCGCTCGCCGTGTTCGACTTCGGCGGCGGCACGCTCGACGTCTCCGTGGTGCGCCGCGAGCCCGCCGCCGCGGGCGGCCCGGGCGGTCTGCGCGTCCTCGGCGTCGGCGGCCTCGACGACCTCGGCGGCGTCGACATCGACGCGGCCCTCGTCGGTCACCTCGGCCAGCTCATCAGCCTGCGCAACCCCGAGATCTGGCAGCGCCTCGCCAACCCCGACAGCATCGCCGCGCACCGCGACCGCCGCGCCCTGTGGACCGAGGTCCGCGCCGCGAAGGAGATGCTGTCCCGCGCCGCCTCCGCCCCGATCCACGTCCCCGGCACCGAAGAGGCCCTGCACATCACCCGCGAGGAGCTGGAGCGCGTCGCCGGCCCCCTCATCGACCGCGCCGTCGACGAGACCCGCCGCGTCCTGGAGCGCGCCGGCGTCGACGTCCGCCAGCTCGCCGGCATCTTCCTCGTCGGCGGCTCCTCCCGCATCCCGCTCGTCGCGAGCCGCCTGCACGCCCGCTTCGGCGTCGCCCCCGTCGTGCCCGAGCAGCCCGAGCTGCCCGTCGCCTATGGCGGCATGCTCGCCATCGCCACCTCACCCCAGCAGCTCTTCGACGGCGGCCAGTCCCCGGCCCCCCGCCCGGTCTCCGGCACCCCGGTCTCCCCGAGCGGCACCTCCTCCCACCCGCTCTCGGTCCCGATCGCGGGGATCGGCGGTTCGTCGTCCCCGACCTCACCGGGCGCCTTCGGCTCCCCGGCGAACTTGTCGCAGACCTTCAACGCCGCCTCCCCGTCGTCCCCGGCCGCCTTCGTCCCCAACCAGAGCGGCCGTCCCGGCGGGCCCGGTTTCGGCGGCCCGGCGGCGTTCGGCGCGACCGCTCCGCCCGGCGTCCGGCCCGCCCCCGGCGTCCCCGCGGGCGCTCCCGGCCTGGCCCGCCCCGACGTCCCCGCAGGCATCGGCGCCCCCGGCGGCTTCAGCACTCCCGGCGGCCCACCCGGCCAGGGCGGTCCCGGTTTCAGCGCTCCAGGCGGTCCCGGCGGTCCCGGCTTCGGCGCTCCGGGTGGCCCGCCCGGCCAGGGCGGCTTCGGCGCCACGACGTTCCCGCCGGGCGGCCAGCCCGCGTTCACCCCACCCCCGCCGGTCATCGTCCGCCCTCGCCGCAGCGCCGCCCCCTGGATCGCCCTCGTCATCGTCCTGTCCCTCATCGGCGGCTGCCTCTGGGGCGGCTCCAAGGTCTTCACCTGGATCGGCGACCAGTTCGAGTCCGTGAAGGACGGCCTGCCGGACAACACCACCGCCAACGACAACGGCACCGTCAAGGACCCGAAGATCCAGGGGCTCAGGTCGGGGACGCCGATCACCCTGCCGAGCGAGGGCGCCGTCGCCGCGGTGGCCGGCAACGGCATGGTGTTCACGGCGGCGGTGAGCGTCGGCTCGACCGACGTCGTCGGCTATGAGGCCACCGGCGGCCAGAAGTTCCGGGTCCAGCTCGGGATGGAGCCGAAGAAGGTGCACCTCACCGTCGTGGGTGGTCTCCTCATCGTCGACGGCGAGGAGGACGTCAAGCAGGCGGAGAAGAAGGGCAGCCGCGCTGTCGTCGACATCGCGAGCGGCACCAAGAAGTGGATCGGTCCCTACATCGACCGCATCGACGCGCTGTACATCGGCACCGACGCGATCACCGAGTTCCGCGGCTTCAACGCCACCGCGATCGAGCGCATCAACCTGCTCGACGGCAAGGCCCGCTGGTCGCACCCCGGTGCCAAGGAGTTCTACATGCACGGCGCCCGTGGGGTGCGCCCCGCGCAGCGCTGGGCCGCCGCCGGGTCGCCGGCCGACGTGATCGTCCCGACCTACTCGGTGTCGTTCAGCGATCCTGTGCCGTATCAGCAGTCGCTCACGGCCGACACGACGGTGGCCGTGCAGCTCCAGGACGGCGACAAGGCGAGCACGATCGATCTCAACTCGGGCAAGGTCAAGGCGACCGGCGCCATCTCCATGGGCGACGAGCTGTGGACCGTCTACAACGACCTGGCGATGGTCAAGCCTGAGAGCGACGGCAACGAGCTCGTCGCCTATGGCCTGGCCGACATGAAGGAGAAGTGGCGGTACAAAGCCACCGCAGGCACCAAGATCGGCGACATCCGCCCCTGCGGCGAGAAGCTCGTCTGCGTGCAGGCCGAGCTGTCGTCGTCGAAGGACGCCATCGTCGCCATCGACACCGCCACCGGCACGGCCAAGTGGACCAAGACCCCGCCCGCCGACGGCAAGAGCCTCATCACCAGCGACGGCGAGTGGGCCGTGGTCGGCGGCAAGCTGATCGGCGGCTTCGGCTCGTCCGGCGAGATCGGCGAGGGCGCGGTCATCGACCCGGCCAACGGCAACAACCAGTTCTACCTCGGCCAGAGCCTCGACGCCCATGACGTCGCCGCCTGCGCCGCCGGCCGGGTCGCCATCGTCAGCTTCCGCAACGCGGCCTCCGCCGTCCAGGTCGCGATCGTCAACGTCGCCGACAACAAGATCGTCGGCACCGCCGACCTCGCCAAGGACGACATCCTCCAGGAGGTCTCGATGTCGGACAACACGGTCGTCGCCCTCAACCCCGACACCCGCGTCGTCCAGCGCTACACCATCCCCAGCTGACCCCGAGGCGTTCGCAGTGCGTGCCCGCTCGCGGGGAAGCCGGGAGCGGGCACGGCGGACACCGGCGGAACCAGTGGCTTCGCGGGCACTCGGGCACCGGGCCTGTCCTTGGCCGAAGCGTGGTGACAGCCGGAATCGGCCGGTTTGTCTGCGCGGGCGGTAGCGGCCGATCCAGGCAGCGACAATGCCGGATGTGAATATCAACGTTCGCCAACGAGTTGCGTCGCTGGCCGCGGCGCTGGTCATCGGGGCCGCCGGGAGCGTGGTGCTGCTCGCGGAGCCGGCGGCTGCGGCGGTGCCGGTGTGCACGAGCTACGTCCGGACCTCGATCTACCGGCCCTCCTCCTCGACGGGTGACTACCGGTGCTGGATGCAGCGTGGTCACCGGACCGACGGAGTCATCATCCTGCAGGAGGCGATCCGCGTCTGCTACGGCGCGTGGCTCAGGTCGATCGGATTCCCTCAGGAGGTCAAATCCGACGGGGACTTCGGGCCGATCACGGAGGACGCGCTGCGCCGAATCCAGAAGCTCGAAGGCGCCGCCGTCGACGGCGTGTTCGGGATCGATACGTCGTATCGGATGCTGTGGTTCAACGGGCGGGACGCGAACTGCCGCCACGTGTACTGACGATCGAGGCGACGCCCCGGGTGCGATCGCAGCGAGGGCAAGAGGACGGGCCGGTCACCGTGGTGGTGGCCGGCCCGTCGGGTTGGGGAGCCTCTGGTTACGCCTCGATCATCTTGCGGAGGACGTACTGGAGGATGCCGCCGTGGCGGTAGTAGTCCGCCTCGCCGGGGGTGTCGATGCGGACGACGGCGTCGAACTCGGTGCCGGTGTCGGTGGTGACCTTGACGGTGCGGGGGGTGGTGCCGTCGTTGAGCTGTTCGACGCCGGTGACCGTGAAGGTCTCGGTGCCGGTGAGGCCCAGGGACTCGGCGTTCTGGCCCTGCGGGTACTGCAGCGGCAGGACGCCCATGCCGATGAGGTTGGAGCGGTGGATGCGCTCGTAGCTCTCGGCGATGACGGTGCGGACGCCCAGCAGGGCGGTGCCCTTCGCGGCCCAGTCGCGGGACGAGCCGGAGCCGTACTCCTTGCCGGCGAGGATCACCAGCGGCGTGCCCGACGAAGCGTACGCGACGGAGGCGTCGTAGATGGTCGTCTGCTCACCGGTGAGGTGGTTGACGGTGACGCCGCCCTCGGTGCCGGGGGCGAGCTGGTTGCGCAGGCGGATGTTCGCGAACGTGCCGCGGATCATCACCTCGTGGTTGCCGCGCCGGGAGCCGTACGAGTTGAAGTCCTTGCGGTCCACATCGTGCGCGGCGAGATACTTGCCGGCGGGGGAGTCGGCCTTGATCGAGCCGGCGGGGGAGATGTGGTCGGTGGTGACCGAGTCGCCGAGCTTCGCCAGGACCCGGGCGCCGCTGATGTCGGAGACCGGGGCCGGCGAGGTGGCCATGCCCTCGAAGTACGGGGGCTTCCGCACGTACGTCGACTCGGCGTCCCACTCGAACGTGGAGCCGGTCGGCGTGGGCAGCGACTGCCACTGCTCGTCGCCGGCGAACACGTCGGCGTAGCGGGAGTTGTACAGGTCGCTGCCGATCGCCGCGGCGATGGTGTCCTCGACCTCCTTTGGCGTGGGCCAGATGTCGCGGAGGTACACCGGCTGGCCGTCGGAGCCGGTGCCGAGCGGCTCGCTGGTGAGGTCCAGGTCCATGGTGCCGGCGAGGGCGTACGCGACGACGAGCGGCGGCGACGCGAGGTAGTTCATCTTCACGTCGGGGTTGATGCGGCCCTCGAAGTTGCGGTTGCCGGACAGCACCGACACGACGCTGAGGTCGTGCTCGTTGACGGCGGCGCTCACCGCCTCGGGCAGCGGGCCGGAGTTGCCGATGCAGGTCGTGCAGCCGTACCCGACGAGGTTGAAGCCGAGCTTGTCGAGGTACGCGGTGAGCCCCGCCCGCTCGTAGTAGTCGGTGACGACCTTCGAGCCGGGCGCCAGGGTGGTCTTCACCCACGGCTTGACGGTGAGGCCCCGCTCGACGGCGTTGCGGGCCAGGAGGCCGGCGCCGATCATGACCTGCGGGTTGGACGTGTTGGTGCAGGAGGTGATCGCGGCGATGACGACGGCGCCGTGGTCGAGCTCGAAGTCGCCGACCTTCACCGGCTTCGACTGGCGCCCGTTGGCGCCGCGGGCGGCCGAGACGAGGTCGTGCGGCTTGTCGCCGTTGGCCTGCAGGTGGTTGGCGGGCGGGTCGCTGGCCGGGAAGGACTCGGCGCTCGCCTCGTCGGCCGGGCCCTCGATGCCACCGTCGGCGACGTAGTCACCCAGTACACCTCGGAACAACGGCTTGGCGCTCTTCAGCGGCACCCGGTCCTGGGGCCGCTTCGGGCCCGCGAGGGAGGGCTCGATGGTGGACAGGTCCAGCTCGAGACGCTCGGAGTAGTCCGGCTCGGCGGCCGGGTCGTGCCAGAGGCCCTGCTCCTTGGCGTACGCCTCGACGAGCGCGACCTGGGCCTCGTCGCGGCCGGTGAGGCGGAGGTACTTGATCGTCTCGTCGTCGATCGGGAAGATCGCGACGGTCGAGCCGTACTCCGGGCTCATGTTGCCGATCGTGGCGCGGTTGGCGAGCGGGACGGCGCTGACGCCGGGGCCGTAGAACTCGACGAACTTGCCGACGACGCCGTGCTTGCGCAGCTTCTCGGTGATGACGAGCACCAGGTCGGTGGCGGTGCAGCCCTCGGGGAGCTCGCCGCTGAGCTTGAAGCCCACGACCCGCGGGATCAGCATCGACACGGGCTGGCCGAGCATCGCGGCCTCCGCCTCGATACCGCCGACGCCCCAGCCGACGACGCCCAGGCCGTTGACCATCGTGGTGTGCGAGTCGGTGCCGACGACCGTGTCCGGGTAGGCCTGGCCCTTGCGGGGCATGACGACCGGCGCCAGGTACTCGATGTTGACCTGGTGCACGATGCCGGTGCCCGGGGGCACGACCTTGAACTCGTTGAACGCGGTCTGGCCCCAGCGCAGGAACTGGTAGCGCTCCTTGTTGCGCCCGTACTCCAGCTCGACGTTGCGCTCGAAGGCGTCCGGCCGGCCGAACAGGTCGGCGATGACCGAGTGGTCGATGACCAGCTCGGCGGGGGCGAGCGGGTTCACGCGGGTCGGGTCGCCGCCGAGCTCGACGACGGCCTCGCGCATGGTGGCCAGGTCGACGACGCACGGGACGCCGGTGAAGTCCTGCATCAGTACCCGGGCGGGGGTGAACTGGATCTCCACGCTGGGCTCGGCGGTGGCGTCCCAGCCGCCGAGCGCACGGATGTGCTCGGCGGTGATGTTGGCGCCGTCCTCGGTGCGTAGCAGGTTCTCAAGGAGGATCTTCAGGCTGTAGGGCAGGCGCTCGGCGCCCTCGACCTTGTCGACCTTGAAGATCTCGTAGCTGGCGTCACCGACGCTCAGCTGGCTCTTGGCTCCGAACGTGTCGAGGCTCGCCACGGCGTTGCTCCCTTAAGTCATCAGGCGGGTGTCTCACGGCAAGTCTTCCGCAAGTGGGACGCCCAGTCGTCGTCAACCGTCGTCCAGCAAGAAAACCGTACGTCCGTCTTGTTAAACCCGCAAGCGTGTACCAAGCTGTGAAACATGATTCACCACGCCCAACTCGCCTGCCCGGCGGGCTCCGAGGCGGTGTCGATCGCCTTCTACGGTGACCTGCTCGGCCTCGCCGTGGTGCCGAAACCGCCGGCGCTCGCCGGAAGGGGTGGCTGCTGGTTCCGCGGGCACGGCATCGAGCTGCACCTGGGGGTGGAGACACCGTTCACGCCGGCGCGCAAGGCCCACCCCGGGCTGCTCTGGCCCGACCTGCCGGCGCTCGCCGCGCGGCTGTCCGCGGCCGGCCACCAGGTGACGTGGAGCGACGAGCTGCCCGGGTACCGGCGGTTCCACACCTTCGACCCGCACGGCAACCGGTTGGAGTTCTTGCAGCCGGTTGTCGCCTTGTAGATCGTTTCTTCGACCTTCTCGTTCAGAGATCTCTGTTTCAGAGGTCGACGGTCCATGCGCCGGCGTGCTGCCGGAAGCCGGCCTGGCGCAGCAGGTCGTGCCCGTTGGGGGGGAACTCGGCGGCGAGCCGCTCCGCCTCACCCGCGCGCAGTGCGTCGACGAGCCCCTGCAGGACCTGCACCGCGAGGTCGCGCCGTCCCGGCGGCGCGGCGAGACGGATCAGCTTGACCGTGGCCCCGTCGGGGCGGACGGCGGCGAGCGCGGCGGCGGGCTGCTCGTCGTCGCAGATCGGATCGACCAGCTCCCACCACTGCACCCCGGACGTGGCCGGCGTGCCCCAGTGGGCGGTGATGCGCCGGGTCACGGCGAGGCGGTGCGCCGGCACACGCCGGACAAGGAGTAGGGGATCCACCCGACCACTGTGTGGGATCGGTCTTGCAGGACCCTTGCCTTCGCTTTGCCACGTGGCGTGGGCGTCCTCGTGTACCGCCCGCGTGCTTGTGGGCACGCGGGCGGTGTCACCTTGCGTCAGAACCCGAACTCGGACACCAGCACGGCCCGGGCGATCGTGTGCGCGACCACGTTGAACCCGACGACGTTCGCCGCCGCGTCGGCGCCGATCTCCAGGGCGTCCACGTCCAGGGCGTGCACCGCGAAGAAGTACCGGTGCGGCGCGTCCTTCGGCGGCGGCGCCGCACCGCCGAAGTCCCGGGTGCCGTAGTCGTTGCGGGCGTGGATCGCCTCGTCCGGCAGGCCGTCCTTGTCACCCGTGCCGGCACCCGTCGGCAGCTCGGTCGCGTCCGCCGGCAGGTTGTACACGATCCAGTGCCAGAACCCGCCGCCTGTCGGCGCGTCCGGGTCGTAGCAGGTCAGCGCGAAGCTCTTCGTCCCGGCCGGGAACCCCGACCAGCTCAGGTGGGGCGAGGTGTTGCCACGCTCGTAGACCTGCGCGTCGGGCAGCGTGCCGCCGTCGGTGAGGTCCTCGCTGGTCAACGCGAACGCCGGCACCGCGGGCAGGAAGTCGTACGGCGACGGGGGACGGGGTCGGTCGGTCATGCGCACTCTCCTAGTGCTGGGATGGCTCCTAACCAGATCCTCTTACCCAACGACCAGCGGGCTCAAGTGACGCCGGTCAGCCTCGCGTACTCCGCCTCGGTCCCGATCGCCGCCCGCCGGTCCGGATGCTCCACGTAGTGCTCGACCACCGATCCGAGGAACACCGGCTCGACCGCCAGCAGCTCCAGCGGCACCAGCAACCAGCCCGGCTCATGCCGCCCCGGCCGCCGGATGCTGAGCGCCAGCTTCGGGCTGCGCACGGTGAGCGGCAGTGGTCGCTGCGGCACCTGTACGAGGTCGTCCCAGCGGACCCGCCGGCTGCCACCCGCGCGGATCGTGAGCCCGTCGGGGCTGAAGACGATCCGCGGCCCCCGCAGCAACGGCACTGCGGCCAGCCCGATGAGCAGCACGGCGACCGCATTCAACGTGACCCGCAGCTCGACGGGTGCGCTCGGGTCGCTCTCCAGGAACAACGTGCCGAGCAACGCCCACGCCATCGCCGCCCGCCCGGACCAGACCGGAGACCCCGGCACGACGAACGCGTCCCCACGCACCCGCAACGCCGCGGGCGGCGGCTGCATCACCGGCCGCAGCACGATCCCGAACCCCACGAACGCCCCGCTGAGCAGCACGACCGGCGCCAGCAGCAACGTCACCGCCAGCCACGTCGGCGTGCGCGCCTCGGTCACCCCGAACTCGTACCCGACCCGCAGCCCCACCAGCGCCAACGCGACTACCCCAGCCGCGATCCTGCTCCCACGCACATAGCGGCCGAGCTGCTCCGACGTCACACCGGCCAGTGTACGAACAACCGCATCGGCCGACATGAGTAACATTGGGCGACGCGGTCATCGCGCTGCGAAACCACGATTTGGTGGCATGAAGTAGCGTGCTGTACAGCGGAATGCCCGGCGCCACTCACCCGTTCCCATCGACCAACCGCCTCGCCCCAGCCGCCCCGCCGTCACCCCGACCCAGCGCAGACGCCCGCACCCACCCGCGCGTGTCACCCAGGCGGCGGCGCCACGCGCGTCGCTCTGGCCTGACGGCCCGTACCCTGCGCCGGCGCGACGTGCTCGGGCTCACCTGGTCGCCGCTCTTGCGGCAGGTGAGCCAGCCCTGCGGGCAGCATCCCGGCCACGTCGAGATCTCCGACCACGCTCCCCTTGACGGCGCCCGCCTCTGGACGGCGCCCGCCCGTGCCCGCGTCGGGCCTGGCGATCCTGCCGTGCTTGCGGGTCACGCGGCTCGCAGCGGCAGGGGGTGTGGGCCAGATGGGTGGCGAGCGCGGATCGGGCCGGCGGTGAGCGCGGGCTGAGCGGGCGCCGGGCGCGGGTCGGGCTGGATCGGGCGGGTGGCGGGCGCAAGTTGGGCGGGTGCGAAGTCAGGCGTGGCGGGCGCAAAGTTGGGCGGGCGGCGGGCGCGAAGTCAGGCGTGGCGGGCGCGAAGTCGGGCGGGCGGCGGGCCCGGGAAGCCGGGCGGGTGGCGGGCGCGAAGCTGGGCGGGTGGCGGGTCCGGAAAGCCGCCTGCGTGCGATGCGGGCGGCCTTGGCGTGGGCTGTCGAGGGGGCGACGGTCGTGTCCAGCGCCCGCTGCCGTGGACGGCGAAACCCGTGGTGCCGGCCATCCCCGCGCCGTCATCACGGACAGGACCTTCCATCGCCGTCCTGCGGTCCGCAAGCCCGGGGAGCGCCGTCCTGCGGTCCGCAAGCCCGGAGAGCGCCGTGCTGCGGGCCACAAAGACCGCGGAACAGCGATGGCCGCGCGGAACGACAAGGCCATGGGGCGACGGCCTGCCGCACGAGTTCGCGGGAACGCTGAACGGGTGGGTTACAGGGGCAGGGTGGGGAAGCGGGCCTGCAGGGCGGCCACGGTGGGCATCGAGACCGCGCCGCCGCGTGATTCGCAGACCAGGGCGGCGACGTGGACCGCGACCCGGGTGAGGTCCGCCCAGCCGTCGAGGGTGGTGGGGAGGCCCTTGGTGAGGATGCCCCAGGACAGGGCTGCCATGGTGGCGTCGCCCGCGCCGGTGGCGTCGACGGCGGTGACGGTGGGGGCGGGGACGCGGACGGTGGCGGCGGCGTGGGCGACGAGGGCGCCCTCCGCGCCGCTGGTCACCACGACCGCGCCGGCGCCCAGGTCGAGCAGGCGGCCGGCGGCGTGCTCGGGGGACTCGCCCCACAGGGCGGCGGCGTCGGCGGAGCTGAGCTTGACCAGGTCGGCCGTCGCGGCGAACTCGGCCACCACGTCGGGGTCGACGCCGACGACCGGGCGGACGTTGGGGTCGAAGACGCGGATCGGGCCGGGGGTGGCCCAGGCCGATCGGGCGGCGGCCAGGACGGGCGGGCTGAGCAGGCACATCGAGCCGCAGTACAGCAGCCCGGCGGAGCCGACGAGGGCGGTCGACAGGTCGGCGGGGGACAGGAGGGCGTAGGAGGGCGGGTCGCCGTAGAAGCGGAAGGTCGGTTCGATGCCGCGGAAGGTGGTCACGGCGAAGGTGGTGGCGACGCCGGGGACGGTGGCCACGCCGCGGGTGCCGACGCCGGTGGCGGTGAGGAAGTCGACGATGCGGGTGGCCCAGGGGTCGTCGCCGACGGAGCCCGCGAACTCGCTGGCGGCGCCCAGGCGGGCGATGCCGACGGCGACGTTGAGCGGGGCCCCGCCGATGGCGGGGTGGTAGACGATCTGGCCGTCGTCGGTGGTGGACTCCAGCAGGTCGACCAGGGCTTCACCGATGACCACCGCATGTCCCGTCATCGCGCCAGTACATCATTTCGGCTGACGTGCCAGCCAGAGTTCGCGGGCGAGGTCACCGGGGCCGAGCTGGGTGGCGGAGGGGGCGCGGCTGAGGACGGTGGCGCCGTCGGAGTCCTTGGCGACGTACCAGATCTGCTCCGGATCCAGGACGGGCAGGCCGTCGCTGCCGGGGCCGAACGGGGTGCGTGCGGTGAAGACCAGCTGCGCCCTGGCCGGGTTGAGGTCGCGGTCGCGGAGCAGGCGGAGCGCCTCGGCGGCGAGGTCGGGGTGCACGGCGGCGTCCAGGTCGTCGACGAGCAGGACGCCGCCGCGTTCCAGCATCGGCAACAGGGCGGCGAGCAGGTCGAGCCAGGCGATGGTGCCGTCGGACTCGGCCCAGCCGCCGAGGGGGACCGAGCCGGAGCGGCCGGCGTGGACGAGGCGGAGCAGGTCGCGCTCGACGCCGACGACGCCGAGGTCCGCGTGGCTGACCAGGAGCGTCAGCTGCTCGCTCCACCGGTCGGAGAGGTGGGCCAGGCCGCCGGCGAGCCGGGTGCCGGGGGCGAGGCGGACGGTCCGGATGCCGAACAGCCACGCGGCGATCGGGGCGAGCCACGGATGCTCCACGTCGGCGCCGAGTGACAGCAGCGTGACGGCGGACGGGCAGGCGGCGGCGAGGTGGTCGAGGCGGGCCTCGGGCAGGCAGCGGATGCCGGTGCGGTCCCGCTCGAACCAGACCCGCCGCCGGTCGCGGTCCGTGGCGTGCAGCCATTCGCCGGCGATCTCGTCGCGCTTGTAGGCGCAGCCGTAGACGTACCGGACGCCGTCGAGCAGGAACTCGATCTCGAACCGGGTCGGCAGCAGCCGGGCGGCCGGGTCGAGCTGGAAGGGCTCGAAGCGTTGCGTGGCGTCGTGGACGTCGCTGCCGGACACGGCGAGGGACCGCATCGTGGACAGGGCGCGCAGGATGGTCGACTTGCCGGCGGCGGTCGGGCCGAACACCCCGCACAGCGGCGACACCCGGAGCGCCCCGGCGGTGTTGTCCGAGGACGAGGATCCGGCGGTACGTGAGGAGCCGGCGGAACCCTGAGCGACGGACGCGTGCGAAGGGCCAGGAGCACCAGAACAGCCGGAGCGCAGCGGCACGCCGAAGCCGCCGTCGGGGCCCGAGAGCAGTGTCAGCTCTTGGATGTCACGGACCGAGCGGGAGTTCTGGAGCCTGAACTTGAGCAGCATCAAGTACCGACGCTAAGCGCCTGCCAGCACGGCGAACAGTGTGCCGCGTAAAGATCACCAGGGATCTAACCCCAGGCCGTCGGCGACGGAGTGCGACACCGCCGTGGGGATCACGGGTTTGACGGTCTCCGTGACGAACACGGCGTGCCACATGCAGAAGACCAGCACCGTCCAGATCTTGCGGGAGTGGTCGGCCTCCTTCTTGCGGTGCGCCTTCAGCAGGCCGCGCACCACGTCGAGGTCGATGAGGTCGCCGGCGCCCGACGAGTCGAGCAGGCCGTGCGCCCAGTCGTGCATCTCGGTGCGCAGCCACGGCCGGATCGGCACCGGGAAGCCGAGCTTCGCGCGGTTGACGATCGGGTCCGGCACGACCCCGGCCAGGGCCCGGCGCAGCGCCGCCTTCGTCACCGGCGACTGGGTGCGCGAGCGTGGTGGCACCTTCAGGTCGCTCGGCAGCGTCGAGGCGACCTCGAACACGGCCCGGTCCAGGAAGGGCGTGCGCAGCTGCAACCCGTGCGCCATCGTCATGCGGTCGGCCTTGACCAGGATGTCGCCGCGCAGCCACGTGTACAGGTCGATGTACTGCATCGTGGTGACGTCGTCGAGGGCGCTGGCCTCCTTGAAGACCGGCGCGGTGACGTCGGTGTGCCTGATGTCCGCCGTGTAGTGCCGCAGCAGCGCCGCCTTCTCCTCCTCGGTGAAGACCCGCGCGTTGCCGTAGTAGCGCTCCTCGATCGGCGTGGTGCCGCGCTCCAGGAAGCTCTTGCCCTTCACGCCCTGCGGGATCACCCGCGACACCGCCCGCAGCCCGCGCTGCATGGTGTCGGGCAGGTGGCTGACGCCGGCGAGGGACAACGGCTCCCGGTAGATCGGGTAGCCGCCGAAGAGCTCGTCGGCGCCGTCGCCGCCGAGGACCACGGTGACGTCCCGGGCGGCGCGCTCCGCGAGCAGGAACAGCGGGACGAGCGCCGGGTCGGCGACCGGGTCGTCGAGGTGCCAGACGATCCGCGGCAGCGCCCGCATCAGGTCCGCCGGGCCGACCTCCAGCGGCACGTTGGGCACCCCGAGCGCGCGGGCGGACTGCGCCGCCACCTCCAGCTCGGAGAACTGCGCTATGTCGTACCCAACCGTATATGTCCGGATCGCCGGGTCGACCTCGGCGGCGAGCGCCACCAGGGCCGTCGAGTCGATGCCGCTGGACAGGAAGGCGCCCACCGGCACGTCGGCCCGCAGGTGCGCCTGGACGCTGTCGCGCAGCGCCGAGGTGATCCGTCGGACCAGGCCGTCCTCGTCGCCGGTCGGGGTGGGGCGCAGGTCCAGCTGGCCGTAGCGGCGGTTCGCGAGGGGGCCGCCGGGCGTGTAGACGAACGACTCGCCCGCACCCAGCCGCCGGATGTCGGGGTGCAGGGTGGACGGCTCCGGCACGTACTGCATCGTCAGGTAGTGCTGCAGGTTGGCCGGGTCGACCAGGCGCCGGCGCTCCTCGGCGACGAAGGGCAGCAGGGCCTTGCGTTCGGACGCGAGGTAGACGCCGTCGTCGGTCGTCAGCTGGTACAGCGGGCGGATGCCATACGGGTCGCGCGCGCCGAAGGCGCGCCTCGCCGAACCGTCCCAGATGACGAACGCGAACATGCCGCGCAGCCGGCTGACCGCGCTCGGCCCCCAGTGGTGGTACGCGGCGAGGATGACCTCGGCCTCCGACTCGGTGGCGAAGTCGGCGCCCCGGTCCTCGACCAGCTCCGCGCGCAGCTCGTCGGCGTTGTGGACCGCGCCGTCGAAGACGATGAGGTACCGCCCGCGGGTCACGCCCATCGGCGGGAACGACATCGGCTGCCGCCCGCCGGTGAGGTCCCGCACGGCGAGCCGGTCGGCCCCGAACACCACGTCGTCGGTCACGACCACGTTGGTGTCGTCAGGTCCGCGGTGGCGCAGCAGCTCCAGCGCGTCGACGACCGCGTCCCGGTGCGCCGCCGCCCGCCCACGGGCACTGACGAAGGTGAGCAGCCCAGCCATCCCGTCCCTCCGCTCGTTCAGGAGAAAGTCTCGCACGCGGTACCGTCGCAGGAGGAGCACGAATTCGCAGCGATAGGACAGGCGGAGATGGACGAGAACGCGGGTGGCCAGTCGCACGATCCGGATTTCCCGGACCGGTTCATCGAGTTCATGCGCACCGGCTGGCGCGACTCGACCCTCGACGTGTCGCCCCGGCCGGAGGCGCCGGACCACGCCAAGCGCCGCGCCGAGCTGTCCGCGGCCTTCCCCGGTGAGACGATCGTCATCCCGACCGGCGTCGACAAGGTGCGCTCCAACGACACGTACCACCCGTTCCGCCCCGGCACCGACCACGCGTGGTTGACCGGCGAGCACGACCCCGACGCGGTCCTCGTGCTGCACCCCACCGGCGGCGGGCACGACGCGATCCTCTACGTGCGCCCCCGCTCGCCCCGCGACACCGACGAGTTCTTCCGCGACCGCAACCACGGCGAGCTGTGGATCGGCCGCCGGCACACCCTCGCGGAGAAGGCGACCGAGCTGCAGCTGCAGACCGCGCACCTGGACAGGCTCGCCGCCGCGCTCGACGACGCCGCGCCCGGGCGCACCCGGGTGCTGCGGGGGTTCGACCCCACGGTCGACGGGGCCGTCCGGTCGGCGAATCCGGCCCGTGACGCCGAGCTGGCCACGGTGCTGGCGGAGCTCCGCCTCGTGAAGGACGCCTGGGAGATCGAGCAGCTGCAGGACGCGATCGACGCGACGACCCGCGGCTTCGAGGACGTCGCCCGCATCCTGCCCGCCGACCGCCCGGTCAGCGAGCGGCTCATCGACGGCGTCTTCAACCTGCGCGCCCGCCACGACGGCAACGCCGTCGGCTACGGCTCCATCGTCGGCAACGGCGCCCACGCCGCGATCCTGCACTGGACCCGCAACGACGGCCGGACCCGCCCGGGCGACCTGCTGCTCATGGACATGGGCGTGGAGAACCGCAACCTGTACACCGCCGACGTCACGCGCACCGTCCCGGTGAACGGCACGTTCACCCCGTTGCAGCGCCAGATCTACGACCTGGTCTTCCGCTCCCAGCAGGCCGGCATCGACGTGATCCGGGCCGGCACCAGGTTCGACGACGTGCACCAGGCCTGCATGCGGGTCCTCGCCGAGGGCCTCGCCGACCTGGGCATCCTGCCGGTCAGCGTCGACGAGGCGATGGACCCGGCGTGCATCTTCTACCGGCGCTGGACGCTGCACGGCTTCGGGCACATGCTCGGCCTGGACGTCCACGACTGCGGCGAGGCCCGCAAGGAGCGCTACCGCGAGGGTGTCCTCGACGCGGGGTACGTCCTGACCGTCGAGCCGGGCCTGTACTTCCAGCCCGACGACGAGCTCGTCCCCGCCGAGCTGCACGGCATCGGCGTCCGCATCGAGGACGACGTCCTGGTCACCCCGACCGGCGCCGTCGTCATGTCGGAGGCCCTGCCCCGCTCCCCGGACGCCGTCGAGTCGTGGCTCGCCGCCCAGCGCGAGGCAGGACCCCGCCTGCCGGGTTAGTCCAGCCAGAACGTGTCGTGGGCGAGCATGAACTCGTCGCGCTCCAGCGCGCTCAGCGACGACAGGTGCGGGAGGCCCTCGAAGTAGGCCTCCCGCGGCGCGCCGGGGGAGAAGTGCAGCAGCATCGAGGCGGGTTCGCCGGACTCGTTGCGGAACGCGTGGATGCCGCCCTCCGGCACGTGCACCCAGTCGCCGGGCTGCGTGGTGATCCACTCCTTGCCGTCATAGATGCGGACCGAGCCCGACAGGATGTAGAAGGACTCGGAGATCGAGCGGTGGTAGTGCGGGTCCGGGCCGCTCGGCTGCGGGCCCATCTCCCACCGGTACAGGCCGAACTGCCCGTGCGTCGTCTGGCCGGTGGCCAGGTAGTGCACCGTGTTGCCGTTCGCGTAGGTGAACTCGGGCGGCGTCGCCGCTGGGCGGTAGGTGGCCGACAGCTCGCCGGCCGGCCCGAGGTAGTACGGCGGTGGATAGGACATACGATCACAATACGGCGCACCCGGCGCGACCTCGACGAATCCAGGTAGGCTGTTGACCCCGTGAAGACCATCGAGCGCGTCCGCAAGCCCATCCGGACATATCACCCGCGCCGGGGGCGGCTCAGTGGTCGGCACTTCGACGCCCTCGAGCGCCTCACCACCGCGTACGGGTTCACCCCCGGGGACCGGGTCGACGTCCTGGAGATCGGGTCCGGGATGGGCGAGGCGACCCTCGAGATGGCCGCCGCGGACCCCGGCCGGCGCTACCTGGCGGTCGAGATCCACACGCCGGGCGTGGCGAACCTCCTCGCCAACATCGAGCAGCGCGGCCTGGCGAACCTGAGCGTGGTCAGCGTCGACGCCCTCGACCTGTGCCGGGAGCACATCGCCGACGGGTCCCTGGACGCGGTGCACGTGTTCTTCCCCGACCCGTGGCCGAAGGCCCGGCACCACAAGCGCCGCCTGATCCAGCCCGCCAACGTCGGGCTCCTGGCCGCGAAGCTGCGCACCGGCGGGCTGCTGCACTGCGCCACCGACGACGCCGGCTACGCGGAGTGGATGCTGGAGACCTTGACGAACGCCGCGAACCTGACCAACCGCCACGACGGCTACGCGCCGCGGCCGTCCCACCGGCCGGTCACGAAGTTCGAGCAGCGCGCCCTGGACGCCGGCCGCGCACCCGCCGACCTGATCTTCGTGAAGTCATGAGCGCCGGACTGGCCGCCAGGGTCCCCAGGGGAGGCGACCCGGACACGGTCTTCGACGCGTTCGCGGAGTGGGCCATGGAGCAGGGCCTTGAGCTGTACCCGCACCAGGAAGAGTCCCTGATGGAGATCGTCTCCGGGGCGAACCTGATCCTGTCCACGCCCACCGGCTCCGGCAAGAGCCTCGTCGCCGCCGGGGCGCACTTCGCCGCCCTCGCCACCGACCGGACCACCTTCTACACCGCGCCGATCAAGGCGCTGGTGTCGGAGAAGTTCTTCGCCCTCGTCGCGATGTTCGGCGCGGAGAACGTCGGCATGCTCACCGGCGACGCGTCCGTCAACGCCGACGCGCCCATCATCTGCTGCACGGCGGAGATCCTCGCCAACATCGCGCTGCGCGACGGCGCGACCGCCGACGTCGGTGTCGTCGTCATGGACGAGTTCCACTTCTACGCCGAGCCCGACCGCGGCTGGGCGTGGCAGGTGCCGCTGATCGAGCTGCCGCAGGCGCAGTTCGTGCTGATGTCGGCGACGCTCGGCGACGTCACCAGGTTCGTCGACGACCTGACGGCGCGCACCGGCCGGCCGACCGCCGTGGTGAAGAACGCCGAACGGCCCGTGCCGCTCATGTTCAGCTACTCGATGGACCCGCTGCACGAGACGATCGAGGAGCTGCTCAGCACGAAGCAGGCACCGGTCTACATCGTGCACTTCACCCAGGCCGCCGCCCTGGAGCGGGCGCAGGCGCTGATGAGCATCAACGTGTCGACCCGCGCGGAGAAGGACATGATCGCCGAGGCGATCGGCCGGTTCCGGTTCACGGCGGGCTTCGGCAAGACCCTGTCGCGGCTCGTCCGGCACGGGATCGGCGTCCATCACGCCGGGATGCTCCCCAAGTACCGCCGCCTCGTCGAGACCCTCGCCCAGGCCGGGCTGCTGAAGGTCATCTGCGGCACCGACACCCTGGGCGTGGGCATCAACGTGCCGATCCGCACGGTGCTGTTCACCGCGCTGTCCAAGTACGACGGGCAGAAGACGCGGCTGCTGTACGCGCGGGAGTTCCACCAGATCGCCGGCCGGGCCGGCCGCGCCGGGTTCGACACGATCGGCACGGTCGTCGTGCAGGCGCCCGACCACGTCATCGACAACGAGCGGGCCCTGGCGAAGGCCGGCGACGACCCGAAGAAGCGGCGCAAGGTCGTACGGAAGAAGCCGCCGGAGGGCTCGATCGGCTGGGGCAAGCCCACGTTCGACCGGCTCGTCGACGCCGAACCCGAGCCGCTGCGCTCCAGCTTCCACGTGTCGCACGCGATGCTGCTCAACGTGATCAGCCGCCCCGGCGACGCGTTCGCCGCGATGCGGCACCTGCTGACGCAGAACCACGAGGACGTCCACTCGCAGCGCCGCCTGATCCGCCGGGCGATCGCGATCTACCGGGCGCTGCTCGCCGGCGGCGTGGTCGAGCAGCTCGCCGAGCCCGACGAGGAGGGTCGGCGGGTCCGGCTCACCGTCGACCTGCAGATGGACTTCGCGCTCAACCAGCCGCTGTCGCCGTTCGCCCTCGCCGCGATCGAGCTGCTCGACCGGGAGGCGCCCGCGTACGCGCTGGACGTGCTGTCGGTGATCGAGTCGACGCTCGACGACCCGCGGCAGATCCTGTCCGCGCAGCAGTTCAAGGCCCGCGGCGAGGCCGTCGCCGCGATGAAGGCCGAGGGCATCGAGTACGAGCAGCGCCTGGAGCTGCTCGACACCGTCACCCACCCGAAGCCCCTCGACGAGCTGCTCGACAGCGCGTACAACCTGTACAAGCAGGGCCACCCGTGGGTCGCCGACTACCAGGTCAGCCCGAAGTCGGTGGTCCGCGACATGTACGAGCGGGCCATGACGTTCGTCGAGTACGTCAACTTCTACAGCCTGTCCCGCTCCGAGGGTCTCGTGCTGCGGTACCTGGCGGACGCGTTCAAGGCGCTGCGCCAGACGGTCCCCGAGGACGCCCGGACCGAGGAGCTCACCGACATCATCGAGTGGCTCGGCGAGCTCGTCCGGCAGGTCGACTCCAGCCTCATCGACGAGTGGGAGCGGCTGCGCAACCCGGGGGCCGAGGACGAGAAGCTGGTGCTCGACGACCGCCCGCCGGCCGTCACCCGCAACCTGCGCGCGTTTCGCGTCCTGGTCCGCAACGCGCTCTTCCGCCGGGTCGAGCTGGCCGCGCTGCGCCGCTTCGACGAGCTGGGGGAGCTCGACGGCGAGCACGGGTTCACCGCCGACGACTGGCAGGACGCGATCGAGGACTACTTCGACGAGTACGACTCGCTCGGCGTCGGCCCGGACGCCAGAGGTCCGGCCCTGCTCGTCATCGAGCAGAAGCCGGACCGGTGGTTCGTGCGCCAGATCTTCGACGACCCGGCCGGCGACCGCGACTGGGGCATCACCGCCGAGGTGGATCTCGCCGAGTCCGACGCCACGGGGTTCGCGGCGATCAGGGTCACGGCCGTGGGACCCATGTCGGACGCTTAGGCGTTGGCGTCGACGGTACGAAGTGCCGCCAGGAACTCCTTCGGGTGCGTGAACGCGGCGAAGTGGGACGCGCCGTCGATGAGGACCAGGGACTTCGCCGGGGCGTCGACCTCGGCGAAGTAGTCCACGGCGGGACCGGTCAGGGTGACCACGTCCTGCGCGCCCTGGAACAGGTGGAACGGGATCTCCAGGCGGGTGCCGTCAGCCCGGGCGTCCCAGCGCATGAACTGCTCGAACATGCCGTCCCGGACCGCCGCGAAGCCCTTCAGCCAGGCGACGACGTCCAGCAGTGAGTAGTCGGGCTTGGTCAGCAGCAGCGAGAAGAGCTTCTTCAGGCCGCCGTTGGGGTTGGACGGGTCGGTGCCCATCGACCACTGCATGCGTCGGCCCCAGGCCTTGACGTCCCAGGTGCGCGGGTCGGCGTCCAGCTGCTCGAGTGCCGCCACCCCGCGCTGGTTGCCGGCCTCGCGGAGGCGCTGGAGGGTGTCGGCGCGGCCCTGGCGCTCGTTGTCCAGCATGTTCACGTAGAAGTCGGTGCCGACGTATGCGCTGAACAGGTCGGGCCGCTGCCGGGCCATCGGCAGGCCGACGATGGTGCCCATCGAGCCGGCCATCAGGATCACCTTGTCCTTGCCCAGGTGGGCGCGGACGTGCTCGGCGACCTCGATGCCGTCGGCGACCAGCTGCTCGAAGGTGCCGCTCTCCGGGCCGCTGCGGCGCAGCGTCCGGCCGCAGCCGCGGCGGTCCCAGTGCACGACCGTGAAGTGCTTCTCCCACTCGCGGAGCGCGGCGGTGAACACCGAGTAGGGCGAGCCGGGGCCGCCGTGCACGACGAGCAGCACCGGGTTGGCCCGGTCCTCGCCGCGGATCTGCAGCCACTGCTCGACGCCGCCGATGGTGACGTAGCGACCCTCGACGATGCCGGCGGGGCTGGTGATGCGCGCCTCGGCGGCGCGGCGGTGCTTGAGGACCGCCCGGACGGCGAGGGGGGCGGTGGCGAGAGCGGCAGCGGCGGTGAGGGCGGCGGGGGCGATCAGCATCAGCGTCATGCCGAGAACTGTACGCACGTCTCACACAAACGTGCAAGAGAGATGTGCAAGACGCTTGTGTCAGACGGCGCTATGCTTCGGGGCATGGGCAACAAGGAGAAGCTCCTCGAGGGCGCGCTGGCGTGCCTGCTCGACAAGGGCTACGCACGCACCACCGCACGCGACGTCGCGTCGGCGGCCGGGGTCAGCCTCGCCGCGATCGGATACCACTTCGGCACCACCGACGCGCTGCTCAACGCCGCGCTCGACCAGGCCCTCGAAGCCTGGGGCGCCGCCCTGGAGGAAGCCCTGCGCGGCGCCGCCGACGGGCCCGACGACGACCCCGCCGCCAGGTTCGAGGCCGTCTGGGCGCGGATCATCGCCTCCGTCGAGGCGCAGCCGGCGCTGTGGAAGCTCCAGTTCGAGGTGGTCGCGCAGCTCGCCGTCCTGCCGGAGCTGCACGAGCGCTGGCAGCACTCGCTCGCCGCCGCGCAGGAGGGGCTCGCCGCGCTCTTCGGCGGCAGCCCCGGCACCGGTGCGTTCTATCAGGCGCTGCTCACCGGCGTGGTCGTGCAGCACCTCGTCGCGCCGGGCCGCGGGGTGGACGGCGCGCAGCTGGCGGCGGCGGTGCTGGAGGTGGCGGCGCACCTCCGCGGCGGTGAAGATGCCGCCGAACGCGTGTAAACGGCGCGAACCGCGGTAGCCCGTAGGTATGACCGCTGCGCTGACCACAGACCAGGGCATCCCGGTCGCCGACACCGACAACTCGCTGCGCGCCGGTGCCCGCGGGCCGAGCCTGCTGGAGGACTTCCACCTGCGGGAGAAGCTGATGCGCTTCGACCACGAACGGATCCCGGAGCGGGTCGTCTACGCCCGCGGTGCCGGAGCGCACGGCGTGTTCAAGCTGCACACGCCGCTGGACGACTACACGACGGCGGACTTCCTCACCGACCCGGACGCCGAGACCCCCGTCTTCGTCCGGTTCTCCACCCTGCAGGGCTCCCGCGGCTCCACCGACACGCCCCGCGACGCGCGCGGCTTCGCCACGAAGTTCTACACCCGGCAGGGCAACTTCGACCTCGTCGGCAGCAACATGCCGGTCTTCTTCATCCAGGACGGCATCAAGTTCCCCGACCTGGTGCACGCGCTCAAGCCGGAGCCGCACCACGAGATGCCGCAGGCGTCGTCGGCGCACGACACGTTCTGGGACTTCGTGTCGCTGCAGCCCGAGACGATGCACCACGTGATCTGGCGCATGTCCGATCGGGCGCTGCCTCGCTCGTACCGCATGATGCAGGGCTTCGGCGTGCACACCTTCCGCCTCGTGAACAGCCAGGGGCGCGGCACGTTCGTCAAGTTCCACTGGAGGCCGTCGCTCGGCACCCACTCGCTGGTCTTCGACGAGGCGCAGCGCATCTCCGGCCAGGACCCCGACTTCAACCGCCGCGACCTCTGGGACGCGATCGCGTCCGGGAACTTCCCGTCCTGGGAGCTCGGCGTGCAGCTGTTCTCCGAGTTCGCCCTCGACGACGTCGACCTGCTCGACGCCACCAAGCTCGTCCCCGAGGAGATCGTGCCCGTCACGCCGGTCGGGCGGCTCACGCTCAACCGCAACCCCGACAACTTCTTCGCCGAAACCGAGCAGGTCGCGTTCAACGTCGGCAACATCGTGCCCGGCATCGACTTCACCGACGACCCGCTGCTGCAGGCGCGGCTGTTCTCCTACCTGGACTCGCAGCTCAACCGGCTCGGCGGCCCCAACTTCGCGCAGCTGCCCGTCAACCGGCCGCACGTGCCCGTGCACAACCACCAGCAGGACGGCTCCCACCAGCAGCGGGTGCCGACCAGCCGGGTCACGTACTCGCCCAGCTCCCTCGCCGCCGAGGCGCCCGCCGGTTTCGTCTCGTACCCGGAGACCGTCGACGGGCCGAAGGAACGCAAGCGGAGCGTGACCTTCGCCGACCACTACAGCCAGGCGACCCTGTTCTGGAACAGCATGGCGCCGTGGGAGCGCGCGCACATCGTCGAGGCGTACCGCTTCGAGCTCGGCCGGGTCACCTCGATGGCGATCCGGGTCCGGATGGTCGAGCACCTCAACCGCATCGACCACGACCTGGCGGCGGCGGTCGCATCCGGGATCGGCGTCGAGGAGCCGGTCAGGTCCGTCGCAAACCACGGCCGCTCGTCCGCGTCCCTCAGCCAGGCCGCCGCCGCGCCGGCACCCGTGGCCACCCGGAAGGTCGCGGTCCTCATGGGCGACGGCGTCTCCGCCCGCTGGGTCGCCCGCCTGCGCGACGACCTCACCGCCGAGGGCGTCGTCGTCGACCTGCTCGGCCCGGTCGACGGCACCGTGATGACCGACGACGGCCTGCCCATGGAGGTCACCCGCGCACTGAGCACCGTGGCCTCCGTGGTGTACGACGCGGTTGCCGTCCCCGACGGGGTGCTCGCGCTGCCCGTGGACGGCCCGGCGGTCCACTTCGTCGCCGAGGCGTACAAGCACGGCAAGCCGATCGCCGCCTCGGGCACCGGCGTGGACGTGCTGCTCCGCGCCCACATCCAGATCCCCGCGGCTGGCTCCCCGGGCGCTGACGCCGCGGGCGCCGCCTTCGCCGCCCGCTCCGCGGGTCCGTCCGCCGGCGCGTTCAACGGCCCTCGCTCCGCGGGTCCTTCCGCCGCCGCCGAGCCTGCGGGCACCGTCTTCGCCGCCCGTTCGACGGGCCCTTCCGCCGGCGCCACCCGCGGCCCACGCTCGGCCGCTCCTGCGCCCGCGGGCGCCTCTTCCGCCGCCCCGTCCTCCACGAGCGTCGCGGACATCGCCGACGTGTCGCTCATCGTCGCCGACGAACCGGCGTCCCGCCTGCTGGCGGCGCTGGCCATGCACCGCAACCACGACCGGGACGTGACCTCGATCCCCGCCTAGCGCCGCCGCGCCTCGTCCACTGGCCTTGTCCACTGGCCCAGGTCTACTGGCCCAGGGCCTTCGCTACTGGCCCAGTGCCTTCTCCCTACTGGCCCAGGGCCTTTTCCACGAACCTGTGGCGGTCGACGAGCATGCGCTCGACCCGGCCCTCCGCCACGACCTGGCTGCCGTCGCGGGCGACGACCTCGAACACCAGCTTCCGGCCGTCGGTCTTGGCGAGGCGGGCCTCCACGACGACCTTGCCGCCGATCGGGGTGGCCGCGCGGTGCTCCAGCTCGACCCGCGTGCCGACCGTCGTCCAGCCCGGCGGTAGTCGCCTGACCAGAGCGCCGACGCTCGCCGCCTCCGCGAGCGCCAGCACCTTCGGCGTGCCGAGCACCGGCACGTCACCCGACCCCAGCGCCTGCGCCGTGTCGGCGTCGCTGACGATGAGCTCGACCCGGGCGACCGCGCCGACCCAGGGTGCCGCGTCCACTGAGAAACCCATGTGCTCAGCCTAGTGAGTCGCGGCTACAGTCGGGCCGATGCGCAACCTGGCGGCCTGGATCGATGCGGGCTCCGTCGTCGCCCTCACCGGCGCCGGCATCTCCACCGACTCCGGCATCCCCGACTTCCGCGGCCCCGACGGCGTCTGGACCCGCGACCCCGAGGCGATGAAGCTCTCCTCGATCGACCACTACGTGGCCGACCCGCAGGTGCGCCGCCGGGCGTGGCAGGAGCGGCTGCACAACCCCGCGTGGACCGCCGAGCCCAACGCCGCCCACTACGCCCTCGCCGACCTGGAACGCGCGGGGAAGGTCACCGCCGTCATCACGCAGAACATCGACGGCCTGCACCAGCGCGCCGGCGCCTCGAACGTCATCGAACTGCACGGCACGCTCTCCCAGACCGAGTGCCTCACCTGCGCCGAACGCCGCCCGATGCCCGACACCCTGGCCCGCGTCACCGCCGGCGACCCCGACCCCGCCTGCCTCAGCTGCGGCGGCCTGCTGAAGTCGGCGACCATCTCGTTCGGCCAGTCGATGCACCTGCCGACCCTCGAGGCCGCCGCCGAGGCCGCCATGGGCTGCGACGTGCTCCTGGCCATCGGCACGTCACTGACCGTCCACCCGGCCGCCGGCCTCGTCGACGTCGCCCACAAGTCCGGCTCCATGGTCGTCATCATCAACGCGGCCGAAACCCCGTACGACCCCATCGCCCACCTGCTCGTCCGCGACCCGATCGGCGAGGTCCTGCCCCGCCTGGTCGCCGGCTGACCTTCTTCGCGGTCCGACCGGCGAGGCGCTGCCTCACTCGCCCGCCGGCCGCCCGGCCGACTCGTCCGTGATGCGTTCGGCGAGGTCCTGCCCGCCCGGTCGCCACTGCCCCGCGCGGCAGTTGGCTGCCGTACCTGCGACGGACCGCGGCTGCGCAGCCAGCGGGGGAGCGGCCGCCGGGTCCGGCCGCGCGGCGACCGGGTTCGGCGGCGCGGCGGTTGGCTTCGGCGGCGGCGCGACGGTTGGCTTCGGCGGCGGTGTGGCGATCGGATTCGGCGGCGGTGTGGCGATCGGGTTCGGCGGCGGTTCGGTGGTCGGGCTCGCACGTGCTCGTCCGTGACCGGTCGGCGAGGTGCTGCCGCGCCTGGTTGCCCACTGGCCGACGCGGTGGCTGCTGCTGCACCCGCCGCGGGACCGTCGCCGTTACACCGGCGGATGGGGCGCGGCTACAGGGCCCGGCGGCGTGGCGATCGGGTTCGGCGGATCGGCTACCGGACCGGGCGGTGCGGCGGCAGGGCCCTGAGGCGGTGCGGCAATCGGGTCCTGCGACGGTGCGGTGACCGGGTTCGGCGACGGTGCGGTGACCAGGTGCGGTGGAGCGGCCACCGGACTGGGTAATGCGGCGGCTGAGTCCGGCGGTGGCGCGGTGACCAGGTTCGGTGGAGCGCCCACTGGGCCGGGCGGTGCGGCGGCCGGGCCTTGAGGCGGCGTGGCAATCGAGTCCGGCGGTGCAGCGACCGGGTTCGGTGGCGGAGCAGCGGCCACTGGACCGGGCGGTGCGGCGGCCGGGCCTTGAGGCGGCGTGGCAATCAGGTCCGGCGGTGCAGCGACCGGGTCCGGTGGCGGAGCAGCGACCGGGTTCGTTGGAGCGGCGATCGGGCCGGGCGTTGCGGCGTGCGGGTCCGGCGGCGGTGCGGCGACCTGGTCCGGTGGTGGGGCGGGCGGCTTCTGGAGGGAGACGGCGACGGCGGCGCGGCGGGCGGTGCGGGAGGTGGCCGCGAGGAGGTCGGCGAGGGCGTAGGCGTCGGCGGTGGCCCGGTGGCGGCCGACGGCGTGCAGGCCGCCCGCGGTGTCGACGTGGACCGTCGCGAGGTCCAGTGCGCGTTGCAGCGGGCCCTGGACCACCCTGACGCTCTGCACCCGGGCCAGCGGGACCACCACGAGCTCGCGGGTCAGGACGCCCTCCCGCACGACGACGACCGTGTCGGTGACGCCGATGCCGATCCGGGACCACGCCAGGGGTGCGAGCCACCGGGCGCGGCGGGGTGGGCCGGTGACGGCGACCGCGGCCGCGTCGACGGGCGGCCAGTGGCCGGCGCCGGCCAGCGGCGGCATGGGCGGGGGCTTGGCGGGGCGGGCGTGGACGGCGGCGGTGAGCACGGTGGTGACGACCGCGAGCGTGTCGGCGGTGGACGCGACCGGGACGAGGGTGCCGGTGCGCAGCTGTGCCTCGCCGTGGCCCGCGTAGCCGGCGACGTCGAGGCGGGCGCGGGCCCAGCCGGCGCGGCGCCACAGGAGCGGCCAGGTGACCTTCAGCCCCTGGACGCGGTGCGGCGGGACGGTCTGGCTGCGCTTGTTGAGCAGGCCCTGGCGCAGGCGGAGCGCCGCGGCGTCGGTGCCGATGGTGAAGTCCCACTCGTCGAGGACGCGGCGGACGGGGACCTGGAAGACGCCGAGGAACGCGGTGATCGTGCTCGCCGCGCCGATCAGGGTCCAGGTCGGGTCGAGGGTCGCCTGCCAGGCGACGAACGCCAGGCCGGCGGGGACGGCCAGGGCCTGCGGGGTGAGCAGCTGCGCGAGCAGGAGCCGGCGGTTGGCGACGGCGAAGACGCGCGACTCGCCGGCGCCGGTGTCGGTGGTGGCGACGTGGGTGTGGGGGACGCCGGTGGACAGTCCGATGAGGCGCGCGCGCAGGCCGGCGGCGCCGGCGACGGTCAGGTAGGCCAGGGGCGCCTCGGTCTTGCTCGCGCCGATCACCTCCAGGCGCAGCTCGGCCAGGCCGAAGACGCGGGCGAGCAGGGGCCGGACGACGTCGATCGCCTGCACCCGCTCCAGGGGGATCGTCCTGGTACGGCGTGAGATCAGCCCCTCGTGCACCCGCAGCTCCCGGCCCACGATCTCGTAGCCGGTGACGAGCCAGACGACGGCGGAGACGACGACCGCCGCGACGAGGATCGCGCCCATCGCGGCCAGCCAGTGCACCAGGCCCAGGTCCGACAGGCCGCGCCAGGAGACGGCGGCGGCGGCGAACGCCACCAGCTTCGCCCCCTTCAGCAGCGGCGTCAGCGGATGGAGGCGCTGTCTCACAGGCCCTCTTCGCGGATCTCGCCGAGCGCGGCGAGCCGGTCCCGCAGCCGGGTCGCCTCCGCGGCCTCGAGGCCCGGGACGGTCGCGTCGCTGGCCGCGGCGGCGGTGTGCAGGGTGACGGTGGCCAGGCCGGCGGCGCGCTCCAAGGGGCCGGCGGTGACGTCGACGAACTGCATCCTCGCGTACGGGACGATCGACAGCCGCCGCACGAGCAGCCCGTGCCTGACGAGCAGGTCCTCGGCCCGCTCCGCGTAACCCCAGGCGCGCACCGACCGGCGCACGAACACCGCCCGGAGCCCACCCAGTACCAACGCCGCGAACGACAACAGGAAGAACCAGGGGCTGACGAGCAGCGCCGCGACCACGCCCGCCACCGCGAAGGCCAGGGTCCAGGCGCTCAGGACGGCGAGGCGCAGCCAGAAATAGCGAGGGGAGATTGATCGCCAGGTAACTTCCAGAGGCGGCGCGGTCACGTGTCGAGCGTATCCGCTGCCACGGGGATGACGTCGCGGAGGAAACCGCGTGCGGTCAGGAAGTCACTCAGCGTCGTGCGGTGGGTGTCACACGCGAGCCAGATCTTGCGGCGGTCAGGCGTGTGCAGCTTCGGGTTGTTCCAACGCAGCTGCCACTTCGCCTCGGCGCGACAGCCTTTGGCGGAGCAGATGATGGGATCCACGCGGCCAGTCTGCCAGCGGTGGAGCAGAGGATGAGCGCCGGGCGGCCACGGGGGAAGCCGCCCGGCGACGGGGTGAATCGTACCCACTCGGGTACGGGTGATGTCCAGTCACCCGAGGTGTCCGATCCGAAAATCCCGCCCAATCACTGGTCACTTTTACGATTAATACGTAAAAATCGGTCGCGGGTAGGACTCCCAGAAGCTTCCCAGTGACGTCGGATCGCGTTCGGTTGGTGCGGCGTGCGAGGCTTGGAGTCGTCTGTACGCCAGCAAGCAGTGGAGGACCGGTGACCCAGCCGAGCAACCCCGTCTCGCCGCCAGGTGGGCAGGTCTCGACGCCCGCGCAGGACGCGACCGTGCTGGAACGCGCCCTGTTCGAGGTCAAACGGGTCATCGTCGGCCAGGACCGGATGATCGAGCGGATGTTCGTCTCGCTCCTCGCCCGCGGTCACGTGCTGCTCGAAGGCGTTCCCGGCGTCGCGAAGACCCTGGCCGTGGAGACCCTCGCGCGGGTCGTGGGCGGCACGTTCTCCCGCATCCAGTTCACGCCCGACCTCGTGCCGGCCGACATCGTCGGCACGCGCATCTACCGGCAGTCCAGCGAGAAGTTCGACGTCGAGCTCGGCCCGGTGTTCGTCAACTTCCTGCTCGCCGACGAGATCAACCGCGCGCCCGCGAAGGTGCAGTCCGCGCTGCTGGAGGTCATGGCCGAGCAGCAGGTGTCGGTCGGCGGCGAGACGTACGAGGTGCCGCGGCCGTTCCTCGTCATGGCCACGCAGAACCCGATCGAGCAGGAAGGCGTCTACCCGCTGCCCGAGGCGCAGCGCGACCGCTTCCTGATGAAGATCCAGGTGGGGTACCCCACCGACAGCGAAGAGCGCGAGATCGTCTACCGGGTCAGCGTGAAGACCCCGGAGCCCGTCGCCGTGCTCACCCCGACCGAGCTCATGGCGCTGCAGGACAAGGCCGACGACGTGTTCGTGCACAACGCGCTCGTCGACTACGCCGTGCGGCTGGTCGTGGCGACCCGCTCCCCGGCGGAGCACGGGCTGGCCGATATCGCGCAGTTCATCCAGTACGGTGCGAGCCCCCGCGCCTCGCTCGGCATCGTCCGCGCGTCCCGGGCCCTCGCGCTGCTGCGCGGCCGTGACTACGCGCTGCCGCAGGACGTGCAGGACATCGCGCCCGACATCCTGCGCCACCGGCTCGTGCTGTCCTACGACGCGCTCGCCGACGACATCCCCGCCGACGACATCGTCAAGCGGGTCCTCGCCGCCGTGCCGCCGCCGACCGTCGCGCCGCGCCAGCAGGCCGGCCCGGGCGCCCCTGGAGGCCCTGGAGGCCCTGGAGGCCACGGCGGACCCGGCGGACCCGGCGGACCCGGCGGACCCGTCCCCACCACGATCACCACCTGGCCCGGCCGTTGAAAGGCCGGTGATCCATGCCGACCGACGACGCCCGCGCCGAGGTTGTGCTCAACCGCATGCAACTGCTCGTCACCCGCAAGCTCGACGGCCTCCTCCAGGGTGACTACCTGGGCCTGCTGCCCGGCCCCGGCACCGAGGCCGGCGAGTCGCGGGAGTACCGGCCGGGCGACGACGTGCGGCGCATGGACTGGCCCGTCACGGCCCGCACGACCCTGCCGCACGTCCGGCAGACCGTCGCCGACCGGGAGCTGGAGACCTGGCTCGCCGTCGACCTGTCCGCGAGCCTCGACTTCGGCACCGCGCGGTACCTCAAGCGCGACCTCGCCATCGCCGCGGCCGCCGCGGTCTCCCACCTGACGGTCCGCGGCGGCAACCGCATCGGCGCCGTCGTCGGCACCGCCGGCGACATGCACCGGATGCCGGCCCGCCCCGGCCGCAAGGACGCGCAGGGCCTGCTCCGGGCGATCGCCATGACGCGGGCGCAGACGGGCCGCGCCGACCTCGGCGCGCTCATCGACATGCTCAACCGGCCGCCCCGGCGGCGCGGCATGGCGGTCGTCATCTCCGACTTCATGACACCGGTCAGTCAGTGGTCCCGGCCGCTGCGCAAGGTCGGCGTCCGCCACGACCTCCTCGCCGTGGAGATCGTCGACCCGCGCGAGCTGGAGCTGCCCAATGTGGGCGTGATCGCGCTCGTCGACCCCGAGACCGGCCGCACCCACGAGGTGCAGACCGCCGACCCGAAACTGCGCCACCGCTACGCACACGCGGCGGCCGCCCAGCGCGCCGAGATAGCCTCGGCACTGCGCGGCGCCAACGCCGCGCATCTGAGACTGCGCACCGACTCCGACTGGCTGCTTGACATCGTCCGGTTCGTCGCGGCACAGCGGCACGCCCGGACGAGGGGGACGACCCGATGATTCGTTTGCTGTCACCGTGGTGGCTGCTGTCGCTGCTGCCCGTCTTCGCCGTCATCGGCGTGTACATCTGGCGTCAGCTGCACCGGCGTGCCTTCGCCGTGAAGTTCACCAACGTCGACCTGCTCAGCAGCCTGGTGCCCAAGGGCATCGGCGTGCGCCGGCACGTCAGCGCCGCCGCGTTCCTGCTGAGCCTGCTCGTGCTCAGCTTCGGCATGGCCCGGCCGTCGGTCGACACCAAGGAACCCCTCGAACGGGCCACCATCATGCTCGCCATCGACGTCTCCCTGTCGATGCAGGCGACCGACGTGCAGCCGACCCGCATCGAGGCGGCCAAGTCCGCCGCCACCGACTTCGTCAAGCAGCTCCCGGCGTCGTTCAACGTCGGCCTGGTCTCGTTCGCGAAGACCGCGAGCGTCCTGGTCTCCCCGACGAAGGAACGCGGCTCGGTGCTCCAGGCGATCGACGGCCTCACCCTGCAGGAGTCGACCGCCACCGGCGAGGCCGTCTTCACCAGCCTCGACGCCATCCGCACCGTCCCCGCCGACGGCGCCTCAGGCCCGCCACCGGCCCGTATCGTCCTGCTCTCCGACGGCTTCCGCACCGCCGGACGCTCCCTCGAAGACGCCTCCGCCGCCGCCTCCGCCGCCAACGTGCCCGTCTCCACCATCGCGTTCGGCACCGACGAGGGCGTGGTCCGCATCGGCAACACCCCGCAGCGGGTCCCGGTCGACCGGGCGTCGCTGCAGAAGGTCGCCGAGACCACCAAGGGCTACTTCTACGAGGCCGCCAGCAAGGATGAGCTCAAGCGGGTGTACACCGACATGGGCAGCTCGATCGGCTTCAAGACCAAGCCCCGCGAGATCACCCAGTGGTACCTCGGCGGCGGCTTCCTGCTCGCCCTGCTCGCCGGCGGCCTGAGCCTCCTGTGGGGCAGCCGCCTCCCGTAACCGCTTCGGTGCCTGCTGGTCGTGATGATCAAGTAGCAGATCCGGCTGCCATGACGACCGGATCCGCGATCCGATCACGGCGGATCCGGCCAGCGCGTCATCGTCGGTCATGTCGACTCGCTTCGCTCCCCGACATAACCGAAATTTCGGATATGTTCGCGCCAGCGGACATATCCGGGAAGGCTTGTGTGCCACCCGCGGCCCAGCCACCGGGATGCGCCGCGCATGCGGGTGAGGCTGCCGCGCGCCAGCGCTGGCAGTGCGCCGCGCAGCGGCGCATTGGGGGTCCGGGGTGAGAATCCCCCGGCGGGACCCGCCGCGCCAGCGGTGGGGCAGCGAGCCCATGGCCGAAGGCCAAAGGCGGGAAACAGTGTTAGTGCGCGCCGACGAGGTAGAAAAGGGCAGCAACCCAGACTGCGGCCAGGAAGAATCCAATGGGCGCGATGAAGCGGCTCATGACGTGCTCCCAACGGTGTGTCTCAACAAGAACGGAGAACAGACACGCGGAGCCGTGACAGGGGAAGGACTACACCCGGTCACGACTGGAAGGATCGCTACTTCGCACAGCGATCACCTCCAGGGAGCAGCAGCCGCACCGGGCGGTCAGCGAAAAGCACGAGCAGACGCCGCCATGGTACCGCCACGCCTCATGGCTCACATCAGCCGACCGGCGAGTTGCCGGGTACCCGTCAGTAACACCTAATCTCCGTACAGCTGATCGCAGCGCATCACAGAAGCAGAAAGGCGGCAACGTGGCGAGGACCGTGCTGGTCACCGGCGGTAACCGTGGGATCGGGCTGGCAATCGCGCAGGCGTTCGCGGCGCAGGGTGACAAGGTCGCGGTGACCCACCGGGGCTCCGGCGCCCCCGACGGGCTGTTCGGCGTGCAGTGTGACATCACCGACAGCGCCGCCGTCGACGCCGCGTTCACGACGGTGGAGGCCGAGCTCGGCCCCGTCGAGGTGCTCGTCGCCAACGCCGGCATCACCGACGACACGCTGCTGCTGCGGATGAGCGAGGACCAGTTCACCCGCGTGCTCGACACGAACCTCACCGGCTCGTTCCGCTGCGCCAAGCGGGCCACCAGCAAGATGCTGCGGGCGAAGTGGGGCCGGATCATCTTCATCTCCTCCGTCGTCGGCCTGTACGGCGGACCCGGCCAGGTCAACTACGCCGCCAGCAAGGCCGGCCTGGTCGGCATGGCCCGGTCGATCACCCGCGAGCTCGGCAGCCGCAACATCACCGCCAACGTGGTGGCGCCCGGGTTCATCGAGACGGACATGACCGCCGTGCTGCCCGAGGCGACGCAGGCCGAGTACAAGAAGGCCATCCCGCTCGGCCGGATGGCGAAGCCCGAGGAGGTCGCCGGCGCGGTGACCTGGCTCGCGAGCGACGCCGCCGGCTACATCACCGGCGCCGTCATCCCCGTCGACGGCGGCCTGGGCATGGGTCACTGACTTTTCCGGACACAGAGGAGAACCATGAGCGGACTGCTCGAAGGCAAGCGGCTGCTGATCACCGGGATCATCACCGACCAGTCGATCGCCTTCTCCGTAGCAAAGCTCGCCCAGGAGCAGGGCGCGACCGTCGTGCTGACCGGGTTCGGCCGGCTGTCGCTCGTCGAGCGGATCGCGAAGCGGCTGCCGCGGGAGGCGCCGGTCATCGAGCTCGACGTGACCAACCCCGAGCACCTCGCCGGCCTCGCCGACAAGGTCCGGGAGCACGTCGACGGGCTCGACGGCGTGCTGCACTCGATCGGCTTCGCCCCGGCCAGCTGCCTCGGCGGCGGGTTCCTGGACGCGCCGTGGGAGGACGTCGCGACCGCGCTGCACGTGTCGACGTTCTCGTACAAGTCGCTCGCGGTGGCCTGCCTGCCGCTGATGGAGTCCGGCGGCTCGATCGTCGGCCTGGACTTCGACGCCACGAAGGCGTGGCCCGTGTACGACTGGATGGGCGTCGCCAAGGCCGGCCTCGAATCCGCGAACCGTTACCTGGCCCGGGATCTCGGCCCGCGCGGGATCCGGGTCAACCTGGTCGCGGCAGGCCCGCTCCGTACCATGGCGGCGAAATCCATCCCCGGCTTCGCGGTGTTCGAGGACTCGTGGGCGAAGACCGCGCCGCTCGGGTGGGACCTCAACGACCAGGTCGCGGCGGCGAAGGCCTGCTGCGCGCTGCTGTCGGACTGGTTCCCCGCCACGACCGGTGAGATCGTGCACGTCGACGGCGGGTACCACGCGGTCGGCTCGTCCTGACCCTCTTGTAACAATGGGGCGTGGCTTATGACGCGTTCCTGCTCGTCTCGTTCGGCGGTCCGGAAGGGCAGGACGACGTCCTGCCCTTCCTGGAGAACGTGACCCGGGGGCGCGGCATCCCCGCGTCGCGCCTCTCGGCGGTCGCGGAGCACTACCGGCACTTCGGCGGCGTGTCGCCCATCAACGCGCAGAACCGCGCGCTGATCGACGCGCTGCGATCCGAGCTCGACCTGCCGATCTACTGGGGCAACCGCAACTGGCACCCGTTCCTGCCCGACGCGGTCGCGCAGATGCGCGACGACGGCATCCGGCACGCGCTCGCGTTCGTCACCAGCCCGTTCGGCTCCAACTCCTCGTGCCGCCAATACCTGGACGACATCGCGGCAGCCCGATCCACGGTGGGCGAGGACGCCCCGGCGATCGACAAGATCCGGCACTTCCACGACCACCCGCTCTACATCGAGTCGCACGCCGCGGCCGTCCGGGCGGCCCTCGCCGAGCTGCCGTCCCGGCTCGCCGCGCGACTCGTCTTCACCGCGCACTCCATCCCGACCGCGATGAACGCCGCCTCCGGGCCCGGCGGCGTCGGCCGGTACCAGGCGCAACTGCTGGAAACGGCGGCCCTGGTCGCCGCCGCGGCCGCCCCCGAGCTGCCCTGGGACCTGGTCTGGCAGAGCCGCTCCGGCCCGCCGCAGGTGCCGTGGCTGGAGCCCGACGTCAACGACCATCTCGAGTCGCTGGCGGCGGCAGGTGTACGGGAGGTCGTGGTCAGCCCGATCGGCTTCATCTCCGACCACCTGGAAGTGATCTGGGACCTCGACAACGAGGCGCGGGCCACCGCCGCGCGACTCGGCATCGCCTTCGCCCGCGCCGCCACCCCCGGCGTCGACCCCCGCTTCGTGACGATGATCCGACAGCTCGTCGATGAGCGCGTGCTTGCTCACAGTAACGTTCGTCACGCGCTCGGAACCGTCCCCACCTGGGATTTCTGCCCGGCCGACTGCTGCGTGTCACCGAAACGCGTATAGGCACGAAACGTTTCTGAGGGAGCATGTACGCGTGAGAGAACGCAAGCCCATCGAGTCCTGGCTCACCGACATGGACGGGGTCCTCGTGCACGAGGGCGAGCCCGTGCCCGGCGCACCGGAGTTCGTCAACCGGCTGCGCTCGTCCGGCAAGCCGTTCCTGATCCTGACCAACAACTCCATCTACACCGCCCGTGACCTCCAGGCCCGCCTGCGGCGCATCGGCTTCGACGTGCCCGAGTCGGCGATCTGGACCTCGGCCCTGGCCACCGCCCAGTTCCTCGACACGCAGCGCCCCGGCGGCACCGCCTATGTCATCGGCGAGGCCGGCCTCACCACCGCGATGCACGAGGTCGGCTACATCCTTACCGACACCGAGCCCGACTACGTCGTGCTGGGGGAGACCCGCACGTACAGCTTCGAGGCCATAACGCAGGCGATCCGCCTCATCAACGACGGCGCCCGCTTCATCTGCACCAACCCCGACGCCACCGGCCCCTCCAACGAGGGCGCCCTCCCCGCCTGCGGTGCGGTGGCCGCCCTCATCTCGAAGGCGACGGGCATCGAGCCGTACTTCATCGGCAAGCCCAACCCGATGATGATGCGCTCGGCCCTCAACAGCATCGACGCCCACTCCGAGACCACCGCCATGATCGGCGACCGCATGGACACCGACGTCCTGTGCGGCCTCGAGGCGGGCCTGGAGACGATCCTGGTCCTGAGCGGCATCTCGACGGTCTCGGACGTGGAACGCTACCCGTACCGCCCGTCCCGCATCATCCCCTCCGTGGCCCACCTGATCGACGAGGTCTGACCCACCCCTTCACTGCTGAAACTACGCGCTGCGACGGCGTGGTTGCGACTCTGAAGATCGATTAGGTAAGCCTTGGTACGGTGCTAGTGAAACGGCCGGCGCGCCACCGGAACCCCTCCGTGACCGCTGCCACGCCTAGGCGAGCGGTGCCCAGAACCCGGCCCGCCATCCGACCCGACGCCCCCGCGCGACGTGCCGCGCGACGCATCGGGCCTGGGCTGGCGGGCTGCCGTGATCATGGACCTGCGACCCATGATCACGGGGCTCGTCGTCGGCGTCCTCGCTGAACCTGAGGACTCTGTGCACTTCTGAGTGCTCAGGGTCCCCAGATCGCGACGGAGCAGGAGAGCAACCACTGGCGCGCCGCGCCGAGGCGGTGAGGCCCACGGGCACGAACCGGCCGTCGCGGCGCAGGCGCGACCCGGGCGCACCGCGGGCGGGGCACGTCCCGGACGCGTCGTTGGTTCTGGCGCGTTGGGCCCAGGGTGCGCTGCTGGTCGTGGGTGGGGCCTGTTGTTCTGGGCTTGTGGTCGCGGGTGGGGCGTGTTCTAAGCGTGTTCTGGGCTTGCTTGGGTCGTGAGTGGCCTGCCGTAGGCGCGTCGCTGGTCCCGGACGGGTGCTGGTCCTGGGCGCGTCGCTGGTTCTGGGCCACGCGGTGGTTCTGGGCGGGGTGCTGATTCCGGGCGCGTCACTGGTCCCGGGTGCGTCACTGGTCCCGGGTGCGTCACTGGTTCCGGGCGCGTCACTGGTCCCGGGCGGGGCGGTGGTCGTGGGCGGGGGTTTCTGGGTGCGTCGCTGGTGTGGCTAGGCGCGGGGTTTCGGTGATCGGGAAGACTTTGTGCAGCCCTGGCTACCCAAGGTCTACCGGATCATGGCGCGGAGGGTGTGTCGGCCGTGTGCTCGGTGAGCCGGGACGTGCTGGGCGTTTCCTGAGGCGGCTCATCCGGGTGGTGCCGGGTGGCGGGTGCTCAAGGGTTACCGGATCATGACGGGCCGGACGGTGGCCGTCGGATGTGGCGCAGGGGGCGACCACCGGATGCGGCGCGCACGCGCAATCCCAGCCACGCGCAAGCGCGGGCTGTGCGCCGCGCAGCGGCGCATGGGGGTGCGGGTGAGAATCCCCGCCGGGCCCCGCCGCGGCAGCGGTGGGGGGATTGCAGCGGGGAATTACAGCCTCAGATCAGGGGGGCGTTGCAGGCGGCTACCAGGGCGCGGCGGCAGGCGGTGGTGAGAGGGCGGAGGGCGGCGTCGCGTTGCTGGACCTCGTAGCCGTTGATGGCGCCGCCGGGTGCGGCGTGTTCGGCGAGGGCGAGCACGCGGTCCAGGATGGCCGCGCGGGCGTACAGGCGGCGGGCGCGTGGGTCGTAGCCGGGTGGCAGGTCGGTGGCGCCGTCGGGTTTGCGGAGGGCCTCGATCGCGCCGGCGAGCTCGGGGCGCCACTGGGCGATGTCGAGCTTCGCGAGGGTGCGGGTGGCGGTCGCCAGCTCGGCGGACAGCTCGGCCTCGGCCTCGGCGGTCGAGGGGCCGTCCAGCGGCGCCGGGACGGCCGCGGGTAAGACGAAAACCTGCCAGCGGACGGTCTCGAACTCGTCCCCCGAGCCCGAGGTGTGCAGGCGGACCTCCGGCACGAAGCCGAGGCCGCCCGCGATGACGCCCTCGCCGGCGAGGAGGGCGGCGCTGCTGAAGGGGCCGGGGCCCGGCAGGCCGCGGGGGTCGCCGGGTGCGGGGAGCACCAGGCGGACCTCGTCCGGGTGGAGCTTGGACAGCGCGGTGATCGCATCCACGAGGGATACGTCGGTCCACGTGCCGGGGACGTCGGAGACCATGTGCTCCTCGTCGCCGGAGATCTCGGCGGCGGCGTCGTCGCACGGCACGAGGCCGGCGCGCCACGCCCGGACCCATGCCACGAAACGCGCCGAGCGGCGCGCCTGCAGGGTCGCCGCGCGTGCTGCGGGGGACATGGGAGCAAGGGTACGTGCTGACGTGCCGGTATGTCTCGCAGGCGCTGGGGGCGTCAGCCGATACGCTTGCCGTCCATGGACGTCCTGGCGAACAACGACTGGCGGCGCCGGCGCACGGTCCCGACGGTGGACGCCGAGCTGGACCTCGTCGTGGAGGATGTGGACTCGGGGTTCTGCGGTGCCGTGGTCGGCTACCAGTTCGGCGCGGTGGTGCTGGAGGACCGGCACGGCAAGCGGCGCAACTTCCCGCTGGAGCCGGCCGCGTTCCTGCTGGACGGCGAGCCGGTGACGCTCGTCAAGCCGAAGCTGGCGGTACAGCGGCAGAAGAGCACCATCACCAGCTCGGGGTCGATCGCGGTGGCCGGGCTCACGGCGCGCGTGGCGAGGCGGAGCCGGATCTGGGTCGAGGGCATCCACGACGCGGCGCTCGTCGAGCGGATCTGGGGGCACGACCTGCGTGTCGAGGGTGTCGTCGTCGAGCCTCTGGACGGCATCGACGAGCTGGCCGCGGCCGTCGCCGAGTTCCACCCCGGGCCCGTCGCCAGGCTCGGCGTCCTCGTCGACCATCTCGTACCAAACTCCAAAGAAAGCCGAATTGTCGGAAATATCCGGTCGCCTTACGTCCTCGTCACAGGTCATCCGTACATCGACGTGTGGCAGGCGGTCAAACCCCAGGCCGTCGGCATCCGCCAGTGGCCGGTCGTCCCGCCGGGGCAGAACTGGAAGGAAGGCGTCTGCGACCAGCTCGGCGTGAGCGAGCCGGCCGACATGTGGCGCCGCATCCTCGCCTCGGTGTCCAGCTACAAGGATGTCGAGACCCCGCTGATCAACGCCATGGAGCGCCTCATCGACTTTGTGACCGAACCCGACGAAGACCTGGACGACGACGAGGACGCCTGAGGCGGAGGCCAGAAAAACGGGGACGCCTAGAGCACAGGCCACGGATCCCGGCTGAAGAGGAACGTCGCGACGTCGAGCGCGACCACCGCGCCGTCCCCGTCACGCACCACCCGCAGCAGCTCCCCGTCGCAGTCCCCGGACAGCCCGCGCCACACGTCCGGCGCGGGCCCGTCCGGCACGAAACGCCACGGCGTGCCCCCGGCGGTCAGCGGCGTGACGACCAGCTCGCCGCCGGCCCAGCCGACCTCGTGCTCGCGCCCCATCCACCACCACCGGCCGGTCAGCGGCAAGATCTCCGCCGGCGGCTCCTCGCGCGGCCGCCACGACGCCACCCGCACGGGCTCACGGTCCAGCACCGCGCCGAGAAGGTCCAGCCCGAAGCCGCTGAGGCCGCCCGAGTCGCGATAGCGCATGGTGTACGCGTTGGCGAACGCGACCACTCCGGTGCGTGACGGCCGGTGTGCGGCCAGTACCGCCAGGTAGCCGGGCATCGAGCCGGTGTGGCCGACGAACACCCGCTCCCCGCGCCGCCACAGCTGCAGGCCGAGGCCGTGCCCCGCGGTCCAGCCGTCGAGGTCGCTGAGCACGACCGGCGCGCACATCTCGTCGAGGGTCGCCGGCGCGAGCACCGCCGGGTCGGGCTCGGCCAGGAACGCCGCCCAGCGCCCGAGGTCCTCCACCGTCGACCACAGCTGGCCGGCGGGTGCCATCGCGGCCGCGTCGTGCCGCGGCTCCTCGCGCAGTTCGTCCAGCCACGGGTGCACGACGTAGCCGCGGGCGAACGGTTCGGCCTCGGCGTAGGTCGTACGGTCGAGATGGAGCGGGCCGAGGAACCGCTTCGCGAGCATCGACTGCCAGTCCTCGCCGCCGAGGCGGGCGACCATCGCGCCGAGCAGCCCGTAGGCGAGGTTCGAGTAGTGGTATCCGCGCAGCGGCGGGTAGGCGACCTTGTCGGCGGTGAGCGTGGACAGGAACGTGTCGACGTCCACCCCGGCGGCGCGCTCCCACCAGTCGCCGTCCGGCTCGCGCTGCACGCCGCCCGCGTGGCCGAGCAGCTGCCGCAGGGTGACGGTGCCGACGGGCGTGCCGGGAAGGTGGCGGTAGAGCAGGTCGTCGAGGGCCAGCTTCCCCTCGTCGCGCAGGGCCATGACCAGCGCCGCCGTCATCGTCTTCGTGATCGACCCGATCCGGAACTGCAGCCCGGCGACCGGCTGGTCGAGCCCGGCCGTCGCGACGTGCTGCAGGGCGCCGTCGCGGACGACGCCCGCGACGAGGACGGGCACCCGCCCACCGGCGTGGGCGCGGGCGACGAGGTCGTCGACGCACGAGACGGTCTCGGGCAGCAACGGCACGGAAGGCCTCCAAAAGGCGAAGCGGGGACGAAGCGGGCGACTGATTCCCCAACTGTGCACCGGGCCGGGCCGCACCGCGTATCGACAAGGATTCGGCAAGACGAGTGATCAGACGCGAGCGCCGCGTGCATCGGCGTGACACGATCGAAGCGTGGACCTGTGGCTGATCGTCTGGATCGTCGTCGGCGCCGCGCTCCTCGCGGCGGAGATCTTCACGACCACGTTCATTCTGCTGATGTTCGCGATCGGCGCGTTCGCCGCGGCGGGCGCCGCCGCCCTCGGTGCCGGGGTGCCGGTGCAGGCGGCGGTGTTCGCGGCCGGGTCGGCCCTGTCGTTCCTGGCGGTGCGGCCGACGCTCAAGCGATACATGCGCCGCGACGTGCGCGACATGCAGATGGGCGTCGAGGCCCTGGAAGGCTCGACGGCGCTCGTCATCGAGGCGGTCGACCACGACAGCGGCCAGATCAAGATCGACGGTGAGTTGTGGCGGGCCCGGCCCTACGACGCGACGCAGACGTTCGCGATCGGGGAGCGGGTCCGGGTGATCGAGATCAAGGGTGCTACCGCGATGGTGTGGAAGGACTGAGTTACGTGGATCCGAGTGTGTTCCTGGCGGTCGTCGTCATCGCCGCCGCCCTCCTGGCGATCGTCACGGTCACCAAGATGGTCAAGGTCGTGCCGCAGCAGGTCGAGTACGTGGTGGAGCGGCTCGGCAAGTACAGCCGCACGCTGACGCCCGGCCTCAACATCCTGGTGCCGTTCATCGACTCGGTGCGCAACAAGGTCGACAAGCGCGAGGTGGTCGTCAGCTTCCCGCCGCAGCCCGTCATCACCTCCGACAACCTGGTCGTGTCGATCGACACCGTCCTGTACTTCAAGGTCGTCGACTCGGTCCGCGCCACGTACGAGATCTTCAGCTACCTGCAGGGCATAGAGCAGCTCACCGTGACGACCCTGCGCAACGTGATCGGCTCCCTCGACCTGGAGAAGGCGCTCACCAGCCGCGACGAGATCAACCGCCACCTGTCCGGCGTCCTCGACGAGACCACCGGCCGCTGGGGCATCAAGGTCACCCGCGTGGAGCTGAAGGCGATCGAGCCGCCGCCGAGCATCCGCGACTCGATGGAGAAGCAGATGCGCGCCGAGCGTGACCGCCGCGCCGCGATCCTGCACGCCGAGGGTCTCAAGCAGTCCCAGATCCTCACCGCCGAGGGCGAGAAGCAAGCCGCGGTCCTGCGTGCCGAGGGTGAGCGCCAGTCCCGCATCCTCACCGCCGAGGGTCAGGCGAAGGCGATCCGGACGGTGGTCGACTCGATCCACGTGGCCAACCCGGACTCGAAGGTCATGGCGTACCAGTACCTCCAGTCGCTGCCGCAGATCGCCGCCGGCCAGTCCAACAAGCTGTGGATCCTGCCGGTCGAGCTGACGAAGGCCCTGGAGGGCATCGGCGGCGCGCTGGGCGGCATGGCGCAGCTGTCCGACGCCGCCCGCACCGACCTGGTCAAGCGCAACGTCGCCGAGGAGGAGGAGTCCGAGGACGTCATCGAGGCCCGCCGCTCCGCCGAGGACGCGGCAGCCGCCGCCAACGCCGAGGCCGCCGCGGCCGCCGCCCAGGTGTCCGGCACGCAGGTGACCGCCGCCGAGCTCACCGCCGAGTTCCAGCAGCCGTCCCACGAGCTCGAGCGTTAGCGGCAGAGCTCCCAGAAGGCGACCGCCGCCGCGGCCGCCACGTTGAGCGAGTCGACCCCGTTCCGCATGGGGATCACGACGCGTACGTCGCTGGCGTCGAGGGCCTTGGCCGACAGTCCGGGGCCCTCCGCGCCGAGCAGCAGCGCCGTCCGCTCCCGTTGCGCCGCGCTCAGCGTCTGGATCGGCACCGCATCGGCGGCCGGCGTCATCGCGAGGAGCGTCAGCCCCGCCTCCCGGACCGCGTGGAGCCCGTCCGGCCACGGTTCGATCCTGGCGTACGGGATCGCGAACACCTCGCCCATGCTGACCCGCACGCTCCGCCGGTACAGCGGATCCGCGCACGACGGCGACAGCAGCACCGCGTCCATCCCGAGCGCCGCGGCGCCCCTGAAGATCGCCCCGACGTTCGTGTGGTTGTTGACGTCCTCCAGGACCGCGACCCGCCGCGCGGTCGTGAGGATGTCGGCCGCGGCAAGGTCCGGTTTGCGGTGGAAGCTCGCCAGCACCCCCCGGTGCACGTGAAACCCGGTGATCGCCTCGAGCGTCGCCTGGTCGCCGGCGTACACGGGGACGTCGCCGAGCGGGAGGTCGTCGAGCTGGCCGACGCGCTTGCTGTCGATCAGCACGGACCGCAGCCGGTAGCCGGCCCGTAGCGCCCGGCGCAGCACCAGCTCGCCCTCGGCGATGAACAGCCCGTTGGGCGGCTCCCACCGGGTGCGCAGCTCGACGTCGGTCAGCGCCCGGTAGTCACCGATCCGCTCGTCGTCCTGGTCCATGATCGTTGTCGCGCTCAGCACCCGGTCGATTCTGCCTTGCGCCGCGATCCCGCGAACAGAACGCCTCCCCGGCGGTGACCAAGGCGGGCGACACGACATCCGCACCGGGGCGTCGGCGCGGTGCCGGTATCGAGGATCGATAATCTGGGTGCGTGGACGGGCGGGCCGATCCGGTGAGCGCCGGTCGTCGTGCCCTCGTCGACCTGCTGGCCAGGTTGAAGGTCCACGCCGGCCGGCCGACCCTGCGGCAGATCGCTGCCCGGCTGACCTCGGCCCGCGACGGCGGCAGGCCGTCCATCGGGCATCTCAGCGAGATCTTCCGCGGGCGGAAGACACCCAGCGGTGACCTGGCGGTGGCGCTGGCCCGGGCGCTCGGCGGCTCCGCCGACGACCAGGTCAGGGCCAGGATCTACGCCGACGCGGCCGCGCAGGTCGCCCGCCACGGAGCCGTGACCGGCGCTGCCGCCGTGACCGGCGCGGGCGAGCCGGACGGTGCCGGCGAGACCGTGTCCGGCGACCAGGACGGTGCCGGCGAGCCGGACGAGGCGGGTGTGGCCGGTCCTGTACTGCCGTGGTGGCGGCCGGATTACGCGGCGCACGTCGACGACCTGGTGCCCGTCGGTGGGCTCAGGGACCGCGAGGCCGAGCTGGCGGAGCTCGCCGCGTTCTGTGCCGGCGACGAGCCGTACCTCTGGATACAGGCGGAGCCCTGGGCCGGCAAGTCGGCGCTGCTGGCGACGTTCGTGCGCCATCCGCAGCCCGGCGTCGACGTCCTGGCGTTCTTCGTCACGGCCCGCCTCGCGACCCAGTCGGACAGCAACGCGTTCGCCGGGGCGCTGGTGGAACAGCTGACGGGCCTGCTGGAGCTGCGGCTGGACGCGTCGGCGCCCGCGGCGCAGGTGTCGCGGTGGCTTCCGCTGTTACGCACCGCGGCCCGGCACGCGGAGCTGGCCGGCCGCCGGCTGCTCCTCGTCGTCGACGGCCTCGACGAGGACAAGGGCGCGGAGACCGGGTCGGGGCTGGCGAGCGTGGCGTCGCTGCTGCCGCGGCACGCCGTCCCGAACCTGCGGATCGTGGTGTCGAGCCGCCCCGACCCGCCGCTGCCGGACGACGTGCCCGGCGACCATCCGCTGCGGCACTGCCGGGTCCGCTGGCTGACGGCGTTTCCGCACGCCAGCAGCATCGCCGCCCAGGCGCGGCAGGAGCTGCGGGCGCTGCTGCTCGGCGACTCGACGCACGTGGACGTCATCGGCCTGCTGACGGCGTGCGCGGACGGGTTGACGGTGGCCGAGCTGGAGGAGCTGACCGGGCTCGACCGGTTCCGCCTGGAGCGGCTCATCGGTGGGGTCTTCGGCCGGTCGGTCGCCGTCCGGCCGGTGCACGCGTCCGCGCCCGAGCCGGTGCTGCTGTTCACCCACGACGAGCTGCGCGAGCAGGCGGTGGGCGGGCTCGGCGCCGCGATCGGCCGGCACCGGGAGCGGATCCACGCCTGGGCGGACGGCTACCGGGCGAAGCGCTGGCCGGTGGGCACGCCGCAGTACCTGCTGCACGGCTACCCGCGCATGCTGCGGTCGCTGCCCGATCCGGGGCGGCTGATCGCGCTCGCCGTGGACCACGACCGGCACGACCGGCTGCTCGCCGTCACCGGCGGCGACGGTGCGGGCATGGCCGAGGTCCGGGCCGCCCAGGACCTGATCATCGGCCGGCCCGAGCCGGACCTGCGCGCCATGGTCCGTCTCGCGCTGCGCCTGGACGAGCTCACCGCCCGCAACGCCAACATCCCGGCCGGCCTGCCGGCGCTATGGGTCGTCCTGGGGGAGCCCGCGCGGGGCGACGCGCTCGCGCAGGGCATGGCCGATCCCGTGGCGCAGAACATGGCCCTCGCCCAGCTGGCGGCCGCGGTCGCCGGGACCGTCGACGAGCGGTTCGCCCAGACGGTCGCGTGGAGCATCGTCGACGCCAAGCGGCACGAACGGTCGCTCGCCGACCTGGTCGAGACGGCGGTCAGCATCGGCGACCACCGCCGCGCGGCGCGCTTCGCCCGCAGCGCCATCGACCAGGACCGGTGGACGCGGAGCATGCTGGGTCTGGTCGGCGCCGTCCTCGACGACGGCGACCTACCGCTCGCGATGTCGCTGGCCCGGTCGATCATCGACCCGGACCACCGGGCGCTGGCGATGAGCCAGCTGCTGCGGGCCTTCGGCGCGGCGGGCGACGCCGACCAGGTCGAGCGGCTCATGACGGAGGCGGAGACCGCGGCGCACGCCGCCCGCGACCGCAGCGGCCGGTCGGTGGCGCTGGCCCGGCTGTCCGCCGCGGTCCGCGTGGCCGGCCGGAGCCTGCGAGCGGAGCGACTCTTCACCGAGGCGCTGTCGCTGGCCCGGTCCATCACCGACCCGGCCGCCCGGTCCCGCACGCTGGCCGGCCTGCTGCAGTGGGGCGCGCCGGCGCCCGGCGGCCCCGGCGCCCTCGCCGCCGAGGCAGCGGCCGCCGCCAGGACGATCGACGGACCGGTCGAGCAGGCCGAGCTCATGCTGGAGCTCGTCGACGCGGTCCTCGCCGCCGGCGACCTGCGATCCGCGGAGACCCTCGGCCGCCTGATCGACGACCCGCGTCTCCGCACGAGCGCCCTGACCCGCCTGCTGGAACACACCGCCCGGGCAAGCGCCACACCACCGGCCGCGGACGCGCCAGCGGCGGACGGCGCCGCACCGCTGGCCGTGGACGCGTCGGTCGTGGACACGTCGGCGGCGGATGGCGCCGCGCCGCTGGTCGTGGACACGTCGGCGGTGGACGGTGCCGTGCCGCTGGTCGTGGACGTGTCGGTCGTGGACGTGCTGGCCGTGGACGCGTCGGTCGTGGACGCACCGGTCGTGGACACGTCGGCGGCGGATGGCGCCGCGCCGCTGGTCGTGGACGTGCTGGCCGTGGACGCGTCGGTCGTGAACGCGTCGGTCGTGGACACGTCGGCGGTGGACGGTGCCGCGCCGCTGGTCGTGGACGTGTCGGTCGTGGACGTGCTGGCCGTGAACGCGTCGGTCGTGGACACGTCGGCGGCGGATGGCGCCGCGCCGCTGGTCGTGGACGCGCCGGCTGTGAACGCGCTGGTCGTGGACGGCGCCCCACCGCCGGTCGTGGACACGTCGGCGGCGGATGGCGCCGCGCCGCCGGTCGTGGACGCACCGGCGGCGGACGGCGCCGCTCTACCGGTCGCGGACCCGTCGGCTGTGAACGCGCTGGTCGCGGACGGTGCCGCGCCGCTGGTCGTGGACGCGTCGGTCGTGGACGCGTCGGTCGTGGACGCGCTGGTCGTGGACGCGCTGGCCTCGGCTGGCGGCATCGGCGGCAGGGGGGCGCGGGCGCTGGCGTACGCGGAGCTCGCCGCGGCGCTGTACACCGCCGGCCGCCCCGACGAGACGCGACGGCTCGCCGCCGAGGTGGCCGCGGCCGCGCCGAGGATCGCCGACCCGGCGGAGCAGGCCGCGGTGTGGATCGCGCTGATCCGCCTCAGCCCGTTCACCGGCGCCGGTGAGATCGAGCGGCACGTCGCCGCCGCCCACGCCGCCGCGGGCCGGTTGCAGCGGGCGCAGCGGACACCCGTCCGTGCCGAGCTCATGGCCGAGCTCATGGCCGCGATCATCGCCGCCGGCGGCCCGGACCGGGCGGAGCGGTACGCCGCCGCACTGCCCGACGCCGACCAGCGCGCGGCGGCGCTGACCCAGGTCGGCCACGCGGTCGCGGCCGCCGGCGACCACCGGCGGGCGGCGGCGCTCGCGGTCCAGGCCGAAACGGCCGGCCGGACGGTGGACGTGCTCACCCGGGCGCACACCCTCGGCGCCCTCACCGCGGCGGTCGCCGTCACGGGGCGCCTCGGCCTGGCCGAACGCCTCGCCCGGTCGATCCCGGACGAGCAGCTCCGGGCGCAGGCCCTCGCCCGGCTCGCCACGACGGCCGCCAGGACCGGCGCGTTCCCGCTGGCGGAGAAGCTCGCCGGCGCGGTGCCCGACCCGGCGCTGCGCTCCCGCACCACCTGCGAGCTGGCCGCGGTCGCGGCGGCCGCCGGACAGCCCGACCGGGCCGAGGCGTTCGTCGACGCCGTCGACGACCCGGACCAGCAGGCCGAGGCGCGGACGCAGCTCGCGGAGACGCTGACCCGCCAGGGGCTGCACGACCGGGCGCAGCGCGTCGCCTCGAACCTCGCCGACCCGTTCCAGCGGGTGCTCGCCCGCATCGCCCTGATGAAGCTGGCGTCCGGCCTCGGCGGTGACGAGGCCGCCCGGCTCACGACGGACGTCGACGCGGCGATCCGGGAGCTGCCGCACGCCGACGAGCGGATCCCGGCGATGATCCAGCTCGTCGGTGCCGTCCTCGTCGCCGACCGGGTCCGTGCGTGGCGGCTGACCGCGGAGGTCCGGGACGCCATCGACGAGCTGCCCGACGAGGAACAGCGGGCGTGGCTGATCGTCCAGCTCGTCGAGGTCCTCGCCGCGAACGACGAGGCGGACCGGGCCGAGATCGTCGCCCGGGCCGTCGCCGACCCCGGGCAGCGGACCTGGGCGCTGGTACAGCTCATCGAGACGCTCGCCGCGGCGGGCGAGACCGAGCGGGCCGAGGCCGTCGCGTACGGGCTCGACGACCCGGACGAGCGGGCCAGGGCGCTGGCGCGGCTGGTCCGGGCCGGCGGTGCCGCCGCAGGCAGGCGGGCCGAGGCGATCGCGTTCATGCTGCCCGACCCGTACCGGCAGGCCGAGGCGATGACGGACGTCGCCGCGTCGCTGGCGGAGCGCGGCGACCACGACCGGGCCGAGGCCGTCGCGCTGGCCGTCAGCGACCCCGAGCAGCAGTCGTGGGCGCTGGCCCAGGTCTGCCTGGCCGCCATCGAGGCCGGCGACCTCGGCCGGGCCGAGCGGCTGACCCGCGGCATGCCGGTCGCGGAGCAGCGGGTGCAGGCGCTGGCACCGCTGATCGCCGCGGTGCGGGCGGCGGGGGACCCGCACCGGGCGGAGCAGCTCGCGGCGGAGGCCGAGGCGGTGGTGCGGACGATCACCCAGCCCGACCGGCGGGTCCAGGCCGTCAACGCCCTGGTCGCCGTGGTGCCGCCGGCGCACGCGCACCGGCTGCTCGCCGGCTCGCTCGGCCTGAGCGGCTGGAAACAGTGCCTGCTCAGGCTCGCCGAGGTCGCCGCGCCGGTGGTCCTGCGCGCCGCCGAGGACTACCTGGACGCGGACTCCTCTACCGCCGCTCGTCGATGAGCGCGTCGAGCCGGCCGAGGATCCACAGGGTGGTGACGGCCGCCGCGAGCTGGCCCGGGCCGGGATGCGTGAACCCGAACCGCGTCGCGGCCTGCTCGGCGACCGCCCCCGCGGTGGAGCCGAGCGAGAGCGCGGTCGTGACGATGACGGCCTGACGGAGTGTCCAGGGCTTCGTTCGCATGTTCGTCCTCCGGTGTACTGGTCGCGAAGTGCTTGCGGCGCCCAGTACACGCGGCAAGAGGCGTTCGCCCGGCCGCCGGCGAACAACGAACCTGCGGGTGGGCGCACCGGCTGCGTGGACAGGGGAATGTTCGCCGCGCACCGGCGAACACCACCGGGTTTGGTTGAACCGGCCGCCGGGTGGGCGGAGGCACCCTGCGGGAGGACCGCGCCGGTGCGAATGCTCAAGCGGCACGGTTCCCGGCCGAGTAGAACGTGCGTGAACCACTTGTCACGACGGGCGCTGCTGGCCGCGGCGACGCTGCCGGCCGCGGGGCTGCTCGCAGGATGCGGGGACGACGGCTCGCCCACGGCGGCGTTCGACCCGTTCGGGATCACGCCGGAGCGCGCGCTCGAGGTGGTGATCTTCAACGGCGGCTTCGGTGACGACTACGCCAAGGCGCACGAGGAGCTGTACCGCAAGCGCTTCCCCCGGGCGCAGATCAAGCACACGTCGACGAAGAAGATCGTCGGCGACCTGAAGGGCCGCTTCGACTCCGGCGACCCGCCCGACGTGATGAACAACGACGGCGCCGACCAGTTCACGACCGGCGAGCTGGTCAACGACGGTGCCCTGCTGGACCTGACGGAGCTGCTGGACAGCCCGAGCCTCGACGACCCCGGCGTGAAGGTGCGCGACACGCTGCTGCCCGGGACGGTGGAGTCGGGGACGTTCAACGGCAAGGTGTACGGGCTCAACTACATGTACACCGTCTTCGGTCTCTTCTACGACGCCACCCGCTGGCAGGCGGCCGGCTGGTCGCCGCCGCAGACGTGGGAGCAGTTCCTGGAGCTCGCCCCGAAGATCAAGGCGGCCGGGGTGGCGCCGTTCGCCCACGCCGGGAAGTACCCGTACTACATGGGCTGGACCATCGCCGACTGGATCCACAAGGCCGGCGGGGCCGCGGCGGCGGCCGCGATCGACAACCTCGAACCGGGCGCCTGGCAGCACCCGGCCGTGCTCGCCTCGGTGGAGCTGGCGATCGAGCTCGTCGGGCGCGGCTTCGTGCTGGCCGGCAGCGACAAGCTGTCGCACACCGAGTCGCAGCAGGCGCTCATCGACGGCCGGGCGGCGATGCTGCCCTGCGGCACCTGGCTGGAGAACGAGATGAAGGCGACGCTGCCGGCGTCGGTGAAGCTGACGATCGTGCCGGTGTGGAGCGTCGGCACGGGCGACACGATGCCCTACGGGTCGGCCCGGGCGGGCGCCTCCGGCACGTTCGCGGTGCCGACGATGGCGAAGAACAAGGCCGGCGGGCTGGAGTACCTGCGCGTCATGCTGTCCAAGGCCGGCGCGGGCCGCTTCAGCGAGCTCACGAACTCTCTGGCCAGCCGGAAGGGCTCGGCCGACGGGGTCGCCGGCTCCAGCGGCCTCGCGTCGGCCAACGAGGTCGTCAAGGGCGCCGGGAACAACCTCATGACCTGGAAGTTCAACGACTGGTACGGGGCGCTGGACAAGGCCTGGCAGGCCACCATCGCCGACGTGATGTCCGGCGCGCTGAAACGCCCCGCGGACTTCGCGGCCCGGATGCAGGCCGCCGCCGACGGGGTCGCCCGGGACAGCTCCATCACGAAGTTCCGGCGGGACGCCTGATGGCGGCCCCGAGCGGGGGTCTGACCGGGGCGCTGCGCGACATCCGGTGGACGATCGGGCGGCGGCTGCTGGCCGGGTTCGCGGTGGCGCTGGTCCTGCTCATCGCCGTGGGCGCGGTGGCGTACCGCAACACGCTGCGGCTCACCGACGACCAGCGCCAGGTCGAGGCGGCGCACGCGTTCATGTCCGAGTTGGACGAGCTGTGGAACGCGCTGCAGGCCTCCTCCAGCGGCACGCAGGCGTTCCTCGTCTCCGGCGCCGACGCCGACCTGAAGGCGCACCAGCAGGCGCAGGACGCCGCGACCGCGAAGTTCGCCGACATCGCCCGGCGCATCGGCGCCGACCCCGCCGAGCGGGACCGCATCCGCGAGCTGCGCCCGCTGCTCGACGCGCGGTTCGCGCTCATGGACCGCGTCGTGCAGGCCCGCCAGTCCGGCGGTTTCGAGGCCGCCCGGAAGGTCGCCGACGCGGACCGGGCCCAGCGGCTCACGGCCGGCGTGCAGAGCGTCACCGGCGAGCTCCTCGCCGCGCAACGCCAGCGCATCGCCGCGCTGCAGGCCAGGTCGAACTCCGTCGTCGACTCGACCGAGCGCACCGTGCTGGGCGGGACGCTCATCGCCGCGGTGCTGCTGCTGATGGTCTCGCTGTGGCTGACCCGCGGCATCGTCCGCCCGATCAACGTGCTCTCCGAACGCATCGCCGAGATCGCCGACGGCGACGGCGACCTGACCCGCCGCGTCGACGAGTCCCGCCGCGACGAGGTCGGCGACCTCGCGAAACGCTTCAACCGGTTCGCCGACAACATCGCCCGGCTGGTCCGGGAGATCGCCGAGACCGCCGGCACGGCCTCGGCGGCGGCGCACGAGCTGTCGGTGATCAGCGCCGGCATGACCATGAACGCCGAGCGCACCCACGCCGAGGCCCAGGCCGCGGCCGGGGCGGCGGAGGAGGTCTCGCAGAGCGTCCACACGGTCTCGGCCAGCGCGAACGAGATGGGCAACTCGATCAGCGAGATCGCCCGCAGCACCGCCGCCGCGAGCACCGCCGGCGCCGACGCCGTCGCCCGCGCCGACGAGGCCACAGCCACCGTCACCCGCCTCGGCGAGTCCTCGGCCGCGATCAACGAGGTCCTGGGCATGATCAGCGCGATCGCCAAGCAGACCAACCTGCTCGCGCTGAACGCCACCATCGAGTCCGCGCGGGCCGGCGTGGCCGGCAAGGGCTTCGGCGTGGTCGCCGACGAGGTGCGCGCCCTGGCCCAGCAGACCGCCGAGGCCACCGAGAACATCACGTCCCGCATCGCCGCCATCCAGCGCGACGTCGCCCGCGCCGTCGAGGCCATCACCGCGACCGGCGAGGTGATCGGCACTGTGAACGCCTACCAGGGCAGCATCGCCAGCGCCGTCGAGGAACAGTCGGCGAGCACCGCGAGCATCGGCACCCACATCGGCGGCGCCGCGGACAGCGCGATCAGCATCGCGGGCAGCGTCCGCAGCATCGCCGACATCGCCCAGGTGACGGCAGACGGCATCAGCCAGGTGACAGGCGCCGCGGGCGAACTGACCCAGGTCTCGACCCGCCTCACCCAACTGGTCGGCCGCTTCCGAACCTGACCCGCCCGCTCCGCGGCGGGGGAAGCGGAGATCGCCCCACACGACGGGCACCGCTGGGCCATCGAGCAAGCTCGTAGTGACCAACGTCTGTGCGGGGGGTGGCACGTCAGACCGGCCGGGAACCGTCGCGACAGCGGTGGGGCGGAAGCACAGCATTGACGGGGAAATCGATTTCTGACATCTTGTTGCCATGTCGGGCAGCGGGATGGTTATCGGCATCGATGTGGGGACGTCGAGTACCAAGGGGGTGCTCGTCGCCGGGGACGGTGCGATCATCGCGACCGCGGTGCGCGGGCACGACGTACAGACGCCGCGGCCCGGGCATGTGGAGATGGACGCGGAGCTGTGGTGGGGCGAGGCCGTCTCGATCGTCTGGGAGCTGCTGGCGGCGCATCCGGGTGAAGTGACGGCCGTCGGGGTGAGCGGGATGGGGCCGTGCGTCGTCCTGACAGGCGACGCCGGCCTCCCGTTGCGGCCCGGCATCCTGTACGGCGTCGACACCCGGGCGACCGCCCAGATCGCGCGGCTGACGGCGCAGCTCGGCGGGCCGGACGTGATCCGGGAGCGGACCGGGTCGGCGCTGTCGACGCAGAGCGTCGGGCCGAAGCTGGCCTGGGTCGCCGAGCACGAGCCGGAGGTGTGGCGGGCCGCGCGGCGGCTGTTCATGCCGGCCAGCTGGCTCGGGTGGCGGCTCACCGGGGCGTACTACCTGGACCAGCACTCGGCCAGCCAGTGCACGCCGATGTACGACGCCGCGGCGCAGGCCTGGCACGAGCCGTGGGCGGCGGACCTGGCGGGGAGCGTCGCGCTGCCGCCGCTGGTCTGGCCCGGCGACGTCATCGGCGGCGTCACCCCGGCGGCCGCCGCCGAGACCGGGCTGCGGCAGGGCACGCCGGTCGTGGCGGGGACGATCGACGCCTGGTCGGAGGCGGTCAGCGTCGGCGCGCAGCGGCTCGGCGACCTGATGCTGATGTACGGCACGACGATGTTCCTGGTGCACACCACCGACGTGCGGAACACGTCGCCCGTGCTGTGGGGGACCACGGGGGCGTTCCCCGGCACGCGCAACCTCGCCGCCGGCATGGCGACGTCCGGCGCGATCACGAGCTGGCTGCACGACCTGCTCGGCGCGCCCGGCTACCCGCGGCTCCTGGAAGAGGCGCGCGAGTCCGGGCCGGGTGCGAGAGGGCTGCTGATGCTGCCGTACTTCGCGGGAGAGCGCACGCCGATCGCCGACCCGCACGCGCGCGGGGTGATCGCCGGGCTGACGGTCGGGCACACCCGCGGCGACCTGTACCGGGCGGTGCTGGAGGCGACCGCGTTCGGCGTGCGGCACAACATCGAGGCGATCGAGGCGGCCGGCGGCACCATCGAGCGGATCGTCGCGGTCGGCGGCGGCACGCAGGGCGGGCTGTGGGCGCAGATCGTCACCGACGTGACCGGCCGCGAGCAGCTGATCCCCGAGAAGACCATCGGCGCGAGCTACGGCGCCGCATTCCTGGCGAGCAACACGACAGATGTCGGGACCTGGAACCCCGTCGTCGAGCGGATCAGCCCGGACCCGGGCGCCGCCGCGGTCTACGACGAGCGCTACCAGCTGTACCTCGACCTGTACCCGGCCACCGCCGACATCAGCCACCGCCTGGCAGCCGGCACCGAGTCAACCGGAGGAACCCCATGACCAGTCCGTACCAGCTCCCGGTCCCGTTGGAGCGTCCGGCCGCCGAGCCGGTCACCGCGTACCTGGTGACGAGCGGCGACCTGCGGCCCAGCGCCAACCTGCGGTGCTGGCCGACGCAGCAGCGGCTGGAGGCCGACGTGACCGCGGCCCTGGCGCGGCTCGGCTGGCAGGCGCGACGGGCGCACGAGTTCGACGAGGTCAAGGGGCACGGCTTCATCGACAGCCAGCGCATGGGGATCGAGGTGTTCAAGCACGTCCCGCGCGACGCGCCGCTCATCGTGGTGGAGGCCGTCTGGCAGTACAGCCACCACGTGCTCGCGGGCCTGCGCACCCATCAGGGCCCGATCCTGGTGGTGGCGAACTGGTCCGGCGCGTTCCCCGGGCTGGTCGGCCTGCTCAACCTGACCGCCAGCCTCACCAAGGCCGGCGTGGCGCACTCGGCGCTGTGGAGCGAGGACTTCACCGACGACTGGGCCGTCGACGGGCTGCGCGAGTGGCTGGAGACCGGCACCGTGGTGCACGACCTGTCGCACGTCCGGGACCTGCCGGCGCTCGACCGGGAGGCACCGGAGGTCGTCCTGGGCACCGCGCTCGCCGAGCAGCTGCGCGACGAGAAGGCGATCATCGGCGTCTTCGACGAGGGCTGCATGGGCATGTACAACGCGATCTTCGACGACGAGCTGCTCAACCCGCTCGGCATCTACAAGGAGCGGCTGTCGCAGAGCGCGCTGGTCGCGGAGATGCTGAAGGTCACCGACGCGGAGGCGGCCGCGGTCACGTCGTGGCTGGACGACCGCGGGTTCACGTTCCACTTCGGCACCGACGAGGCCACCGAGCTGACCGAGGCGCAGGTGCTCAGCCAGTGCAGGATGTACGTCGCGGCGCTGCGGATCAGCGACGACTTCGGCCTCGACGCGGTCGGGATCCAGTACCAGCAGGGGCTGAAGGACGTGGTGCCGGCCAGCGACCTCGCCGAGGGCCTGCTCAACAACGTGGAGCGCCCGCCGGTGCGCAGCCGTGACGGCGCCAGGGAGCTGTACGCGGGCGCGCCCCTGCCGCACTTCAACGAGGTCGACGAGGGGGTCGCCGTCGACGCGCTGCTGACGAACCGGCTGTGGAACGCGATGGGCTTCGACCCGGCGACCACCCTGCACGACATCCGCTGGGGCGAGCAGTACGAGGGCGAGTTCGTCTGGGTCTTCGAGATCTCCGGCTCGGTGCCCGCCTCGCACAACGGCGGCTACGACAAGAGCTACAGCATGCGCCAGCCGCCGATGTTCTTCCCGCTCGGCGGCGGCACGCTCAGTGGCGTGTCGAAGCCGGGCGAGATCGTGTGGTCGCGGGTGTTCATCATGGACGGCGTGCTGCACGCCGACCTGGGCCGGGCGAGCGTGCGGGAGCTGCCGCCGGAGGAGACCCAGCGCCGGCTGGACGCCACCGACCGGCAGTGGCCGATCATGCACGCGGTGCTGCACGGGGTGGGCCGGGACCAGCTCATGGCTCGGCACAAGGCCAACCACGTGCAGGTCGCCTACGCCCCGGACGCCGCCGCGGCCGACCGGGCCCTGCTGGCGAAGGCGGCCATGCTGCACGGGCTCGGCGTCGTCGTGCACCTGTGCGGGGACGTGAAGCTCTAGGTCCTAGGGCTTGAGGCTGCTCTCGCGCACCTTCAGCGTCGTCTGAAGGGTGACGGTCGAGGCGGGCCGGTCCGGTTCGGTGATCCGCTCCGCGAGGAGCATCGCCGCGGTCCGGCCCAGCTCGTACGTCGGCTGCGAGACCGTCGACAGCGACGGCCGCACCAGGTGCGCCCACGGGATGTCGTCGAAGCCGATGACGCCCATGCCGGCGGGGACGGCGATGCCGCGGTCGACGACGCACTCGACCGCCCCGACGGTCATGAGGTTGTTGGCGGCGAACACCGCGTCCGGCGGGTCGCCGGCGTCCAGCAGCGACGCCATCGCGGCGTAGCCGCCCTCCTCGCGGTAGTCGGAGTAGCGCACCAGCGCCGCCGGGGTCGCGAAGCCCTGCTCGCGCAGCGCCTGCTGGTAGCCGCGCAGCCGCTGCGCGGCCGTGGACACCTTCCGCGGGCCGGTGATGCAGGCGATGCGGCGGTAGCCGCGTTCGAGCAGGTGCGCGGTGGCCATGTGGGCGCCGTGCTCGTTGTCGACCAGGACGCTGTCGACGTTGGCCCCGCTGATCTGGCGGTCGATGGCGACGACTGGCGTGCCCGCCTCGATCAGCCGGTTCACGTTCGCGGCGTGCCCGGAGCTGGAGATGATCACCCCGGCCATCTGGTCCTGCAGGGCGGCGGTGACGTACTGCGCCTCCTTCGCCGGGTCCTCGTCGCTGTTGCACAGCACGACCGAGTAGCCGGCCCGCTGGGCGACGTCCTCGACGCCGCGGACCATCGCGGTGAAGAACGGGTTCCCGACGTCGGAGATGATCACCGTCCACAGCGTGGTGCGGCTGCGGCGCAGGTTGCGGGCCACCGAGTTGGGCCGGTAGTTGAGCTCGCGCACCGCGTCCTGCACGCGCACGACCATGTCGGGGTCGACGCTGGCCCGCCCGTTGAGCACGCGGGAGACGGTGGCGGGGGAGACCTGCGCCCGTTGTGCGACGTCGTAGATGGTCGCCATGACCTACATCCTTCCAGGCGGCTCCGGAGCGCAATGATGCCACGCCTCGCCGTTGACACCCCCGGAGAAGCGCGGCTACGGTGCTGGAAATCGATTTCTCCGGTGAAACCTTCCTACATATTGACGGACCTGGATGTTAGTCGTCTACTAGCGGGTAATCGATTTCCCCGAAGGGACGCCACCCATGCGAGTCTTGCGAAGAGCCGCCGTAGCGATCCTGCTCATCCCGCTGCTCACCGTCATCGGCGCCGCCCCGCCGGCGGTCGCGGCGGTCGCCGACGACAAGGGCCCGGTCGGCTGGGAGACCTACCGCCGCCTCGACCGGCTGCCCACCCTGTCCGCCGGCACCAGGACGAAGCAGTTCTCCAGCTTCGGCCGCGACGGCTCCAACGACGACGGGTTCGGCGGCACCTACTCCTGCCTGCGCATCGACGGCGGCTGCGTGCTCGCCGAGGACCGCGGCCCGGGGGAGATCCAGTCGATCTGGTTCACCCGCGACGAGGGCAACGTCAGCGCCACCGGCTGGATCCGCATCGAGCTCGACGGCGTCACCGTCGTCGACACCGGCCTGCAGAACCTCGTCAACGGCAACCTCGGCGCGCCGTTCAGCTGGCCGCTGGTCACCAACGCCGACCAGACCTCCGGCGGCGTCACGGTCAAGGTGCCGATGCCGTACCGCAGCAGCATGCGGGTCGTCACCCAGAACAACCCGCTCTTCTACCACGTCGGCTACCGCCAGTTCTCTGACGCCGACGGGGTGACCCGCTTCAACCCCGCCGACCCGGCCACCGACGTCGTCGACAACCTGCGCCAGGCCGGCCTGCGCGACCCCAAGCCGGCCCAGCCCGGCGCGGTCACCACCGCCGTGACCGTCACCGCCCCCGCCGGCGGCCAGGCCACCCTCGCCACGCTCTCCGGGCCGCGGGCGATCACCGCGCTGCGGCTGCGGATCCCCGACGCCGCCGCGACCGAGGCCAACCTCACCGCCCTGCGGGTCCGCATCACGTTCGACGGGCGCACCACGGTGGACGCGCCGGTCGCGGAGTTCTTCGGCGCCGGGCTCGGCGAGCGGACCGTGCGCTCGCTCATGTTCGCCATGGACGCCGCGCCCGGCGGCTGGTACAGCGCCTGGTGGCCGATGCCGTTCGGTACGAGCGCGACCGTCGCGATCGCGAACACCGGTGGCACGTCGATCGGCGGCATCCAGGCCGAGGTGACCTCGGCACCCACGGCCTGGGGCGGCGACCTCGGCCACTTCACCGCCCAGTCGCGGCGTGGCGAGACCGTCAACGGCAAAGACTGGGTCATCGCCGACCAGGCCGGCCGGGGGCGCTTCGTCGGCGTCGCGCAGACCATGCGCGCGCACATCACCGGCGGCAACACCCGCAACTACCTCGAGGGCGACGAGCGGGTGTACGTCGACGGGTCGGCCACCCCGCAGCTGTACGGCACCGGCACCGAGGACTTCTACGAGTCGGGCTGGTACTTCAACCGCGGCGAGTACTCCGGCGTCTTCACCGGCAACACCGGGCACCGCTTCCGCACCGCGGGCTGCGCCGACGAGTGCGACGCCGCGTACCGGCTCATGATCGGCGACGCCGTGTCGTTCACGACCGGGCTGCGCTTCGGCATCGAGCACGGGCCGACCGCCAACGAACCGGCCGACTACGCCTCCACCGCGTTCCTGTACACCCAGCCGACCGCCGCCCTGCGCCTCACCGACACCGTCGTCACCGGCGACGCGGCCAGCCGCGGCGCGCACGCCTACGGCGACGGCGCCGCCTCCCAGTACGGGCTGACGTCGGTCTTCGAGGGCGACAACGACGACGTGTCCACCACCGCCCAGGTGCGCGCCGGCTCGGCGGCGATCTCGTTCCGGGTCGCGACCGACCCCGGCAACTCGGGCGTCCGGCTGCGCCGCACAGGCGACCAGCAGCGCGCCTACCAGCAGGCGGCGGTCGCGGTCGACGGCGTCAGCGCGGGCGTGTGGCTGCAACCGCTCGGCAACGCCGCCCAGCGCTGGCTCACCGACGAGTTCACCCTGCCCGTCGCGCTCACCGCCGGCAAGTCCGCGGTCACGGTCACCCTCACGCCCTCCGGCGGGGCGTGGACGGCGTCGAGGTACAGCGCGCTGAGCATGGTGGCGCCGTTCGCCGACACGACCGCCCCCGGCACGGTGACCGGCCTGACCACCGCCGGAGGGAGGACCCACGCGATCGGCCTCAGCTGGACGGAGGCGAGCGACAACGTCGGCGTGACCGCCTACCGCGTCTACGGCTCGACGAACGCGAGCGTCCCGGTCACCGCGGCGAACCTGCGCGGCACGGTGAGCGGCACGAGCTTCCGGCACGGCCCCCTGCCGGTCGGGCAGACCTGGTACTACCGGGTCGTCGCGGTCGACGCGGCCGGCAACGCGGGCCCCGCGTCGGGTGTCGTCTCCGGCACGACCCGCGGCCGCACGGTCAGCGACGTGAACGGCGACGGCCGCGACGACGCGGTCGCCTTCACCCGCGGCGCCGACGCGGACGTGTTCAGCGCGACGTCGTCCGGCACCGCCTTCGGACCCGCCGTGAAGGGCAACGACTTCTTCGCCCTCGACGGCGAGGTGCCCTTCACCGGCGACGTCGACGGCGACGGCCGCACCGACCTCATCACCTTCACCCGCGGCGGCCCCGCCGACGTGTACGTGGCGCTCGGCAACGGCTCCGGCGGCTTCGGCGCCGGCGTCAAGTGGCACGACTTCTTCGCCGTGGACGCCGAGGTGCCGCTCGTGGGCGACTTCGACGGCGACGGGCGCACCGACATCGTCACGTTCACCCGCGGCACGACCTCCGACGTGTACGTCGCGCTGTCCACCGGCTCCGGGTTCGGCCCCGGCGTGAAGTGGCACGACCACTTCGCCGTCGGCACCGAGACGCCCGTGGTCGGCGACTTCGACGGCGACGGCCGCGACGACATCGCCACCTTCACCGGCGGGTCCGGCGGCAGCGTCTACGTCGCCCTGTCCGACGGCGGCCGTTTCGTGCAGGACGGCTGGCTGTGGCGGTCCGGCTTCGGCGGCGACGCCGTCGCGACCGGGGACTTCAACGGCGACGGGCGCGACGACGTGGCGGTCTTCACCCGCGGATCGACCGCGGACGTCCTCGTCGCACTGTCGTCCGGCGGCGGCTTCGGTACCGCCGGCAAGTGGCACGACAACTTCGCCGTCAACGCCGAACGCCCGGGTGTCGGCGACTTCAACGGCGACGGCAAGGCCGACATCGTCACGTTCACCGGCGATCCGGCGGCCGACGTGTACGTGTCGCTCTCCGACGGCGGGCGCTTCGTGCAGAACGCCTGGCGGTGGCACGACAACCTGGGCGGCGGCGCGTCCACGGTCGCGCGGCCGAGCGTGCCGTGATGCGCGCCGCCGCGCTCTGCTCCGCTGTGGTGACCGTGGGGGCCCTGCTGATTCCGGCAGGGCCCGCCCGGGCCGCCGACGCGCCCGTGAAGCTCGAGGCGGAGTCGCTGCTGCCGGCGGTGTCCGCCACCGCGCCGGTCGAGGCGCAGCCGGACTGCTGCGGCGTGACCTGGTCCGGCGGGCGGCAGCTGTGGTTCCGCGCCGCCCGGGCCGGCGACACGGTCACCGTCACCCTGCCCGCCGTCACCCCCGGCCAGTACGACCTGGGCGGGGCCCTGACCCGCGCCGCCGACTACGGCACGCTGCGCTTCGCCGTCGACGGGGTCGCGGTCGGCCAGCTCTTCGACGGCTACGCGCCGTCCGTCCAGCGCACCGGCGCCGTGCCGCTCGGCTCGGTCGCGCTCACGGCCGGCACGCACCGGTTCACGGTCACCGTCACCGGCCGGGCCCCGGCCTCGTCGGGCTTCTTCGCCGGGCTCGACACGATCACGCTGCAGCGGGTCGGGGCGCTGCCGGCGGTGACCACGACGACCTACGAGACCGTCGCGGAGACCCCGTCGCGGGGCGCGCTCACCCGCGTCTACGACCCGGGCGTGGGGGAGTCCTCCGCCTGGTACTTCAACGACCACACGATCGTGCGGCACCAGGGCACCGGCGTGTGGCACGCGTTCGGCATCACGCACGCCGAGCCGGGCGCGCCGCTGCAGGAGACGATGTTCGGGCACGCGACCGCGCCGTCGCCGACCGGGCCGTGGACGAAACAGCCGCCGGCCCTCGTGGCGTCGCCGGCCGCCGGGGAGCAGTGGATCTGGGCGCCGCACGTCGTCCACGACAACGGCGTCTACTACATGTTCTACGCCGCCGGGAACCCCGACTACACGCGGTACCGGATGCACCTGGCGACGTCGACGGACCTGGTCACCTGGACGCGCAGCCCGGCGAACCCGCTGTTCACCGACGGGTGGGAGGCGCGGGACCCGATGGTGACCCGGGTCGGCGACCAGTGGGTCATGTACTACACGGCCACGACCGCGCCCGGCGGCGGCAACCACATCGTCGGCTACCGCACCAGCACCGACCTGCGCACGTGGAGCGCCCGCGGCACCGCGTTCACCTCGCCGTTCACGGGACAGGCGGCCGGGCAGACCGAGTCGCCGTTCGTGGTGCGGCGCGGCGAGTGGTGGTACCTGTTCGTCTGCTGCGACGGCGTCGACTACGGCGCCGCGTACCGGCGCACGGCGGTCTTCCGCAGCCGCGACCCGCTGCGCTTCGACGGGGCGGAACGGGTGGCGGTCCTCGACGCGCACGCCGCCGAGGTGGTGGTCGACGGGTCCGCCTGGTACCTCAGCCACGCCGGCTGGGGCATGGGCGGGCTGTGGCTGGCGCCGCTGCAATGGACCTCGGGCGTGGTCGCGCGGGGACGGGTGGTCAGCACCGGCTTCCTGCGCGCCGACATCCGCACCTGGCCGTCGGCGCGGATCGCCTCCCTGGCGGTGGACCCGGGCGGCGGCGGGGCGTACCGGCCGGCGCTGGACTCGTCGTTCCGGGGGACCGGGCCGTACCTGGCCGTCGGCGGCTTCGGGGTCACCGACGCGGCGGGGGCGCCGGCGCGAATCGACGTGTCCGCGGACGGGTCCCGGATCAACCTGGCCGGCATCCCGTTCGGCGACGAGCCGGTGACCGCCGACTGGCTGCTCACGGTCGCGCCGCGCTGGACCGGCCCGGCGCTGCAGAGCGACGTGGTCTGGTCGGTCCGCGGCCCCACGACCGCCGGGGTGTGGGAGGTCGCGTTCAACGTCGACGGCGCGCTGCCGATGGTCGGCGACCCGTCGGTGGAGGCCCGCCCGACCGGCGACGTCAGCGGGATGCCGCCCTGGTCGATGCTGTCCGCCGACGGGCTGTCGGTGGTGTCGTCGCACCGCTGGGCGTCGGCGTGGCGGGGCGACAACATCTGGTACGACGCCGGGCACGCCGGGGCCGCGTGGCAGCCGCTGTGGCGCTCCGGCGGGACCGCGTGGGCGCCGGGGCAGTACCCGGGCGGGACGTGGCGGTTCGCCGCCAGCGGGGTCCGCCGGGACGTCGCCTTCGCCGGCACCGTCCAGGCCCAGATCAACGCGACACCGTGATCCATGTTGATCATTACGACACCGCTACGAGACCTTGACAGGGTAGTGACGGTCTTCTACGTTCCACGGTGAGAAATCGATTTCTCGCTGTTGAGACGTCTCGTTGGAGTGATGCCTATGAGCGCGACCCAGGCACTCGTCACGATGACCGGCATCACGAAGCAGTTCGGGGGCGTGGTCGCCTGCGCCGGGGTCGACTTCTCGGTCCGCACCGGCGAGGTGCACGCGCTGCTCGGCGAGAACGGCGCCGGCAAGTCGACGCTCATGAACGTGCTGTCCGGTGTGGTCACCGACTACACCGGGCAGATCACGGTCGGCGGCGAACCGGTGCGCTTCCAGGGGCCGGCCGACGCGCAGGCGGCCGGCATCGCGACGATCCACCAGGAGCTCGACCTGGTGCCGGGGCTGTCGGTGGCGGAGAACCTGGTCCTCGGCCGGGAGCCGCGCAACCGGCTGCGGCTGCTGGACCGCCGGGCGATGCTGGGCAACGCCCGGGAGCAGCTGCGGCAGCTCGGCGCCGAGCTCGACCCGCGCCGGCCCGTCGGCGCGCTGCGCGTCGGCGAGCAGCAGCTGGTCGAGATCGCCAAGGCGCTGTCGCTCGACGCGCGGGTGCTCGTCATGGACGAGCCGACCGCGGCGCTCGCCGACGCCGAGGTGCGCCGGCTCTTCGCCACCATCGACGAGCTGCGCCGCCGCGGTGTCGGCATCGTCTACATCTCCCACCGCATGGAGGAGATCGAGCGGATCGCGGACCGGGCGACGGTGCTGCGCAACGGCGGCGTCGCCGGCACGGTCGACCCGCGCGCCGCAGGCCCGGGCGAGATCATCTCGCTGATGGTCGGCAGGTCCGTGGAGACGCTCTTCGGCTCGGCGGAGACGGAGGTCAGGGCGGAGGAGGGCGCGCCGCTGCTCGAGGTCGCCGGCCTGGCCGTGCGGCCGAGGACCCGGCGGCCCGGGCGGTGCGAGCCGGCCGGGGTCACGCTCACGGTGCGCGCGGGCGAGATCGTGGGCCTCGCCGGGCTCATGGGGGCGGGCCGCACCGAGCTGCTCGAGACGCTCTTCGGGGCCGGTCCGGCGGGGCGCCGGAGCGGCTCGGTCCGCCTCGACGGGGCGCCGTACGCGCCGGGCGGCCCGCGCCGGGCGCTGCGGCACGGCGTCGGGTTCGTGCCGGAGGACCGGCGCGGCTCGGCGCTCGTGCTCGGCCACTCGACCGGGCGCAGCATCGCGCTCACCGCGCTGGACCGGCTGAGCACCGCCGGGATCGTCCGGCGCCGGCGGGAGCGCGCGGCGGTGCTCGGCAAGATCGCCGAGCTGGCCATCAAGACCCCGTCGACGGCCGTGCCCGTCGGGGCGCTGTCCGGCGGCAACCAGCAGAAGGTCGTGTTCGCCCGGCAGCTGCTCGCGCGGCCGCGCCTGCTGCTGCTCGACGAGCCGACCCGCGGCGTCGACATCGGCGCCAAGGCCGAGATCTACCGGCTGCTGCACCGGCTCGCCGACGACGGGATGGGCATCCTGCTCGCCTCGTCAGAGCTGCCGGAGCTGCTCGGCGTCTGCGACCGGATCGTGGTCCTGCGCGCCGGGCGGACGGTGGCCGACCTGCCGGCGGCGCGCACCGACGCGGCGGCCGTCCTCGCCGCGGCCATGGGCACGACCCGCGCCGCCGCCGTCAGCGCGACGGACGCCCCCGCGCCCGGAGCGGACATCGAGGTGGCCGGCGCCGCCGGTACACCTGCCGCCGCCGCGACCGGAGAAGGCGTGGCCACACACGAGAAGCCGGATCACTCTTCGAGGGAGTCAGCGTGATCGACGAGCAGACGCCGGCCGCCGGCACCACCGGGCTCAAGGCATCCCTCAGCACCTCGGTGGCGCGCTGGCTGCGCCGCCCCCGCAGCCGCCGCGAACTCATCGACCGGCTCTTCACGGTGCAGAGCCTGTTCGCGCTCGTGGTGGTGTTCGTCGCCGCGGTCATCGCGTCGCCGACCCGCGGCGGCGAGAACCTCTTCCTGTCCACCGGCAACCTCGGCAACATCGTCCGGGCGGTGTCGGAGATCGGCATCATCGCGATCGGCATGACGTTCGTGGTGCTGCTCGGCGGCATCGACCTGTCCGTCGGCGCGATCCTCGGGCTGTCGGCCGTCGGCACCGCCACGCTGATGGTCGACTCCGGCTACGGGATCCTGCCGGCGGTCCTGGCGGTCCTCGCCATCGGCGCGGTCTTCGGCGCCCTGCAGGGCTACGCGACGGCGCGGCTGGGCATCCAGTCGTTCATCGTCACGCTCGCCGGGCTCCAGGTCGCCCGCGGCCTGGCCCGCATCTGGTCCGGCGGGCTCGGCATCCCGATCGCGTACGGCGACGGCCCCAAGGAGGCGCCGCCCGCGTTCGAGATCCTCAACGGCTCGATCAACGGCGTGGTGCCGGTGCCGGCCGTGCTCTTCATCGCCATCGGCGTCGCCGCCGTCGTCGTGCTGCGCACCACCGCGTTCTCGCGGCACGTCTACGCGATCGGCGGCAACGAGAAGGCGGCCCGGCTCTCGGGCGTCCCGGTCACCCGGGTCAAGGTCGCCGTGTTCGCCATCGCCGGGCTCCTCGCGGCGGTGGCCGGGGTCGTCCACGCGGGCCAGCTCAACCAGGGCAGCCCCAACGACGGTGCCGGGTACGAGCTGGACGCCATCGCCGCGGTGGTGATCGGCGGCACCAGCCTGTCCGGGGGCTCCGGCTCGATGGGCGGCACCCTGGCCGGCGCGCTCCTGCTCGGCATCCTCAACAACATCCTCGCGCTCAACAACATCGACGCCAACGTCCAGCTGCTCATCAAGGGCCTGGTCATCGTGGCCGCCGCCGGCCTGCAGAAGCTGCACCGCAGCGTCGTCTGACACCCCAACCCCATCCACCAGGAGCGATCAATGCGTACCCGTACCAGCACGCTCGCCCTGCTCGCCGCCGGCGCGCTGCTCGCCACCTCCGCGTGCAGCGTGGAGACCCAGTCGGAGCAGAACAAGGCCGCCGGGGCGTCGGGAGCCGCCGCCTGCGGCACCGGCAAGGAGTTCCTCATCGGCATGTCGCAGGCGAACAACGCCGAGCCGTACCGGCAGGTCATGAACAACGACGTCCAGACCGCGGCGAAGGCGGTCCCCGGCTTCAAGGTGGTCGTCTCCGACGCCGCGCAGGACAACAGCAAGCAGGTCGCCGACGTCGAGAGCTTCCTGACCCAGAAGATCAACCTGCTGATCATCTCGCCGAACGAGGCGAAGCCGCTCACCGCGGTCGTGAAGAAGGCGTACGACCAGGGGATCCCGGTCATCGTGCTGGACCGCAAGGTCGAGGGCGACGCCTACACCGCGTTCATCGGGGGAGACAACGTTGCCATCGGCAAGGCCGCCGGCGAGTACTACGCCAAGACCCTGCTGCCCAACGGCGGCAAGGTGATCGAGATCGCCGGCCTGCCGGGCTCGACCCCGGCGAAGGAGCGGGCGGACGGCTTCCGCGCCGGCATCGCGGGCAACCCGAAGATCGAGATCGTGGCGTCGCAGCCCGGCGACTGGCTGCGGGAGAAGGGCCAGTCGGTGGCGGACGCGCTGCTCAAGGCGCACCCGGACGTCGCGGCCGTCTACGCGCACAACGACCCGATGGCCGAGGGCGCGTATCTCGCCGCCAAGGCCGCGGGCCTCGAGACGAAGATCAAGTTCACCGGCATCGACGCGCTGCCCGTGCCGTCGGGCGGCATCAAGGCCGTCGAGCAGGGCCGGCTCGCCGCGACGTTCCAGTACGCCACCGGCGGCCGCGAGGCGGTCGACCTGGCCAGGAAGATCCTGGTCGACTGCTCCAAGGACGTCCCGCGCAGCACGACCCTCGGCACGCAGCAGATCACCAAGGACAACGCCGCCGAGGTCTACACCAAGCTCGGCGGCTCCTGACGGGTCATGGAGAGGCGCCCCACCCCGCCCGGGGGGGGGGCTCCTTTCTGCGCTACAGCGTGGTCTCGCCGTTGAGACCGAAGAAGTCGTGCCACTTGGCGCCGCCGAGGAACGCGGTGCCGGTGGAGAGGCCCACGTACACGTCGTTCGTGGTGCCCTTGGTGAAGACGATGATGTCGTCCTTCCCGTCGCCGTTGACGTCACCGAGGTACGGGAACTCCCCGGCGATGCAGAAGAAGTCGTTCCACTTCACCGTGGTGCCGGCGAAGGCCGTGCCGGTGGAGGTCGCCGCGTAGACGTCGGCGTCGGCGTTGCAGGTGAAGGTGACGATGTCGGCCTTGCCGTCGCCGTTGATGTCACCGACCCGCGGCTGCTCGGCGCCGACGGCGAAGAGGTCGTGCCACTTCTGCGGCGCGCCGAACGACGCGCCGTTGGACAGCGCCACGATCACGTCCGAGGCGCTCGCGGGGCCCTGGGTGAACGTGATGATGTCGGCCTTGCCGTCGCCGTCGACGTCACCGACCGCCGGGTACTCGCCCGCGATGGAGAAGAACTCGTGCCACTTCACGCCCGGGCCGAAGCCGGTGCCGGTGGACAGCGCCACGTAGACGTCGGCGGCGGCGTCGTGCGTGAAGGTGATGATGTCGTCCTTGCCGTCGCCGTTGACGTCGCCGACCGCGGGCACCTCCGCGCCGGGCGCGAACCAGTCGTGCCACTTCACCCCGGCGCCGAACGACGTGCCGTTGGACAGCCCCACGTACACGTCGCCGAGGGTGCCGCCGGTGAACACGACGATGTCGTCCTTGCCGTCGCCGTTGAAGTCGCCGGTCAGCGGGGTCTCGCCGGTGAGGCCGAAGTAGTCGTTCCACTTCACCGACGTGCCGGCGAAGCCCGTGCCGGTCGACGTCGACACGTACACGTCGTTGAGCGTGCCCTGGGTGAAGGTGACGATGTCGTCCAGCTCGTCACCGTTGAAGTCCGTCGGCGAGCCGGCGAAGTACCTGCCGCCCGCGCCGCCACCGCCCTGGTTGACCAGGGAGATGTAGTAGTTCCAGTTCCAGTTGGGGCCCGGGTCGGTGTGGTCGTTGCCGGGGATCTCGTTGTGTCCCTTGATCCCGGTGCGGTTCTTCGGGATGCCGTACTTGTCGCAGAGGTAGCGGGTGAGCGCCGCCGACGAGCGGTACATCGCGTCGGTGAACCACGCCGGGTTGTCCACGTAGCCCTCGTGCTCGATGCCGACGCCGTACGCGTTGGCGGAGCGGGCGTGGTAGGCGGTGTCGCCCTCCCGCACCATCTGGGTGATCTCGCCGTTGCTGGACTTGACGACGTAGTGCGCGCTCACGCCGGCGGCCGGGTTCTGGAACCAGTTGACCGTGCCGGCGTAGGAGCCCTGGGTCACGTGGATGACGACCGTGGTGATCCGGCTGGAGCGGCCCGCGCCGTAGTTGGCGGCGTTGGCCGGGACCCACCGCGCCGGGCCGTACTCGGGCAGGGCGGCCAGGGACGCCTTCGGCGCCCCGGCGGGCTGGACGGCGGCGAACCTGCCCAGCTCGGGCTGGACCTTCCGGGCGGCGAGCACCCCCGTGACGCCGTCGCGCAGCAGGTCGTAGACGTGGTCGGCGGACAGGCGGGCGGTCGCGTCGTCGACGGCGGAGGCGTAGGCCGCGACCACCGGGTACCAGGCGGCGATCCGGCCCCGGTCCCCGGCCTTCAGGCCCTGCGCGTCGGCGAGGTCGCGCAGGACCGCCGCGCCGCCGCGGATGTTCGCCGGGGTGTCCAGCCGCAGCCGGGCGACGGGCTCGCCGGTGAGCCGCGCGGCGCGCTCCAGGCTGTGGTTGCCGGGGTTGCTCGCCAGGTGCATCACGCCGTACCCGTTGTCCTGGCTGGGCCTGCCGCCGTGCCCGTCGAGGCGGGTCTCGCCGTAGCCGACGGCGACGAGCAGGTCGCGCGGGACGCCAGACTCGCCGGCGGCCCGGTCGAACGCGGCGTCGAGAGGGCTTCGCGCGGGTGCGGCCGCGGCCGCCGTGGTGGTCGTCGTCGCGGCCAGCGCGGCCGCGAGGAGGGCGCTCGCGCCGCGGCGCAACCAGGTCGATGCCATGGGGGTCTCCCGTCGGGGGCTCACAGGGTCGCCTCGCCGTTGAGGCCGAAGAAGTCGTGCCACTTCGCGCCGCCGAGGAAGGCGGTGCCGGTCGAGATGCCGACGTACACGTCGTTGGTGGCGCCCTTGGTGAACACGACGATGTCGTCTTTGCCGTCGCCGTTGGCGTCCGCGAGGTACGGGAACTCACCGGCGAGGCAGAAGAAGTCGTTCCACTTCACGGTCGTGCCGGCGAAACCCGTGCCGGTGGAGACCGCGGCGTAGACGTCGGCGTCGGCGTCGCAGGTGAAGGTGACGATGTCGGCCCTGCCGTCGCCGTTGATGTCGCCGACCCGGGGCAGCTCGGCGCCGACCGCGAACAGGTCGTGCCACTTCTGTGCGGCCCCGAACGACGTGCCGGTGGACAGGGCCACGATGACGTCGGCGGCGCTCGCCGGGCCCTGGGTGAAGGTGATGATGTCGGCCTTGCCGTCGCCGTTGACGTCGCCGACGGCCGGGTACTCGCCGAACGGGGCGAAGAACTCGTGCCACTTCACGCCCGGGCCGAAGCCGGTGCCGGTGGACAGCGCCACGTAGACGTCGCCGGCCGGGTTGTGCGTGAACGTGATGATGTCGGCCTTCCCGTCGCCGTTGACGTCGCCGACCGCGCCGATCTCCGCACCGGGCGCGAACCAGTCGTGCCACTTCTGTGCGGCCCCGAACGACGTGCCGGTGGACAGCGCCACGTACACGTCGCCGGTGTTGCTGTGCGCGAACGTGACGACGTCGTCCTTCCCGTCGCCGTTCACGTCGCCGGTCGAGGCGGTCTCGCCGCCGATGGAGAAGAAGTCGTGCCACTTCACCGACGTGCCCGCGAACGCGCTGCCGGTGGAGGGCGCCACGTACACGTCGGCGCTCGCGTTCTGGGTGAACGTCAGGATGTCGTCGCGGCCGTCGCCGTTGACGTCGGTCCTCGAACCGGCGGCGATGGACGCGGTGCGGGCCGCCTCGGCGAGCAGCGTGCGCGCCTTGGCGGCGACCTGGTCGTAGCGGTCGGGGAAGCCGGAGCGCTGCACGCACTGGGCGACCTGCCCGGCGCTGTAGCCGGGGTTGTTGCGGTCGCAGGTGATGGCGCGCGTGACGTACTGCGTCGAGGCGTAGACCGGGTCCATGATCTGCTCGGCGGTGCCCCAGCCGTAGTCCCAGCGCTGCTGGAAGACGCCGAGCGAGGTCTTGTCGCCGCACGGCAGGTTGTTCATGTGCGACTCGACCCAGCCGGCCTCGAACGCCGACAGCATCACCTTGTCGTCGGCGTTGAAGCCGCGGGCGACGCGGTACACGATCGTGGTGACCGCCGGGTCGTGACCGGACGGGATGGACGGGCAGGCGAGGATGCGGTCCTGCGCGGCCGACGCCGCCGGTGGGGCGGCGGCGACCGCCGCGGTGATGGTGAGGCAGAGCGCGGCCAGCAACGCCGCAGGGGTGCGTCTCACGGTGCTCCTTCGGGTTCTTGGGCAGCTCAAGATGGGTGTCCCGGGATCCGGGGCACCTGTCGCGAGGAGGTGAGAAATCGATTGCTGATGAGTGTCTTCAGTCAGCGTCATCGATGTCAATGGCCTGGTGAAGGAAATCTTCGCCCGTCACTGTGCGGTGGGCAGAGATTGACGCCCCTGGCCGGCCCCGCGCGCGGCGGGGCCGGGTCGGGGCTACAGTCGACCCGTGCCGGCCGACCTCCTCGTCTGCGACCTGGAGCACAGGCCGCCGCTGGCCTACGTGACCGCGCGGGGCACGCTCGACCCGCTCACCGCCACGGTGCTCCGGCAGTCCGTGCTCAAGGCGCTGACCGGGGAGCCGGCCGCGGTGCTCGTCGACCTCGCCGGGGTGACGGTCGCCGATCCGGTCGCGCTGACGGTGTTCCTCTCGCTGTCGCGGGCGGCGGCCGCCTGGCCCGGCGCGCAGATCGTCATCCACTCGGCCGCGCCCGCCGTCGCCCGTGACCTCGACAGCTTCGCGATCGTCCGGCACACCGCGGTCGCCGCGGGCCTGGCGGAGGCGGAGGCCCTCGCCGCCCGGCAGGAGGGGGCCGTGCAGGTCGGGTGGGACGTCCACGGCCTGGCCGGGGGCCTGGCCGGGGGCCTGGCCGGGGGCCTGGCCCAGTCCCGCGACGTGGTGCGGGCCTTCTGCCGGCGGCACGGCCGCGAGGCGCTCACCGGCCACGCCGAGCTGGTGATCACCGAGCTGGTCGTCAACGCGTTCCGGCACGGGGCCGCGCCGGTCACCGCCTGGGTGTCGATCCGCGGGCGGTACCTGCACCTGGCGGTCCGCGACCGGGCGCCCTCGCTGCCCCGCCTGCCCGCCCCGGCCGGCAGCGTCGGCGGCCTCATGATCGTCGAGGCGCTGACGGTGGCCTGGGGCGCCACCCGCACCGCGGACGGCAAGACCGTCTGGTGCACCCTGCGCCCCTGAGGGGCGGGACCGGGGTCTAGTGCCCGGTCTGCTGCCCGTCAGGGGTGGCGGCCGGGTCCGGCTGGGCCGGGTCGTCGGTGGGTGTCACCGGGTCCATGACGAGGATGGCGCCGGCGGCGGTGTCGTTGCCGTCGACCAGCAGGTTCGCGGCGATGCGCAGCGAGGTCGGGCGGCCGCGGCGGTTGATGGCGCTCAGCGTCAGGTGGTCCTGGGCCGGGCCGGGGCCGAGGACCGAGCGGATCAGCGGCCGGAGCCGGTCGGTGGGCAGGCCGATGTCGAGGTTGAGGAAGTGCTGGCCGACGGCCTCCTCGGCGCGGATGCCCCACAGGTCGTCCATGCGCCGGTTCCAGACCATGACGCGCAGCTCCGGGTCCAGCACGACGACCCCGGAGCGCAGGCTGCTGAGGATCGCCTGGAGGAAGACGTTCGACTCGTGCACCTCGCCGGTGCGGTCCTGCAGCTCCTCGTTGATGGCCTGCAGCTCGTCGTTCGTGGACTGCAGCTCCTCGTTCATCGTCTCCAGCTCCTCGTTCGTGGACTGGAGCTCCTCGTTGGTGGTCTCCAGCTCCTCGACCGTGGACTGCAGCTCCTCGTTGGTGGTCTCCAGCTCCTCGTTGGTGGACTGCAGCTCCTCGTACGCCGCCTCCAGCTGCTGGTTCGAGTGCTCCAGCTCCTGCTGCAGGCGCCGCGCCGTGGTGATGTCCTGGAAGACGATCGCCACGCCGAGCAGCTCGCCGGAGCCGGCGGTGAGCGGGTGGATCTGCACGTCGAGGTGGAACTTCTCACCCTGGCCGGTGGTGTACTGCACGTCGGCGACCCGGACGACCCGGCGGTCGGTCCTGGCCTTCTCGATGTGCCCGCGCAGCTCCACCGGCCGGTAGGAGAGGTCCAGGTCGCGGAACGGCCGGCCGCAGTCCGAGGACGACAGCCCGAACAGCGTCTCCGCCTGATGGTTGACGAGCGCGACCACCCCCCTGTCGGTGATCACGATCTGCGCGACCGGGCCGGCCGTGAACGCCTCGTGCCGCAACAGGTCCAGGCCGGTGAGCCGCGAGGCGTCGAGCGCCGGCGCCGGGACGGCGAGGACCGGGTCGCCGAGGAACGCCGGGCGGGCGGCCCGGCGGAACACCCGCCGCTTCAGGTCGACCGGCGCGAACAGGCTGGTGTGGCTCAGCAGCATCTCCGCCTTGCCGAGGAACAGCAGCCCGGCCGGCGCCAGCGCGAAGTGGAACCTGGTGAGGATCCGCGCCTGCGTCTCGGCGTTGAAGTACATCAGGGTGTTGCGGCAGACGAGCAGGTCGATGCGCGAGATCGGCGCGTCCTGGACCAGGTCGTTGCGGCCGAAGATGACCGACCGGCGGAGGTCCTTGCGGAAGCTGTACCGGTTGCCGGTGACGTCGAAGTAGCGCTCCAGCATCCCGTCGGGCAGGGCCTGCACGTCGCGCTCGTTGTAGACGGCCTGCCGGGCCTGGGCGAGGCCCTCCTCGTCGACGTCCGTCGCGTAGATCTTGACCCGGCGCCGGAACTCGTCGGGGCCGAGCACCTCGCACAGCAGCATCGCCAGGGTGTACGCCTCCTCGCCGGACGCGCACCCGGCGCTCCAGATCCGCAGCGGCGCGTCCGGCTTCGACTCGGCCAGCATCCGCGGGATCAGCTCGGTGCGCAGGTAGTCCCACGGCTCCGAGTCACGGAAGAAGCTCGTGACGTTGATGAGGATCGTGTTGAACAGCGTCGTGAACTCGTCCGGGTGCACCTGGAGCTGGTCGAGGTACTCGCTGTAGCCGTGCATGCCGAGCTGCGTGATCCGCCGGTCGACCCGGCGCATCAGGCTGGAGCGCTTGTACCCCGTGAAGTCGAAGCCCCGTGCCTCCTTGAGGTACGTGAGCAGCGCCTCAAAGGCATAGTCCGGCCCGGTCATCGTCACCCTTCCGTAGAGCCGCCACTGACGAACCGTACCGCCAGGGGCCGGCGTCGACACGGTCGCCACAGGGCGCGTCGCGCTACTGCCCGGCGGCGCCGATCCGGATGATCAGCTCGCGGATCACCGCGCCGGCGCGGGACGCCTCGGCGCCGGCCCTCTGGTAGCGCTCGGCGGTCGTGACGCTGCCGCGGTCCAGCGCCGTCGCCGACATGCGCTCGCTCAGCTCGGCCTTCTCCTCGAGACTGCGCACCGCCACCCGGAGCGCGTCCGTCACCCCCGCCGGCAGGTCCGGCAGGCCGGGCACCGGTCGCGGCGGCTCGGTGGGCAGCGGGTCCGGACGCGTGACGCCGGCGCCGGCGACAGCCGCGGCGAAGGCCGCCAGCGCGGGGGCGAGGCGGGCCACCGGCAGGACGTGGCAGCCGGAGACGCGCTCGGCCGCGTTGCGGGGCATCCGCGGGAACAGCGCCTCCTGCGGTGCCTGCGCGAAGGCCGCACCGCCACGGGCCACGACCGCCCGCAGCCCGCCGGTGCCGTCGTCGCCGCTGCCCGACAGCACCACCCCGGCGACCAGCGGCCCCCAGTGCCGCGCCGCCGACCGGAACAGGGGGTCGATCGCCGGCCGGTGCCCGTGCTCCTGCGGATCCGGCGACAGCCGGACGTGGTCGCCGTCGAGCAGCAGGTGCCGGTCGGCGGGTGCCACGTACACGTGACCGGCCAGCAGCGGCGCGCCGTCGGGCGGATGGCTGGCGGGCAGGGCGCCGGCCCGCGACAGGATCCGTGGCAGGGCGCTGACCATGGTCGGCGGGATGTGCAGGGTCACGCAGACTGCGGCCGGCAGGCCGGCGGGCAGGCCGGCGATCAGCGTCCGCAGCGCCTCGACGCCGCCCGCGGACGCGCCGACCACGACGACGGCCCTCGGGGCGGCCACCGTGCTCACTCCGTCAGCCGTCGGCGCAGCAGGTCGAGCGTCTGCTGCAGCAGCCGCGAGACCTGCATCTGCGACAGGCCGAGCTCGCGGGCGATCTCCGCCTGGGTGAGGTTGCCGTAGAAGCGCAGGCCGATGATCCGCCGGGCGCGCTCCGGCAGCTCGGCCATGACGACCGCGATCGAGCTGCGGTACTCCACCAGGCCGAACGCCGGGTCGTCGCCGCCGAGGGCGTCGATCAGCGTCGCGTTGTCGAAGTCGGACCCGGGGCCCGGCGCGTTCAGCGACAGCGGCCGGTCCGCGAACGTCGCGCCGAGCATCTCCACGACCTCCTCCTCGCCGACGCCCAGGTCCGCGGCGACGTCGGCGGCGGTCGGCGAGCGGCCGAGCCGCTGGGTGAGGTCGTCGCGGGCGAGTCCCGCGGCGAGGCGCAGCTCCTGCAGCCGGCGCGGCATCCTGATGCCCGGGGTCTGGTCGCGGAAGAACCGCTTGAGATCGCCGACGACGGTCGGCGTCGCGTACGCACCGAACTCCACCCCGCGGGACGAGTCGAAGCCGTCGACGGCCTTGACCAGCGCCAGCGACGCGATCTGCGTGAGCTCGTCGAGGTGCTCCCCGGCACCGGCGTAGCGCCGCGCCAGCCGGTGCGCGGCGGGCAGGCACAGCTCGATGATCGACCCGCGGGCCCGGCCGTGGTCGGGCCCGCCGGCCGGCATCGCGTGCAGCCGGTCGAGCAGGCCGGTCACCTCGATGGGCCACTGGTCGGGACCGGGGCGCAGGCTGCCGAGGTCGACGACGCGACGGTCGGCCCGCTCGGACCGGCAGACCCGGTCGTACGCCCCGAACTGCTTCGCGACCCCGGTGATCTCCAGCGCGGTCAGCGCGGCGCCGGTCGCGCCCACCAGCCGCAGCTCGCCGCCGAGCTGCCCGGCGCGCTCGCGCAGCCACAGCAGGTTCCTGATCGACGCGGCGTCGATGACCCGCAGCTGGGAGGCGTCGACGACGATCCGGCACCGTCCGGCGTCGAACAGCTCGAACAGCACCTGCCGCACGTACGGCACGGTCGCGTAGTCGACCGAGCCGGCGACCTCCACGAGGTCCTCGTCGCGCTGGGATGACACCGTGATCGTCAGGTCCATCTGACTCCCTGTGGCGGCACGCGGGGGCGGTCGCGCCGCGCGCTCCCTCAAGTCTCCCTCTCGCCGGGGCGCTTGAAGAGGTGATACCCGCGGATGGCCGCCGAATCGCAGCAATCACCCCGAGTCGATCACGCCTGGGTCGGTGACCGCCGGTCCTGCCCGGGCGGCGGCGCGGTGTTCTCGACGGCGGGTGGGACGCGGGTGGCCGCCCCCACCGGGAAGGAGCCGGGCGCGCGGGCGAGGCGGGGGGCCACCTGCTCGAACAGCTCCAGCAGCCGGGCCCGGGCCGCCGCGACCTCCCGCTGCCGCTCCCGCAGCATCGCGGAGGCCAGCCGCGCCTGCCCGGCGGCCGCCCGGCTCGCCTCCGCGGCGACCCGCGCGCTCGCCCGGGCCGCCGACCCGCTCAGCCGCAGCGGCTCCGTCTGTGGCTCCGTCTGTGGCTCCGTCTGTGGCTGGGTCCGCGGCTGGGTCCGCGGTGCCGCGGGAGAGATGTCTGGTCGGTCGACGGATCGATACGCGGACATGAGGCGCATTCCTCGGAGCTCACAGCCGACCCACTCGGCCCGTGCACGGAATGGGCGCTGTCGCGCCCGCGGCTCATGTCCGAACCGGCCCTCATCGTACCGCCGCGCGACGATGCGGGCCCGCCTCGGCGCGTACCGGCATCGACGGGCTCATCGTCGTCGATTCACTAGGTTAATCGTAAGGATTGTTGACAGTTTACGTATCGACTCGTACCTTACCGATGGTCACGCCGACGAGAGGGGGACTCGTGTCGGGAGCTTTGTCTTTTGGGCAGGAACGGCTCTGGTTCCTGGACCAGCTCGACCCAGGTGACGCCTCCTACAACATCCCGCTGGTGCTGCGGCTCGCCGGTGAGTTCGACCCGGCCAGGCTGCGCGCCGCGCTGGACGGGCTGGTCCAGCGGCACGAGACGCTGCGCACCAGGTTCCCGGCCGTCGACGGCCGCCCGTTCGCGACGGCCGGCCCGGCCCCCGTCCTGGACGAGGTCGCCTGCGCCGAGGAGGACCTCGCCGCGCTGCTCGCCGAGCGCAGCAACGCCCCGTTCGACCTCGCCGAGGGCCCGCTGTTGCGTGCCACGCTGGTCACTGTCGGTGACGAGCACGTGCTCAGTCTCGTCGTGCACCACATCGTTGCCGACGGCTGGTCGCTCAACGTGCTGCGCGACGAGCTCGCCCGCCGCTACGCCGGCACCTTCGACGAGCCGCCGCTGCCCACCACGTACACGGCCTACGCGCGGGCCCAGCGCGCCGCCGGCGCCGAGCAGGACACCACGTTCTGGCGCGAGCAGCTCGCCGGCGCCGCCGCGCTGGAACTGCAGCCCGACCTGCGGCGGCCCACCTCGAAGACGTCCGACGGCGCCTTCCACACCCGCCGGGTCCCGGGCGCCGCGGCGCTGGACGCCTTCGCCCGCGAGCAGCGGGTCAGCTCGTTCATGGTGCTGCTCGCCGCCTACCAGCTGCTGCTCCAGCGGCACACCGGGCAGGACGACGTCAGCGTCGGCGTGCCGGTCGCCGGCCGCAACGACCCCGACCTGGAGCCGCTCGTCGGCTACTTCTCCAACACCCTCGTCATGCGCGCCGACCTCAGCGGCGGCGGCACGTTCCGGGACCTGCTGAAGGCCACCCGCCGGACCGCGCTCGGCGCGTTCTCGCACCAGGACATGCCGTTCGAGCGGCTCCTCGACGAGCTGCGGGTCGAGCGGGACCTGTCGCGCAACCCGCTGTTCCAGACCCTGCTCACCGTGCACAGCCAGGACGGCGACCGGCACGGCGGGCCGCACGCGTTCGGCCCGCTGACCGCGGTGGAGATCGACGGCGGCCACGCGCAGACGAAGGTCGACGTGATGCTCGACGTCTGGCGCTCCGGCGACGAGCTCGTCTGCGTCTTCGGCTACCGCAGCGACCTGTTCCGCCCTGGGACGGTCGCCGCCCTCGCCGAGCGCTTCGAGGTGCTGCTGCGCGCCGCGGTCGCCGCCCCCGACACCCCGGTCCGTGACCTGCCGGTCCTCACTGAGGCCGACGAGGTGTTCCTGAGCTCTGCGGTCTTCGCCGGTACGGCCGGCGCCCCGCCGACCGGCACCGTCCTGGACGGGGTCGCGTCCCGTGCGGCCGGGCACCCGGACAAGGTCGCCCTCGACGGCATGACCTACGCGCAGCTCTGGGACGCGTCGGGCCGCCTGGCGGGCGCCCTGCGGGAGGCGGGCGCGACCGGGATCGTCGGCGTCTGCCTGCCGCGCGGCCCCGAGGCCGTCGTCGCGATGCTCGCCGCCTGGCGGGCCGGCGCCGCCTACCTGCCGCTCGACCCGTCGTACCCGCCGGCCCGCCTCGCCTTCATGGTCGCCGACAGCGGCGCGGGCGTCGTCGTGACCGACGGGCAGCACTTCGACGGCGTCCGGACGATCCCGGTGACGGCGACCGGCGCCGCCGCGCCCGTGGCCCCGGACCCCGAGGACGCCGCCTACGTCATCTACACCTCCGGCTCCACCGGCACCCCGAAGGGGGTCCTGGTCCCGCACCGGGCCCTGGCCGCCCGCGCCGCCTGGATGCGCGACGGCTACGGCATCACCGCCGCCGACACCGTCGCCCAGTTCGCGGCGCTGAGCTTCGACACACACGCCGAGGAGCTGTGGCCGGCGCTGACCGCCGGCGGCACCGTCGTCTTCGCCGACGCCGACCTGCCCGACTTCCTCGCGTCCCCGGCCGGGGCGGGCGTCACCGTCCTGGACCTGCCGACGCCGTACTGGCACCGCCTGGTCGACGACCTCGGCGGCGTGCCGTGGCCGGCCGGGCTGCGCCTGGTCATCCTCGGCGCCGACCAGGTCGAGGCGGCCGCCGTCGCCCAGTGGACCGCGGCCTTCGGCGACCGGGTCCGCCTCGTCAACTCCTATGGCCCCACCGAGACGACCATCATCGCCACCGCCGCCGACCTCACCGGCGACCGGTCCGGCGAACGGCCGCCGATCGGCCGTCCACTGTGGAACACCACCCTCGCCGTCACCGACCGGCACGGCCGCCGCGTGCCGCCCGGCGTCCCCGGGGAGCTGCGTATCGGCGGCGCCGGCCTCGCCCACGGCTACCTCGGCCGCCCCGGCCGCACCGCTGAGGCGTTCGAACCCGACCCCGACGGCCCGCCCGGCGCCCGCCGGTACCGCAGCGGCGACCGCGTCCGGTGGCGCCCCGACGGGCAGCTGGAGTTCCTCGGCCGGCTCGACGAGCAGGTCAAGGTCCGCGGCTACCGCATCGAACCCGGCGAGGTCACCGCCGCCCTGCTGGCGCTGCCGGACGTCGGCCAGGCCGCCGTCGTCGCCCGCACCGACGCCCTCATCGGCTACGTGACACCAGCGTCACTGGACCCGTCGGCCGTGCGGCAAGCGCTTGCCGCGACGCTGCCGGCGCACCTCGTGCCGACGGCGGTCGTGCCGCTGGAAGCCCTGCCGCTGACCGTCAACGGCAAGCTCGACAAGGCCGCCCTCCCGGATCCCGAGGTCCGCTCGTCGGCCGGCTACGTCGCGCCCCGCACCGACGCCGAGGACCTCGTCGCCGGGGTCTGGGCCGAGGTGCTCGGCGTGGAGAAGGTCGGCGCGCACGACGACTTCTTCGACCTCGGCGGCCACTCGCTGCTCGCCACCCGCATGGTCGCCCGGGTCCGCGCCGCCGTCGACCTGAGCGTCCCGATCCGCACGTTGTTCACCCACCGCACCGTCGCCGGGTTCGCCCAGGCCGTCGAGGCGCTGCTCATCGCCGAGATCGAGGCGATGGACGAAGAGACTGCACGGCACATGCTCACGGGGGACCTGTTATGACCGTGGAAGACCTGTCCGCCACCAAGCGGGCACTGCTCACCGCACGACTGCGCAGACGCCCGGCCGAGACCGGGCCCACCGTCCCGGCCCGGCCCGAAGGCACCGTCCCGCCCCTGTCGTTCGCCCAGGAACGACTCTGGTTCATGGAGCAGTTCGCGCCCGGGACCGCCGCCTACCACATCCCGGTCGCCCGCCGGCTGCGCGGCGCCCTCGACGAGGCCGCGCTCGCCCGCTCGCTCGACGACGTCGTCGCCCGGCACGAGTCGCTGCGCACCCGCTACCCCGTCACCGACGACGGCCGGCCCGTCCTGGAGCTCGCCGAACCGGGGCCGGTCACGCTGACGGTCGTCGACGCCGCCGGCGAGGACGCCGCCGCCAGGATCGTCGACGAGGCCGTCGGTCGGCTCTTCGACCTCGTCCACGGCCCGCTGCTGCACGCGCTGCTGGTCCGCATGGCCGCCGACGACCACGTGCTACTGCTGGTCACCCACCACAGCATCAGCGACGGCTGGTCCAGCGAGGTGCTCGTCGGCGAGGTCCTCGCCGGCTACGACGCGCACGCCGCCGGCGTCCCGTCACCCGTGCCGCCGCTGCCCGTCCAGTACGGCGACTTCGCCGCCTGGCAGCGCGGGCGGCTCACCGGCGACGCGCTCGCCCGCGAGGTGGACTACTGGCGCACCGAGCTCGCCGGCGTCGAACCCCTCGCGCTGCCCACCGACCGGCCGCGCCCGAAGCAGCAGACGTTCGAGGGCGCCGGGTACGGCTTCGACATCGACCGGGAGCTGCTCGACGGGCTCACCCGCCTCGCCAGGGCCCACGGCGCCACCGTCTACATGGTGCTGCTCGCCGCCTTCCAGGTCGTGCTGTCCCGGCACAGCGGCCAGCGGGACTTCGCCGTCGGCTCACCCATCGCCGGGCGGCCCGAGCCGGAGCTCGAACGGCTCATCGGCATGTTCGTCAACGTCCTCGCGATGCGGGCCCGCCTCGACGGCGACCCCACGTTCGACGAGCTGATCGAGCGCACCCGCGAGACGTGCCTGTCCGCGTACGCGCACCAGGAGCTGCCCTTCGCGCAGCTGGTCTCCGAGCTCAACGTGCCCCGCGACGTGAGCCGCTCACCGGTGTTCCAGGCCGTCCTCGCGGTGCAGAACTACGCCGCCGCCAACCTCGCCGGGGGCACCGGCCCGCTCGACGTCACCCCGTTCGGGCTGCGCGCCACCGGCACCCGCTTCGACCTCGAACTGTTCGTCATGGAGGACCCGAGCGGGCTGCGCGGGGCGTTCAACTACAACGTCGACCTGTTCGACGAGGCCACCATCGCCCGCCTCGGCCGGCACCTGGACAAGCTGCTGCGCGCCGTCGTCGCCCGGCCCGGCCTGCCGGTGTCCACCGTGGACCTGCTGGAGGCGGACGAGCGCGACCAGGTGCTGCACCGCTGGAACGACACCGCCGCCGACTTCCCGGACGGCGCGACCCTGCCCGGGCTCATCGCCGCGCAGGCCGCCCGGACCCCCGACGCCGTCGCCGTGCAGTTCCAGGACCGGCGCCTCACCTACCGCGAGCTGGAGGCCGCCGCCGACCGGGTCGCCCGCCGCCTGCGCGTCGAGGGCGCCGGCCCCGGCGGGCTCGTCGCGGTCAGCGCCGAACGCTCCACCGACCTCGTCGTCGGCCTCCTCGGCGTGCTCAAGGCCGGCGCCGCCTACGTGCCGCTCGACCCCGACTACCCGCCGGACCGGCTCGCGTTCATGCTCGCCGACGCCGACGCACCGGTGCTGCTGACCCAGTCCCGGCTGCCCGTGCCGGACACGACCGCGACCGTCATCTTCCTCGACGACCCGTCGGCGTTCGCCCGGAAGCTCCCGCCCGTGCCGGACACGCCCGAGGCCGGCGACGTCGCGTACATGATCTACACGTCGGGGTCGACGGGGAAGCCGAAGGGCGTGCCGAACACGCACCGCGGCATCGTCAACCGCCTCGACTGGATGCAGCGCACCTACCGGCTCGACGGCACCGACGTCGTGCTCCAGAAGACCCCGGCGAGCTTCGACGTGTCGGTGTGGGAGTTCTTCTGGCCGCTCATCACCGGCGCGCGGCTCGTCCTCGCCAAGCCCGGCGGGCACAAGGACGCCGCCTACCTGCGCGACCTGATCGTGCGGGAAGGCGTCACCACCACCCACTTCGTGCCGTCGATGCTCGCCATGTTCCTCGCCGAGGACGGCGTCGCCGCCTGCACCGGCCTCCGCCGGGTCGTCTGCAGCGGCGAGGAGCTCCCGCTCGACGCCGTCCGGGCCTTCGCCGCCGCGCTGCCCGGCACCGAACTGTGGAACCTGTACGGCCCGACCGAGGCCGCCGTCGACGTGTCCGCCTTCCGGTGCTCCGGCGACCTGGACACGGTCCCGATCGGCGCCCCGATCCAGAACATCCGCCTCTACGTCCTCGACCCCGCCGGCCAGCCGGTGCCGCCCGGCGTCCCCGGCGAGCTGCACATCGGCGGCGTCGGCCTGGCGCTGGGCTACCACGACCGGCCCGGGCTCACCGCCACCCGGTTCGTCCCCGACCCGTTCGGGCCGCCCGGCGGCCGGCTGTACCGCACCGGCGACCTCACCCGCTGGCGCACCGACGGCACCATCGAGTTCCTCGGCCGCATCGACCACCAGGTGAAGCTCCGCGGGCTGCGGATCGAGCTCGGCGAGATCGAGGCCGCCCTGCGCGCCCAGCCCGGCGTGACCGAGGCCGCCGTCACCGTCCGCGAGGACCGGCCCGGCGACAAGCGGCTCGTCGCCTACCTCACCGGAATCGCCGAGCCGGACGCGCCGGCGCTGAAGTCGGCGCTGAAGGCGAGCCTGCCCGACTACATGGTGCCCAGCGCGTACGTCGGCCTCGACAAACTCCCGCTCGGCCCCAGCGGCAAGCTCGACCGCCGCGCCCTCCCGGCACCCGTCGCGGCCGCGAGCGGCTCCGGGTCGGCCCCGCCGACCACCCCGGCGGAGCTGGTCTTCGCCGCCATCTGGGCCGACGTCCTGGGACTGCCGTCCGTCGGCGTCGACGACGACTTCTTCGACCTCGGCGGACACTCGCTGCTCGCCACCCAGGTCGTCGCCCGCGCCCGCAAGCAGCTGGACGGCATCGGGCAGCCGGTCAGCGTCATGGACGTGTTCACCCTCAAGACGATCCGCGAGCTGGCCACGTTCGCGTCCATGTCCGAGGACGACCGCGGGCCGCGGCGGCTGCTGCACAAGCTCACCAAGGCCTCGTCCACGCCGGACCTGTCGCTGGTCTGCGTCCCGTACGGCGGCGGCAGCGCCGTCGTCTACCAGCCCCTCGCCGACGCGCTGCCGGCCGGGCACGCCCTCTGGTCCGTCGCGATCCCCGGGCACGACGTCGGCCTCACCGAGGAGCGCCTGCCCTTCGAGGAGCTCGCCGACCGCGTCGCCGCCGAGATCCAGGAGCGCGTCAGCGGCCCGATCGCCCTGTACGGCCACTGCGGCGTCGGCAGCGCCCTCATCGTCGCCGTCGCCCGCCGCCTCGAGAACGCCGGCCGGGACCTCGAAGCGGTCTACATCGGCGCCCAGTTCCCGTTCGCCCGCCCGCGCAGCCGCGTGCTGAGCGCCCTGAGCCGGTTCGCGGCCCTCGAACCGCTGCTCGGCAACCGGGTCTACGAGAACTGGCTCACGTCGATGGGCGCCGACGTCGCCGACCTCGACGACACCCAGAAGCGGTTCATCATCGGCAACATGCGCCGCGACTCCGTCGCCGCCGAGGAGTACTTCACCGCCACCCTCGACGGCGGCGGTGGTCATGCGGCGGCCCGCCTCCGCGCGCCGATCGTGTCCGTCATGGGCACCCGCGACCCCGCCGCCGACTTCTACCAGGAGCGGTACAAGGAGTGGCTGCTCGTCTCCGACCGGGTCGCGCTCGTGCTCCTCGACGAGGCCGGGCACTTCTTCCTCAAGTACCGGGCGAAGGAGCTCGCCGACATCGTCAGCCGCACCCACCCGACGCTCGCCCCCGGCGGCCCCGCACCCGCGGACGTGCTGCCGGCGACGGCGGGGGACACGTCGTGGTGGCTGCACGGCACCGGCGCCGCGGCACCCGCACTCGCCGACCCGGCCGCGGCGAAACCCGTCGCGCAGCCCGGAATGGCGCGGTTCCTCATCGTCGCGCTCAGCCAGCTCGTCTCCATCACCGGCTCCGCGCTCACCGAGTTCGCCCTGCCGATCTGGATCTACCTGGAGACCGGGTCCGTCGCCCGGTACGCCCTCTACGCCGTCATCGGCATGCTCCCCGGCATCCTCGCCGGGCCCGTCGCCGGCGCGATCGTCGACCGGTTCGACCGGCGCAAGGTGATGCTCGCCGGTGACATCGCCGCCGGCGCCACCCAGGCCGCGCTGCTCGCCCTGCTCGTCGCCGGCGCGCTCGTCCCGTGGCACATCTACCCGCTGCTCGCCGCCCTGTCGATCGCGCTGACGTTCCAGCGGCTCGCGTACGCCTCCGCGGTCCCGCAGCTCGTGCCGAAGCAGTACCTCGGCCACGCCAACGGCATCGTCCAGCTCGCCGGCGGCGTCAGCGCCTTCGTCGTGCCGCTGATCGCCGTCGGGCTCATGGCCGGCATCGGCCTGCGCGGCATCCTCGTCATCGACGTGCTCAGCTACACCGTCGCGATCACCGTCCTCGCCGTCGTGAAGTTCCCGCGGACCCTGCCGTGGCGGCGCCGCGAGACGCTCCTCGCGGAGATCCGGCACGGCTTCGCCTACTCGTGGCACCACCGCGGCTTCCGGGCCATGCTGCTGTGGTTCGCCGGGCTGAACATCTTCCTCGCCCCGCTGTTCCTGCTCATGACCCCGCTCGTGCTGTCCTTCGCCGACCTCGGCACCGCCGCGCGGGTCGCCATGTGCGGCGGCGCCGGCGTCATCGTCGGCGGCATCGCCATGGGCTTCTGGGGCGGCCCCCGCCGGCAGCGGCTGCGCGGCATGCTCGGCCTCGCCGCCCTCCTCGCCGCCGCCGCCGTCCTCGGCGGCACCCACGCGAGCGTGTGGGTCGTCGGCGCCTGCGCCTTCGGCCTCTCCGCGGCGCTGTCGCTCGTCAACGGCGTCTACACCACGATCGTGCAGGTGAAGGTGCCGCAGCGGTACCACGGCCGGGTCTTCGCCCTGAACACCATGGTCGCCTGGTCGACGCTGCCGATCGGCCACGGCATCGTCGCGCCCCTCGGCACGAAGCTCTTCGAGCCGCTCCTCGCCCCCGGCGGCGCGCTCGCCGGGACCGTCGGCGCGGTCATCGGCACCGGGCCGGGCCGGGGGATCGCCCTCATGTACGTCGTGTTCGGGCTCGCGATGGCCGCGATGGTCGCCGCCGGGCTGCGGATCCCGGTGCTGCGCCGCTTCGACGCCGACGTGCCCGACGCCCTGCCCGACGACCTCGTCGGCATCCAGGAGCTGCGCCGCCGCGACCAGTCCGCTCCTGAGGACGCCCGGCGGCTGGAGCCGGCCCGATGACCACCACTTCCGCGGCCATCCCCGCCCCCAGGGCGGGCGGACGGGCGCCGGCGGTGCCGGCGACCCTGGTGGAGCTGCTCGCCCATCGCGCTTCGAGCGAACCGGCCCGGGTCGCGCTCGTCGCCGGGGACGAGCGGGTCACGTTCGGCGAGTGGCACACCCGCGCCGGGGCGGTCGCCGCCGGGCTCCGCGACCGCGGCCTCGCGCCCGGCGACCGGGTCGCGCTGCACTACGGCACCGGCGGCTGGCACGAGTACGCCGTCGCGTTCACCGGTGTCCTGCGCGCCGGGCTCGTCGCCGTGCCGATGTCGGACCGGCTCGCCCCCGCCGAGGTCCGCCACGTGCTCACCCACAGCGGCGCCCGTGCGGTCCTGCACCCCGCCGGCGCGGTCCCGCCCTCCGCCGGCGCGGTCCCGTTCCCCGACGGCGTCTGGGCCGCGGCCCTGGCCGACCTCGGCGGCGGGACCTTCGACGGGCCGCCGCCCTCGCCGCGGGACCTGGCGCAGATCCTCTACACGTCGGGCACCACGGGCGTGCCGAAGGGCGTCGGCGCCAACCACGCCAACCTCGCCCACGGCTGCACCCTCGACCCGCGCCGCCGCCCGCTCGCGCACTCCGCGCATTTCCTGCACGCGTTCCCCGTCGGCAGCAACGCCGGCCAGACGATGCTCGTCAACGCGCTCAACGCCCGCGCCGCCGCCCTCACCGCCGGCACCTTCACCCCCGGCCGCTTCGCGAAGCTCGTCGAGCGCCACGCCGTCGGCACCGTGTTCCTCGTCCCCGCCATGGCGATCGAGCTGCTGCACGCCGGCGTGCACAGGACACACGACCTGTCCACGGTGCGGCTCATCGGCTCGACCGCCGCCGCCCTGCCGCCGGCGGTCGCCCTGGAGCTCACCGCCGCGTTCCCGGGCGCGACGATCGTGAACTACTACACCTCGACCGAGGCCGCCCCGGCGCAGACGTCGATGGTGTTCGACCCCGAACGACCCGCCGCGCTCGGCCGTCCGACCGTCGCCGCCGACCTGATGATCGCCGGGCCGGACCGGCGGCCGCTGCCGGTGGGGGAGGCCGGCGACGTGTGGCTGCGCTCGCCGGTCGCCGCCCGCTCGTACTACGGCGACGGCGAGGCCACGGCGGAGGTCTTCCACGGCCGGTGGGTCCGGATGGGCGACGTCGGCCGGCTCGACGACGAGGGCTACCTGTACCTCGTCGACCGCGACCGCGACGTCATCAAGTCCGGCGCGCACAAGGTGTCGACGCTGCAGATCGAGCACGCCCTGCACGAGCACCCCCTGGTCAGGGAGGCCGCCGCGTTCGGCGTGCCGCACCCGGTCCTCGGCGCCGCCGTCGCCGCCGCGGTCGTCACCGACGGCCCGCTGACCGCGCCGCAGCTGCGCACGTTCCTGCTCGAACGGCTCGCCGGGCACGAGATCCCCGGCCGCGTGCTGTTCCTGGACCGGCTGCCCCGCAACGACAACGGCAAGATCCTCAAGCGCTCGCTCCGCGAGCTTCTCGAGCCTCCCTCGTCTCCCTCTTCCCACTCTTCTTCCTCTCCTTCTTCGCCTTCCTCTCCTTCTTCGCCTTCCTCTCCTTCCGAGCTTCCCGACGACGACAGGGCGGGCCGATGACCACCGTGACCACCGTGACCGCCCCAGCCGTGTTGACGCCCGCCCAGCACGGCGTGTGGGTCACCGAGCAGACCCTGCCCGCCGGGCCCGCCTACCACCTCGCGGTGACGATCCGGTTCACCGGCGCCCTCGACGTCGACCGGCTGAGCGCCGCCGTCGCCGCGGTCGTCGCCCGCCACCCGGTGCTGGCCGGGGCCGTCGACGAGGACCTCGTCGCGCTGGCGCCGGGCAGCGCCGAGGTCACCCTCGTGGTCCGGTCCGGTGGCGTGGCGGACGTGGCGGACCTCGTCGCGGCGCCTTTCGACCTGCGCCGCGGGCCGCTGGCCCGGTTCACGCTGCTGCGCACCGCGCCCGGCGAGCACCTGCTGTGCGTGGTCGCGCACCACCTCGTCTTCGACGGCACCTCCAAGCAGGTCCTCGTCGCCGACCTCGCCACCGCGTACAACGGCGGCACCCTGCCCATCGGGGACACGCCGGCAGCTTCGTCCATCGTGGACACCGCCGCCGCGGCCGCGTTCTGGGCCACGCGGTGGCAGGAGCCGCTCCCGCCGCAGCTGCCCGGCCTCCGGCACCCCGCGCCCGGCGCCGAATCCGTCGCGGTCCCGTTCACCGTCGGCACGGCCGCCCTCGCCGAGACCGCCGCCACCCTCGGGATCACCCACTTCGAACTGCTCCTAGCCGCCTGGCACGCGCTGCTGCGCCGGTACGGCAACGGCACCGTCACCACCGCCCTCGAACTGTCCACCGCGGACCGGGCGGTGCCGCGGATCGGCCTGCACGTCAACGAGCTGCCCGTCAGCTCCACGCCGGACCCCGCGCAGCCGTTCGCCGCGTTCGCCCGGGCACTGCGGACCCAGCTGCGGGAGCTGTACCCGCACCGCGCCGTCCCGCTCAGCCACGCCGTCCGGCTCACCCCGCGCGCGGCGCTCGCCCCGCTGACGGTCAGCTACCGGCGGCGGGCCGAACCGCCCACCTTCGACGGCGTCGACACCACCGTCGACTGGCTGGTGTTCCCCGGCGCCGTGCGCGGCACCGCCAACCTGCAGCTCGTCGAGGGCCCCACGGTCGTGGAGGGCAGCCTGCACCTCGTCGCGGGATCGTTCGCCGCCGAACAGGTCGCGGCGGAGTTCCAGGCGTTGCTCGCGGCCGCCGTCGCCGTCCCCGAGACCCCTGTCGCCGACCTGGCCCTGCCGTCCACGGTGGACGTGTCGACGGTCGGCCCCGCGCCGCGGGACACCGTGGTGGACAGGTTCCTCGCCCGGGCCGCCGCCGACCCGACCGCCGAGGCCGTCGTCTGCGGCGACCGGCGGGTCACGTACGGGCGGCTCGGCGCGGCGGCGGCGGGCCTCGCGGACCGGCTGCGGCAGCAGGGGATCGGGCCCGGTTCCCTCGTCGGGATCGCACTGCCGCGCACCGCGGAGCTGCTCGTCGCGGTGCTCGGCGTGCTGGAGACGGGTGCGGCGTACCTGCCGCTCGACCCGTCCTACCCGGCGGAGCGGATCGCGTTCATCCGCGACGACGCGGGCGCCGCGCTCGTCCTCACCCCGTCCGACGTGTCCCTCGACCACACCGGCGCGCCGGACGCCGGGGTGCCGGCCGCGGACGACACCGCGTACGTCATCTACACGTCGGGCTCGACGGGGAAGCCCAAGGGCGTCGCCGTCCCGCACGGCGCGCTCACCAACCTCGTCGACTCGATGCGCGACCACCTCGGCTCCGGCGCCGGCGACACCTGGCTCGGCCTCACGTCCCTGTCGTTCGACATCTCCACCGTCGAGCTGCTGCTGCCCCTGACCGTCGGCGCCCGGATCGTCCTCGTGCCGCCGGACCGGCACCGCGACGCCGCCACCCAGCTGCGGCTCGTCGAGCGGCACGGCGTCACCCACGTGCAGGCCACCCCGTCCGGCTGGCGGCTGCTGCTCGAGGCCGGGCTGACCCGCGGCGACCTGGTCGCCGTCACCGGCGGCGAGGCCCTTCCGGCGGACCTCGCGGACCAGCTCGCCCCGCTCGTGCGGCGGCTCGTCAACGCGTACGGGCCGACCGAGACCACCGTGTGGTCCGCCCTCGCCGACATCGCGCCCGGCGCCCCCGTCACCATCGGCGGGCCCGTCGCCAACACCACCCTGCACGTGCTCGACGACGCGCTGCGGCCGGTCCCCGACGGCATCGCCGGGGAGCTGTGGATCGGCGGGGTTGGCGTCGCTCACGGGTACCGCGGCCGGGGCGGCCTGACCGCGGACCGGTTCCGTCCCGACCCGTTCGGCGCGCCCGGCGCCCGCGTCTACGGCACCGGCGACCGGGTCCGGCGCGGGCCTTCCGGACTGGAGTTCCTCGGCCGGGTCGACAACCAGGTGAAGCTGCGCGGCCACCGGATCGAGCCCGGCGAGATCGAGGCCCGGCTCGCCACCCACCCCACGGTCGCGCAGGCCGCGGTGGTACTCGCCGACCCGCACGGCCCCCGAGCCCGCCTCGTCGCCTACGTCGTGCCCGCCGGCGGCACCGTGGACCCGGCGGCGCTGCGCGAGCACGTGGCGCAGGCCCTGCCCGGCTACATGGTGCCGTCGGCCGTCGTCGCGCTGCCGGCCTTCCCGCTGACCCCGAACGGCAAGCTCGACCGGGCCGCCCTGCCCGCGCCCGCGGATCCTCCCGCGGCCGGTCCCGCCGTCGCCGCCGTGGCCGGGGGCTCCGCCGGTACCGGCGACGACACCACCGCAACGGTCACCACCATCTGGCAGGAGGTGCTGCGCATCGACGACATCGGGCCCGACGAGGACCTGTTCGACCTCGGCGGGCACTCCCTCACCATCACCCAGATCGCGGTCCGCATCCGCAAGCGTCTCGGCGTCGACGTGCCGCTCGACGTCTTCTTCGACACCCCAACGATCGACGGCGTCGTCGCCGCGATCGCCGACCTGCGGGAGGCCCGATGACCGACACCTTCGCCGTCGTCGTCAACGACGAGGAGCAGCACTCGCTGTGGAACGCCGCCGAGGAGCCGCCGGCCGGCTGGCGGCGCACCGGGTTCACCGGCACCAGGGACGAGTGCGTCGCCCACATCGACGAGGTGTGGACCGACATCCGCCCGCTGAGCCTGCGGCAGCGGCTGGCCGCCCGATGAGCGCGCCTCCGGTCGACGCGGCGCTCCGCGACCGGGTCGCGACGATGGTCAGCACCGCCACCGACGGCGAGGTCACCACCGAGGAGATCCTCACCGGCGGCGGGTCCCTCGCCGCGCTCGGCGTCGGCTCCCTCGCCGTGCTGCGGCTCGTCGACGCCCTCGACGACGAGCTCGGCGTCCAGCTCGACCTGGACACGCCCGGCACGCACTTCGACGACTTCGACGACCTCGTGCGCACCGTGCAGGAGCGGGCGGTCGCCGACGACCTCGTGCGCACCGCGCAGGAGCGGGCGGTCGCCGACGACCTCGGGGGCACTGTGCAGGAGCGGGCGGTGCGTGATGACTGAGCCGCTCACGCTGCACCGGCTGCCGTTCGCGGGCGGACGATCGGGCACTGGCCCGCTGACGTGGGGGCAGCGGGCCATCTGGAACGCGATCGGTCGCACGGTGCCCAACGACCACTACTTCAACCTGGACCGGATCGTCGACCTCGGCCCGCGGACCGTGCCGGTCGACGCCGCCCTCGGCGCCCTGGCCGCGCTCGTCGCCCGCCACGAGGCGCTGCGCACCCGGCTCGGCTCCACCGGCGGCACGCCGGAGCAGGTGCTCGCCGCGGCCGGCGTCCTCGACGTGTCCATGGTGGACGGTGGCGACGACCCGGCCGCCGCCGCGGCCCGCGCCCGGGACACGCTCGCCGGCACCGCCTTCGACTACCGCGCCGAGTGGCCGGTGCGGGCCGCGCTCGTCACCCGCGGCGGCGCCGTCAGCCACCTGGTCCTGGTGCTGTGCCACCTCGCCACCGACGGCCACGGCGCCGAGGTCCTCGCCCGCGAGCTGCGGCTGCTCGCGCTGCGCGGCGACCGTGGCCTGCGCGCCCCCGAGACCAACCCCCTCGACCTTGCCGAGGAGCAGCAGTCGCCGGAGGGGCACCGCCGCGGCGCGGCCGCCCTGTCGTACTGGGCCGAACAGTTCACCCGCATCCCCGCCACCATGTTCCCCACCACGGCGGCGCCGCCGCAGGCGCCCCGCTACTGGACCGGGCGGATCGTCTCCACCGCGCTGCCCGGCGCCGTCGACGCGCTCGCGGCGCAGCACGGCGTCAGCGGCTCCACCGTGCTGCTCACCGCCGCCGGGGCGCTCGCCGCGGCCGCCGGCGGGCACCCGACGACCGCCGTCATGCCGATCGTCGGCAACCGGTTCACCACCGGGCACCGCGACCTCGTCAGCACGCTGTCGCAGGACGGCCTGTTCGTCCTCGACGTCGACCGGCCCACGTTCGGCGCGTTGCTGCGCCCCGGCTGGCAGGCGGCCCTGCGCGGGTACCGCGCCGCCGCCTACGACCCCGCCGGGTGGGACGCGATGTTCGCCGACGCGGAAGCCGCCCGGGGCGAGCCGGTCCACCCGTACTGCTGCTTCAACGACATGCGGCTCATCGACGGCCGGCCCCTGAGAACGGCAACCGACCTGAGGGCCCTGCAGCGCGACACCCGCTTCGACTTCCCCGCCACCCAGGAACGCGTCGCGTGCCGCTACTGCCTGCACGTCACGCTCGACGGGCAGGCGCTCGTCGTCACGCTCACGGCCGACACCGCGTACCTGCCACCGGCCGCGATCGAGGCGCACCTGCGGGCGATCGAGGAGTTGCTGGTCCGCGCCGCCGGTTCGGACGTGCCGATGTCCACGCTGACGGGGCTGCTGTGACCGTCGCCGACGGGGCCGCGGTCACCGTCTCGGCGTACGCCCGGGCCACCTCGGTCGTGTCCGGGGCCGCGCTGACGTTCGTGACGACCGGCGCCGCGACCGTCGTCGTCACCGACGCCGTCACCGGGCTCGTCATGTGCCGGGACACAGTGGACGGTCCGACGTGGACACTGCGGGTTCCCGTGTCGTGGCTGTCGTCGCTGTACCGCGCGACGTTCGCCGCTGCGGGCGCCCTGCCACGGATCAACGCCGCCGGCGACGACGAGGCCTGGTTCGTGGTGCGACCGGCAGCCGCCCGGGCGCCGATCCTGGTGTCGGTGCCGTTCTCGACGTGGCAGGCGTACAACCGCGCGGGCGTGCCGGGCGAAGGTCTCTACTACGCGGAGGAGCCGACCCGCGCGGCCGCCGTCAGCTTCGACCGGCCGGGCGGCGGGCCACCGCCGGAGCGCTGGGAGGAGCCGCTGCTGCGCTGGCTGCGGGCCGCGCGGTACGAGGTCGACTACTGCTCCAACCTGGACCTGCACCTCGACCCGGCGATCCTCGACGGCCACCGCACCCTCGTCGTCTGCGCCCACGACGAGTACTGGACCTGGGAGCAGCGCGACGCCGTCGAGGCCTTCGTCCGCCGTGGCGGCAACCTCGCGGTCTTCGGCGCCAACACCGCCTGGTGGCAGATGCGCCTGGAGGACGGGGGCCGCACCATGGTCTGCCACCGCGACGCCACGACCGACCCCATGTCCACAGTGGACCCCGGCCGGGTCACCGTCGAGTGGTCCAGCGCCCCGGTCAACCGCCCCGAGAACGCGATGACCGGCGTCAGCTTCCGCCGCGGCGCCGGCGCCTGGGGCGACGGCATGGCCGTCATCGGCCGGGAGGCGTTCACGGCCAGGTTCGCCGACCACTGGGTCTTCGACGGCACCGGCCTCAGCGACGGCGACAAGTTCGGCCAGGGCACCCTCGGCTACGAGACCGACGCCGCCGACATCGCCGACGTCGGCGGGGTGCCCCGCGCCACCGGCCGCGACGGGACCCCGCCGTCGTTCGTCGTGCTCGCCACCGCCGACCTGCGCCACTGGCGCCGCTACGGTCAGGGCGGCGCCGCCACCATGGGCGTCTTCGACCTCGGCGCCGGCACGGTCTTCACGGCCGCCACCGTCAACTGGGGCAAGGGCCTCACCGACCCCGTCGTCGACCGCATCACCCGCAACGTCCTGGACCGCTTCACCGCGACGTCCCCCGCCGGCTGGACCGTCATCGGCCCCCCAGCCGAGCTGCATGCCCTCACCGCCTGCGGCGGCGCCCTCTACGCCGTCAACGCCGACGGCGCCCTCCTCGCCCGCGAGGCCTGCGGCCAGAACCTCCCCTGGCACCGTATCGGCGACGCCCCCGACGTCCTGTGCCTGGCCTCCCCCCGCGAGGCCGCCGGCGGGATGCGCCAGGGCCTGTGGGCCCTCACCACCACGGGCCGGCTGATCTACCGCGACCCGGCCTTCGACGCCACGACGTGGACCGACGTGGCCGACGCACCCCCGAGCGCCCGCGCCCTCGCCCTGTGCGACGCCGGCCTCTTCGCCGCCGCCCGCGGCGACACCCTCTGGTACCTGCCTGCCCTGGAACTGGAGACCGGCGCCTGGCGCCAGATCGGCACCGCGGGCGGCAGCGTCTCTTTGACCACCCTCGGCGGCCGCCTGTACGCCATCACCGGCGACGACCGGATCGCCGCCCGCCCACCGGTACCCCGCCCGCACGCCTTCACCGACGTGTGCGACGCCGGCGCCGCCCGCACCCTGACCGCCCACGCCGGCCGCCTCCTCACCGCAGGCCCCGGCACCCCCCTCCGCCACCGCCTCCCCCCAGTTATGCTGACCAGCACGTAGTCGCGTTGAGTCGGCAAGCGATGACAACGCGTGTCCGCGATTTGGTCGGCAGTGTTACGGTCTCGAAGAGCGGAACGCCCGGGCACCGACCCACCTCCGTGCCCGACACAAGTGGACCCCTGAACGCCAGCCGACCAGACACCGCCGCCATCCGCCGCCGCTCCCGCGCGCGTACCCGCCGAGCACCGGTTTCGGCCCGCAGCGGCTCCCGGCCCGCAATGGGTTCGACGGGGACCGCGTCGTGGCTCGCATGGGCGCGACGGGGACAGCCAGGGGCTCAATGGCCCTGAGGGCAGGCGGCGGGGATCGGCGGGTCGGCCGGGACAGCCGGGCGTGCCCGGGGCGGCAAGGGCTCTCGGCGGATCCGGCGACGGGACGTCCGGGGCCGCAGCAGTCGGGGGCCGCAGCGGTCCGAGGGTGCGGCGGTCCGAGGGTGCGGCGGTCCGAGGGTGCGGCGGTCCGAGGGTGCGGCGGTCCGAGGGTGCGGCGGTCCGAGGGTGCGGCGGTCCGAGGGTGCGGCGGTCCGAGGGTGCGGCGGTCCGAGAGTGCGGCGGTCCGAGAGTGCGGCGGTCCGAGAGGGTGCAGCGGGCCTGACGGTATGTGGCGGGTTCGAGGGTGCGGCGGGCTCGCGCAGGGCCGGCGGGCTCGGCCTGCGACGCGGTGAGCGGCAGGGCTGCTCCTGGCGAACTGGGAAGCCCGCTTTCGGCAGCCGGGGCGTACCGGGCACGCCGCCGGCAAAGGCTGGCTCGTGACGGTCGTTGAGGCTGGGGCAGGGCTGTGGGCGACCGGGCGACCGGGCGGACGGGGTGGCGGGCTCGCGCAGGGCTCAGGCTCGATGTTTGCGGGGCTCGACGAGGCCGCGGCGGGGGCTCGCGAAGGTTCGACGGAGGCGGGCTCGATGACGGCATAGGTGGCTCGCGCAGGGGGCGATCAGGGCGGGGCCTCGACGGGAACACAACGAAACTCGCGCAGGGGTCACGGTGTCCGGGGGCTCGATGATGGCAGAGCTCGGCGAAGGCGCGGCGGGTTCGACGGGGCAGGGCTCGATGACTCGCGCAGAGGCGATGAGGGCGGGCGCTCGACGAGGGCGCAGTGGGCCTCGCGCAGGGATCTTGGGGTCCGCGGGCTCGACGAGAGTGGAGGCTCGACGAACGCGCGGCGGGCTCGGGCAGGGCCGGCGGGTGCGACGGGAGCGCGGTGGGCTCGCGTGGGGGCGACGGAGGCCGGGGACGGACGAGGGCACGCGGCGGGCCTGGGCGGGGGACGGGGGGCGACGGCTCGACGAGGGCGGGGGCGTGGCGGCGGGAGCGGTCAGGGGTGGGGTGGGAAGTTGTAGCATCCGCGCTGATGTTCCCGTCCGTGCGTGAGGTGCTCGAGCTCGACCCGGTCCGTAACGGTGCGCCGCGGGTCGTGGCGGGGGAGCGTGGGCTGGATCAGGCGGTGCGGTGGGTGCACAGCTCCGAGGTGCCCGACATCGCGACGCTGCTGCGGGGTGGGGAGCTGATCCTCATCACCGGGATCGGGTTGCCGCCTGATGATGCGGGGTTGCGGCGGTTCGTGGCCGAGATCGCCGACGTCGGGGCGTGCGGGCTGGCGGTGGAGATGGGGCGGCGGTTCGAGCGGCGGCTGCCGGCGGTGATGGTGCGGACCGCCGAGGAGCTCGGGTTTCCGCTGGTCGAGCTGCACCGGGGGACGCCGTTCGTGCTGATCACGCAGGCGGTGCACGGGATGATCGTGGATGCGCAGCTGGCCGAGCTGCGGGCGACCGCCGAGATCCACCAGCGGTTCACGGACCTGTCGGTGGAGGGGGCGGCGCCGGCGGAGGTGGTGGCGCAGACCGCGGCGCTCGCGGGGGCTCCCGTCGTGCTGGAGAACCTGTCGCGGCAGGTCCTCGCCTACGACGCGGCGGGCGGGTCCGCGGAGCTGCTCCTGGCGAACTGGGAGGCGCACTCGCGGGCGGTGCAGCCGGCGGGGCGCACCGGGCACGACGCCGGCAAGGGCTGGCTCGTGACGGTCGTCGGGGCGCGCGGGCAGGACTGGGGGCGGCTGCTGATCCGGCTGCCGGTGGCCCGGGACCGTGACGTGACGCTGATCGAGCGGGCCGCGGCGACGCTGGCGCTGGCGCGGCTCACCAAGAGAGACGAGCACCAGGACGCGCTGGAGCGGCAGGCGCAGTCGGCGCTGCTCGTGGCGCTCGTGGGCCACACCGCCCCGGTGGCGGACGTGATCGTGCGGGCGAAGGCGCTGGGCGTACACCTGGAGCGACGGCAGCTCGTCGGGGTTGTGCTGCGTGGGTGCTCCGCCGGGGTGGCGGCGCGGGCGTTGCGGGACACGTCGCTGGCCGGGCTCGCCGGGGCGCTCGACGGCGATCTCGTCGGGGTCCTGCTGGCGTTGCGGGCCGCCGAGGACGAGCCGGACGCGCTGCGGCGGCTCGCGGTGCGGGTGCGTGAGCTCGCCGGCGGCGCGGTGGTGGTCGCGGCGGGGGAGGGGGTCGCGACGCCCAGGGAGGCGCGCCGGTCGCTGCTGGAGGCGAGCCAGGTCGCGGTGTCGGTCCGGCGGCCGGCGGCCGGCCCGGGGGACGTCGTCCGCCTCGCCGATGTGGGCCTGCCGGGGCTGCTGCACATGCTGCGTGACGAGCCGCGGCTGCAGACGTTCGTGGAGCGGGAGCTCGGGCCGCTGCTCGCGCACGACGCCAGGAACCCCCGCGAGCAACTGTTGGGTGTGCTTCGGGTGTACCTGGAGTGCGGGCGCAACAAGTCGGCGGCGGCGGAGCACAGCCACCTGTCACGGCCCGCGTTCTACGAGCGGCTGGCCCGCATCCGCAGGATCATCGGCGCGGACCTCGACGACGTGCAGGCGTGCCTGTCGCTGCACGTCGCGCTGCTGGCCCTGGACGCGCAGCGGGACTAGCTCACTGCATCGACAGGTGTACGTGGTTGTAGTGGTCACCGGCGGGGGTGCCGTCGCCGCCGTACGACTTCCAGCCGCTGCTGGGCTGCCAGATCCGTTTGTACCAGATGACGTACTTGACGCCGAGGTTCTTCGCGTTGGCGACGCACCACGCGGCGAGCCGGTTGCCGTAGGCGAGGTCGTCGCCGGTCGCCCGGGCGTTGACGAACGTGCTCTTGTTGGCGGAGAAGTCGCACGCCTTGCCGAGCGGGTGGTCGCCGCCGCCACCGCTGCGGTAGCACGACGTGTAGTGCGTGAACCCGGCCAGCCTCGCCTCGTTGTAGGCGTTGAGCATCCGCGGGGAGATGCAGTTGCCGGTCGTCGGGTCCTTGAGGCTGCAGGTCTCCTTCGGATACGAACCGTCGGAGTTGCGCGCGACCGGCTTGGTGGTGACGGTGCCGCCCGTCGGGGCGCCGGTGGTCGCTCCGCCGCCGCCCGCCTTCTTCAGCGCGTCCTCGGCGGCCTTCTTGTTCGCCTCCATGACCTTCAGCTGGGCCTGCTGGTTGGCGACCGCCGCGGCGATGTCCGCCTTCTGCTGCTCCAGCTTCTTGCGGGTCTCGGCCAGTTCGTGCAGGGCCTTGTCGTCGCGGGAGATCATGTACTCGATCGTGGACATGTCGTGCAGCAGCTGGTCGGGGTTGTCGCTGCCGACCAGGACGTTGAACAGGCTGACGCGGCGGCCGCGGTACGCGGCGCTGGCGACCGACCCGGCCGACACCTCCAGCTCGGCGAGGCGGGCCTGGGTCTTGCCCAGTTCGGCCTCGATCGCCGCCTGGTCGGCGGTCGACTTGTCCAGGCGGCCCTTGGCGTCGTTGTATTCGCCGAGCGCCTTGTCGAGAGCCTGACGGACAGTGAGGTTGCTGCCACCGTCCTCGCCGGGCTCGGCGGCCGCGGGGTCGGCGAACACGATCACCAGCATGCATGTGGTGACCAGGAACGTGAGGATCCGTCGCGGCGCCGTCAACATCGCCGGACAGCATATCGAAGCAGCGTGAAAACGCCAGCGCGAGAATGTGCGGTATGGATGACCTACTCCGCCGGCACCGGGGCGTCATGCCCTCGTGGATGCCGATCTACTACGCCGAGCCGATCGAGCTCGTCACCGGTAAGGGCGCAAGAGTCACTGACAGTAACGGTCGGAGCTATCTCGACTTCTTCGGCGGGGTGCTCACCAACTCCCTCGGCTACGACGTGCCGGAGGTCCGCGAGGCGGTCGAGCGGCAGCTGCGGACCGGCATCGCGCACACGTCGACGCTGTACCTGATCCGCCAGCAGGTCGAGCTCGCCGAGAAGATCGCGCGGCTGTCGGGCATCCCCGACGCCCGGGTGTTCTTCACCAACTCCGGCACCGAGGCCAACGAGGCCGCCCTGCAGCTGGCCACCAACCGGCGGCAGAGCAACACGATCCTGGCCGTGCGCAACAGCTACCACGGCCGGACCGCGGCGACGATCGGCGTGACCGGCAACAGGGCCTGGTCCGCGTCGCCGCTCAGCCCGTTCAACGTCAGCTACCTGCACTCCGGCGACCGGCTGCGTGGCGTGCTGAAGGGCCTCTCCGACGAGGACTACCTGCGGGCCGCCGCCGAGGACCTGCGTGAGGTCCTCGCCACGACCACGGCCGGCCCGGTGGCGTGCCTGATCGCCGAGCCGATCCAGGGCGTCGGCGGCTTCACCAGCGGCCCCGACGGCCTGCTCCGGGTCTGGAAGGAGATCCTCGACGAGCACGGCATCCTGCTCGTCTCCGACGAGGTGCAGACCGGCTGGGGGCGCACCGGCGAGCACTTCTGGGGCTACCAGGCACACGGCGTCACGCCGGACCTGCTGACCTTCGCCAAGGGCATCGGCAACGGCTTCGCCCTCGCCGGCGTGGTCGGCAGCGCCGAGGTGATGGAGTCGGTGCAGGGCATCTCGTTCTCCACGTTCGGCGGCAACCCGATCTCCACCGCCGCCGGCAACGCGGTGCTCGACTACATCCTCGACCACGACCTGCAGGCCAACGCCGCGCGCGTCGGCGGCATCCTGCTCGACGGGCTGCGGGCGGTGTCCTCGCCGGCCGTCGTCGAGGTCCGCGGCAAGGGCCTGATGCTCGGCGTGGAGCTCGTCGACGTCGCCACGACCAACGCGGTGTTCGAGGCGTGCAAGCGCGAAGGGCTGCTGGTCGGCAAGGGCGGCCTGTACGGCACGACGATCAGGATGGGCCCGCCGCTGAACCTGAGCGAGCAGGAAGCCCGTGAAGGGCTGGAAATTTTGACCAAGGTACTGACGGCGCATGGGAGCGCTTCCGACTGAGTGCGCTCACAAGCGGTGCAAAGGGCCGAACGGACCGAAAGGGTCTGTTCGGCCCTTCTTCATGAAAACCACCGATCACCGCGGCATCCCCGCTTGTAACAAAACGGGCTATATCTGCGGCTCACCCTGACGATCACCCGGTCGCATCTGGTCTTCTTGGTCGGGTCGGCCAGCGCTCGGCGGCCGGGGTGCAGACACGTGTCGAACGGCTCTGAGCTGCACTTTTAGCTGTCTTTAAGATCCACTTCTTAGGTAACAGTTTGAAAACTTCGCCCAACTCCTTGACAAGAAGGGCCCCTCAGTAAGAACTTTTACCACTAACAGTTAAGGAACTTTGCTGAAAGGGAACGACATGGCATCTCGCGAGGAGCTCACGACGGCGGTGCACACCGCTGTCAGTGCCTCGCCGGTGTCGTCGATCCCGGCGGGCGCACCGTCCGGCCAATTTTCTGGCGCCGACGGCTTCCCGGCCATCGTCACCGGCGACAGCGTCCTGGCGAAGGTCCGGGCGCAGCTGCCCGAGCTCACCGGTGCCCTGCAGCGGGTCGCCGAGCTGATCCTCGCCGACCCCGCCGCCGCGGCCCGCTCGACGATCGTCGAGCTCGCCGAGCGCAGCGGCACCTCACCGGCGACCGTGACCCGCTTCTGCCGGGCACTGGGCTTCGTCGGGTACGCCGAGCTGCGCCTCGCCATCGCCGGTGAGACCGGCCGCGCGTCGCGTACCGGCGGCTGGACGATGGACATCGGCCGCGAGATCCAGCCGACCGACCCCCTCGAGCGTGTCCTCGGCCAGATCATGGCGGCCGACACGCAGGCGATGCACGACACCGCCTCGCTGCTGGACCTCACCGAGGTCGAGCGCGCCGCGGAGGCCATCGCCCGGGCCGACCGGGTCGACATCTACGGCGCCAGCGGCAGTGCCCTCGTCGGTGGCGAGATGCAGTTCTGCCTGCACCGCATCGGCATCGCCGCGTGGGCGTGGACCGATGTGCACAACGGCCTGGCCAGCGCGGCGCTGCTGAAGTCCGGCGACGTGGCGCTGGGCGTCTCGCACAGCGGCCAGACCCGCGAGACCATCGAGATGATCGCCGAGGCGAGCAGCCGGGGCGCGACCACGATCGCGCTGACCAGCTTCCCGCGCTCGCCGCTCGCCGAGGTCGCCGACATCGTCATGCTCACCGCGACGCAGGCGACGACCTTCCGGCCCGATGCCCTTTCCGCCCGGCACCCCCAGCTGGTGGTGCTGGACCTGCTGTACATCGCGGTGGCGCAGCGCACGCACGAACGCGCGCACGCGGCCTTCAGTGTCACCGCGCAGGCGGTCGCCGGTCACCGGTCGGCCAGTGGAAAAGAGGCATCCGCATGACCGTCACTGCCCATGGCTATGTCTCCGCGATCCAGACGGTCATCGACCGGATCGCCACCACCCAGGTCGGCAACGTCAGCCAGGCGGCCGACCACATCGTCACCGCGCTGCGCGCCGGTGGCCTCCTCCAGGCGTTCGGCACCGGGCACTCCGAGGCGGTGGCGGTGGACTTCGCCGGCCGCGCCGGCGGGCTCGTGCCGACGAACAAGATCCTCCTGCGGGACCTCGTCGTCTACGGCGGCCAGGACCCGCAGATCCTCGAGGACGAGAAGCTGGAACGCGATCCCCGGATCGCCGCCCAGCTGTACGAGATCGCCGCGCCGCGTCCCGAGGACGTGTTCGTGATGGCCTCACAGTCCGGGATCAACGGGGGGATCGTCGAGATGGCGCTGCTGATCAAGCAGCGTGGACACAAGTTGATCGCAATCACGTCGGTCGAGCACACCGAGAGGGTGTCCCCCAGGCACCCCTCGGGCAAGCGACTCGCCGATATCGCCGACGTCGTGCTGGACAACGGCGCGCCGTACGGTGACGCACTGCTGTCGCTGGATAGCGGCGGCGCGGTCTGCCCGGTCTCTTCGGTCACCAACGCGCTCATGGCGCAGCTGGTGGTCGCCGAGGTCGTGCGACGCATCGAGGCTGCGGGCGAGGTGGCTCCCGTCTACCTGTCCGCAAACGTCCCCGGCGGGGACGAGCACAACCACACCCTCGAGTCGCGGTACGCCGGACGTGTCCGGCGCACCGCCTGACCCGAACCGAGGAGACAGATCATGTCCGTTACCCCCGAGTCCCCGTCGACGCCGAACGCGCTCTCGCGGCGGACTGTCCTGCAGCGCGCCGCCGTTGCCGGCCTCGTCGCCACGCCCGCGGCGGGCTTCCTCGCCGCGTGCGCCGACAGCGGCAGCGACGACGAGCCGGGCACCAGCAACACCGGTGCCGTCAGCGCGACCAACCCGCTGGGTGCCCCCGAGGACCAGCCGATCAACGTCGTCATCTTCAACGGTGGCTACGGCGACAAGTACGCGACCGACGTGCACGAGCCGATGTACAAGAAGGCTCACCCGAAGTCCGAGGTCAAGCACCAGTCCAGCCAGGCGATCTCCACCCTGGTGCAGCCCCTCATCGCCGGTGGCAACGCGCCGGAGTTCGTGAACAACTCCGGTGAGAAGTCGCTGGACTTCGGCGCGCTCGTCGCCGACGGCCAGCTGCAGGACCTGACCGCGCTGTTCGACGCGCCGTCGGTCGACGACCCGACCAAGAAGGTCCGCGACACCCTGGTCCCCGGCACGGTGGACACGGGCTCGTTCAACGGCAAGCCGTACGTCCTGTACTACGTCTCGACCGTGTTCGGCATCTGGTACTCCGGCAAGCTCTTCGCCGACAACGGCTGGGCCGCGCCGAAGACGTGGGCCGAGTTCACCGCGCTGTGCGACAAGATCAAGGCCAAGGGCATCGCCCCCTACGCCTACGCCGGTGCCAACGCCGCGTACTACCAGTGGAACATCATCCTCACCAGCGCCGCGAAGATCGGTGGCGCGGACGTCCTCAAGAACATCGACAACCTCGAGGACGGTGCCTGGAAGACCGACGCGGTCAAGCAGGCCGCCGAGGCGTGGGCCGAGATCGGCGCCAAGTACAACCTGCAGGGTGCCGAGGGTCTCAAGCACACCGACGTCCAGCTCAAGCAGAACCAGTACCAGCTGGGCATGTACCCGTCGGGTGACTGGCTCGAGAACGAGCAGAAGAAGGACACACCCGAGGGCTTCAAGTACCAGATGATGACCACCCCGAGCGTCACCGGCTCGGACAAGCTCAAGTCGACGGCGCTGCGCGCGACCGCCGGTGAGGGCTACATGGTCCTGGCGAAGAGCAAGAACCCCAAGGGTGGCATGGAGTACATGCGCCAGATGCTGTCGAAGGCCGGCGGCAAGGGCTTCACCGAGGTCGTCAAGGCGCCCACGGTGGTCCTGGGCAGCACCGACGGCCTGACCTTCACCCCGGGCACCCAGTCGTCGCAGGACGCGCTGAAGGCCGCCGGCTCCGAGGTCTTCAACCTGTTCTTCGACGGCTGGTACAAGGACCTCGACAAGGAGGCCCGTACCGCCACCAACGAGCTGATGTTCGGTCGCATCAAGGCCGACCAGTTCGTCGAGCGTATCCAGAAGAAGGCCGACGAGATCAAGAAGGACTCGTCGATCACCAAGTTCAAGCGCTGATCGGAGCCTGATCATGCGGCATGGGAGAGTCCCCTTCATCCTGGGGTTCCTGGTTGCGCCGGTAACGCTCTACACGTACTTCGTCCTGTGGCCGTACGTGCAGACGATCAATCTGTCGTTCTACCAGTGGCGCGGCTTCACCAAGAAGCGATGGGTCGGGCTGGAGAACTACGATCGGATGCTGCACGCCGACCGGTTCTGGCAGGCACTGGAGCACCACGCAGTCATTCTCGTTCTCCTGCCGCTGGCCACGATCGCATTCGCCCTGTTCTTTGCCTTCCTCCTCAACGTGGGAGGCAAAGGCAGGGGTGGCAAGACGTCGGGGGTCTGGGGGTCGAGCTTCTACCGGGTGGTGTTCTTCCTCCCCCAGGTCCTCGCCGTGCCGGTCATCGGCGTGCTCTTCGCGACGGTGTACCGGCCCAACGAGTCCGGCCTGATCAACGGTGTGCTGTTGAAGGCCGGGCTCGAGAAGCCGATCGGCTTCCTGATCGAGAAGAACCTGGCGCTGCCCGCGCTCATCGCGGTGCTCGTCTGGCAGGCGGTCGGCTTCTACGTGGTGCTCTTCTCCGCCGGTATGGCCAACATCCCGGCCGAGATCTACGAGGCCGCCGAGCTCGACGGCGCGTCCAAGGTGTCGCTGTTCTTCCGCGTCACGCTGCCGCTGCTCTGGGACACGATCCAGACCGCTTGGGTGTACCTCGGAATCCTCGCCTTCGACGCGTTCGCCATCGTGTCGGTGCTCGCCCAGGACAACGGTGGACCCGACGGCGCGACCACCGTGCTCGGCCTGGAGATCTACAACAACATGCAGCAGAACCGCTACGGCGACGCTGCCACCTACGGTGTCGCGCTGTGCGTGCTGTCGCTGGTGTTCGCCGCGTTCACGCTGCGGCTCACCCGTCGTGAGTCCTACGAGTACTGAGAGGCCGAGACATGACCACAACCATCGGCCGCGACGCGCCGGGTCAGCGCAGCGGCGGGCACGGTGCCCGCGTGGTACCGAAGAGTGAGCGCCCGCGCAGCAAGCCCAATGTGGCCGGCGCCTTCGGCCACGTGTTCCTCGCCATCTGGGCCCTGATGATCATCATCCCGCTGGCCTGGGTGTTCCTGGCGTCGTTCAAGAACACGACGGAGATCTTCAGCGCACCGTGGACCCTCCCGGACCACCTGCGCTGGGAGAACTGGAGCCGGGCCTGGAACAAGGCCCACGTCGGCCAGTACGTGCTCAACAGCGTCCTGGTCGTCACGCTCGCGACGTTCGGCACGATGCTGCTGAGCTCGATGGCCGCTTATGTACTGGCGCGCTACAGGTTCTTCGGCAACCGGATCATCTACTTCCTGTTCGTGGCCGGCATCGCGTTCCCGCCGTTCCTCGCCGTCGTGCCGCTGTTCTTCCAGGTCAAGCAGCTCGGCCTGCTCAACACGTACACCGGCCTGATCATCGTGTACATCGCGTACTCGCTGCCGTTCACGATCTTCTTCCTGACCTCGTTCTTCCGGTCGCTGCCGAACTCGGTGGCCGAGGCGGCGACGATCGACGGCGCCTCGCACACCAGGCTGTTCTTCTCGGTCATGCTGCCCATGGCCAAGCCGGGCCTGATCAGCCTCACGATCTTCAACCTCATCGGTCAGTGGGGCCAGTTCCTGCTGCCCCTGGTGCTGATGGCCGGCGCGGAGGACAAGTGGGTGCTCACCCAGGGCATCCAGGACATCTCCACCGCCGCGGGCTATGAGGCCGACTGGTCGGGTCTGTTCGCCGCCCTGACGATCTCGATCCTTCCGATGATCGCGATGTACATGGTCTTCCAGCGGCAGATCCAGGCCGGCCTCACCGCCGGCGCAGTGAAGTAACCCACCAAAGGCACGCGCACCCCCGGCGGTTTCTCGAAAACTGTCGGGGGTGTGCGATGTAATGCGGTCGTGCTCATCGCGGTGATGCCCTCAGGTGCCGGTGGTCTGATCAGACCGCTGGCCGACGACGGCACCCCGAGCGGCTCCGAGCGCCGCGTCGACGACCTCGCCACCGCGGTCGCCGCAATCGAGGCCCGCGACCGGCCCCGCTGGCTGTGGCCGTCGACCGCCGAGCTCTATCCGCGCCTCCTCGCCGCCGGCGTCCGCGTCGAGCGCTGCCACGACCTGGAGCTCGCCGAGGCGCTCCTGCTCGGCGCCGAGGGCCACTGGGGCCAGCCCCGCTCCCTCGCCGCCGCCCACGCCCGGCTCACCGGCGCCCCCGTGCCGCCCGACCCGCCCTCCCGCGCCGCCCTGCCACCGGGCGAGGCGCAGGACTCGCTCTTCGACATCGCGGCGGACTCCGAGCTGCCGCTCGATGCGGTGCTCGGTGTCTTCTCCGCTCAGCGCACCCGCGCGGCGGCGGCGCCGTCCATGGCCCCCGGCGGCGGCGCCATGCGCACCCTCGTCGCCGCCGAGTCCGCCGCCGCCCTCGTCGCCGCCGAGATGGGCGCCGCCGGCCTGCCGTGGCGCGCCGACGTGCACGACGCCCTGCTCCGCGAGCTGCTCGGCCCGCCCTCACCGATCGAGGGGGCGCCACCGGCCCGCCTCGTCGAGCTCAACGCCCGGCTCAACGAGGCCTTCGGCGCCCGGGTCCACCCCGACTCGCCCGCCGAGGTCCTGCGCGCCTTCGCCCGCCAGGGCATCACGCTGCGCAACACGCGCCGCTGGGAGCTCCAGCACGTCGACCACCCCGCCGTGCCGATCCTGCTGGAATACAAGGAGCTGTATCGGCTCTGGGTCGCGCACGGCTGGTCCTGGCTCGACCAGTGGGTCAGCGGCGGCCGGTTCCGCGCCGAGTACATCCCCGGCGGCGTCGTCTCGGGCCGCTGGGCCACCCGCGGCGGCGGCGCCCTGCAGATCCCCAAGGTCGTGCGCAAGGCCGTCATCGCCGACCCGGGCTGGACCTTCGTCGTCGCCGACGCCGGCCAGCTCGAGCCGCGCATCCTCGCCGCCGTCTCCGCCGACCACCGGCTCGCCCGGGCCGGCGCGGCCGGCGACCTCTATGCCGCGCTCGCCGCCGAGGCCTTCGACGGCGACCGCCCGAAGGCGAAGGTCGCGCTCCTCGGCGCCATGTACGGGCAGACCGGCGGCATGGCCGCACCCGCCCTCGCCGCCCTGCGCCGCTTCTACCCGACCGCCTGGGACCTCGTGGAGGAGGCCGCCCGCACCGGCGAGGCAGGCGGGCTGGTCCGCACCTGGCTCGGCCGCACCTGCCCGCCGTCGTCGGTCAGCTGGCGGGAGGGCTTCGACGAGCCCGGCCTGGAGGTCGACGCCCGCGGCGGGGCGAGGGGCCGGGCGCGCGGCAGGTTCACGCGCAACTTCGTCATCCAGGGCACCGCCGCGGAGTGGGCCCTGGTCGTGCTCGCCAGGCTCCGCACGCACCTCGCCGGCCTGGCCGCCGAGCTGGTCTTCTTCCAGCACGACGAGTTCATCGTGCACTGCCCCGCCGAGGAGGCACCGGCGGTGGTGACGGCCGTCCACACCGCCGGCGACGAGGCCCGCCGCCTGCTCTTCGGCGACACCCAGGTCCGCTTCCCACTCGACGTCGCCGTCGTCGACCGCTACTCCGACGCCAAGTAGCCACGACAGCGCCCGGCGCTGGGGTTACCAGTCGGCGGAGGCGAGGTAGCGGGCCATGGCGTCGGTGTGCGTGGGGAAGCACAGCTGCTGGGGGCCGACGCCGATCTCGAAGCCGAGGGACTCCTCGGTCGCCACGGAGGCGGGGATCGCGGACAGGGGGCGCGGGGGGAGCACGCCGAAGACGATGAGGTTGCTGCCGGGGGTGCTCTGGACGTCGAAGAGGCGGACGTCGGCGGGGTCGGCCAGCAGCGTGGTCTCCTCGCGCAGCTCGCGGACCATGCCCTCCTGCCAGGTCTCGCCGAACTCGATGAAGCCGCCCGGCAGGGCCAGCTCGCCGCGCTTCGGCTCGATGTCGCGGCGGACGAGGACCAGGCCGCGACCCTCGTCGGTCTCGACGGGCAGGAGCGTGACCGCCACGGGCAGCGGGTTTCGCCAGGTCGTCTCGCCGCAGGAGGCGCAGACGCGGGGCCACGGCGCGTTCGACGCATAGGCGACGCCGCAATACGAGCAGTGATCGTGCAGGGCCATGAGCAAGGAGCGTACCGGCGGTATTAGGCTGCACCGAGGAGCACCCAGGAGCACGGAGGAGTCCCCGCTGAGCGCGATCGTCGGACTGGTTCTCGCCGCAGGTGGCGGCCGCCGGTATGGCGGGCCCAAGGCTCTCGTGCGCCACCACGACGGCCGTTTGCTGGTCGAGCGCGCCGTGGCGACCCTCCGTGAGGGCGGCTGCACGCGGATCGTGGTGGTCCTGGGCGCCGAGTCGGCGCGGGTCCGCGACGAGGCGCAGCTCGGTGACGCGCGGCTGGTGGACAACCCGGCCTGGAAGAGCGGCATGGGCTCGTCGCTGCGGGTGGGGCTGGCGGCGGTCGCCGAGGCCGAGACGGAGGCCGACGCGGTCGCGGTCGCGGTGCTGCTGGTCGACACGCCCGGCATCGGGCCCGACGCGGTGGCCAGGCTGCTCGCCGCGGCCAGCAGCGGGTCGAAGGCGCTGGTGACCGCGTCGTACCAGGGGAAACGCGGCCATCCGGTGATCCTCGGCCGCGACCACTGGGCCGGCGTGAGCACCCTCGCGACCGCTGACGTCGGCGCGCGCGCCTACCTGATCGCCCACGCCGACCAGGTCCAGGCCGTGCCGTGCGAGGACATCGCCGACGACACCGACCTCGACGTCCCGCCGGAGCAGTAGCCGCCGGACGAGCCGGACAGTCGGAGCCAGCAGCCGCCGGACGGGCCGGCCGACCGGAGCGGCAGGCAATGCCCGTACACCTGCCGCAACCGGAACCAGAGCGGCGGGCGCTGCCAGTACATCCGCCGCAACCGGAACCGGAGCGGCCTGGTGCGGCAGTAGCCGCCGGGAGAATCCACGCGCATAGTGGAGCGGTGCCGGACTTCGAGTCTCCGGCCGCGCTGGCGGCCGGCCTGGCCGACGCGGGCTACCTCGCCGACGAGGGCCTCGCGATGGCGGGCTTCCTCGCGCTGCGCCTGCACCGGCCGATCTTCCTGGAGGGCGACGCCGGCGTCGGCAAGACCGCGTTCGCGGCGGCGCTCGCCGAGACCGCGGGCGTCGAGCTGATCCGCCTGCAGTGCTACGAGGGCCTGGACGCCTCGCACGCGCTGTACGACTGGGACTTCGCCCGCCAGGTCCTGCACCTGCGGGCGGTGGAGACGGCGGCGCACGGCGCACTGTCGGCGGAGGAGCTCGAGGCGGACCTGTACCACCGCCGGTTCCTGCTCGCCCGGCCGCTGCTGCGGGCGATCGAGCGGGCACCGTGCGTGCTGCTCGTCGACGAGGTCGACCGGGCCGACGACGAGTTCGAGGCGTACCTGCTCGAGGTCCTCGCCGACGCCGCCGTGACCGTGCCGGAGCTCGGCACGATCACCGCCGAGGTGCCGCCGGTCGTGGTCGTCACCAGCAACAGGACCCGCGAGGTGCACGACGCGTTGAAGCGCCGCTGCCTGTACCACTGGGTCGGCCACCCCACGCCGGAGCGGGAGACCGCGATCCTGCGGCGGCGCCTGCCGGGCCTCGACGAGCGGCTCGCCGCGCAGGTCGCCGCGGCCACCGCCCACCTGCGGACCCTCGACCTGGTCAAGCCGCCGGGCGTCGCCGAGGCGATCGACTGGGCCGCGGCGCTGCGCGCGCTGGCCGCGGACACGCTGACCGCCGGGCTCGCCGACGCCACCCTCGGCGTGGTGCTCAAGGTCCGCGAGGACATCGAGCTGGCAGCGGGGACCGTCGGTGCTCGTTGAGGTGGCGGCGAAGCTGCGGGCGGCGGGGCTGCCGGTGACGCCCGACCGGCTCGCCGCCTTCGGCGAGGCCCTCGACGCAGCCGGGGTCGCCCACGCGTACTGGGCCGGCCGGCTCACCCTGTGCGGGTCGCCCGACGACATCGCCCGCTACGACGCGGCGTTGCTGACCGGGGCGTCGCGGGCGCGTGGCCCGTCGTGGCAGGTGCGGCGGCTGCCGGAGCGGTCCCTGTTCCGGGCCACGATGCCGCCGTCGGCGGAGGCCGGCGGGCAGGACCCGGCGCTGTCCGTGCGGGCCGCCGACACCGAGGTGCTGCGCCACCGCGACCTCGCCACCCTGTCACCCGCCGAACGCGCCGAGGCCCTCGCGCTGCTCGCCCAGGTGGCGCTCGCCGACATCACCCGCGCCGGGCGGCGGCACCGGCCGGCGGGCCACGGGCGCGTCGACCGCCGTCGCAGCGTCCGGGCGATGCTGCGGGCCGGCGGCGAGCCGAGGCCGCTGCTGCACCAGCGGCGGGCGCCGCGACCCCGCCGGCTCGTGCTGCTGATCGACGTGTCGGGGTCGATGTCGCCGTACGCGGACGCCCTCCTGCGCCTCGCGCACGCCCTCACCCGGCACCGTCCACGGTGGACGGAGACGTACACGCTCGGCACCCGGCTCACCCGCCTCAGCCCGGCGCTGCGGACCCGGGACCCGGAGGCGGCGATGCGGGAGGCCGGGCGGCTCATCCCCGACTGGCGCGGCGGGACCCGGCTCGCCGACGGGGTCGCCGCGTTCGTCCGGGGCGACGGCCGCCGGGGTGCCGCCCGCCGCGCCGCGGTCGTCGTCTTCAGCGACGGGTGGGAGTCCGCGGAGCCGGCCCGGCTCGGCGCCGCCGTCGCCCACCTGCGCCGTCTCGCCGCCCGGACCGTCTGGGTGAGCCCGCACGCGGGGCGTCCGGGCTTCGCCCCGACCGCCGGCGGCCTCGCCGCGGTGCTCCCGCATGTCGACGCGCTCGTGGCGGGGCATACGGTGGCGGCGCTACACGCCGTCCTTGAGGAGGTCCGCCGTGCGTGAGGTTCTCAGCGAGCTGCTCGGCTGGTGGGAGTCCGGCCGTACCGTCGGCATGGCCACCGTCGTGCGCACCTGGCGCAGCTCACCGCGCCCCGCCGGCGCCACGATGCTCGTCGGCCCCGAGGGCGACGCGGTCGGCAGCGTCTCCGGCGGCTGCGTGGAGGGTGCCGTCTACGAGCTGTCCCGCGAGGTCGTCGACTCCGGTTCGCCGGTCGTCCAGCGGTACGGTGTGAGCGACGACGACGCGTTCGCCGTGGGCCTGACCTGCGGCGGGATCATCGAGCTGCTGGTCGAGCCGGTGTCGCGGGACACGTTCCCCGAGCTGGACCGGGTCGCCGCGGCGATCACCGCCCGCGAGCCGGTCGCCGTCGTGTCGGTGGTGGAGGGCCCCGACGACCGCATCGGACGGCGGCTCGTGGTCTGGCCCGCGTCCACGTCCGGGTCGTTGGGGTCCGAACGGCTCGACGCGGCCGCCGCCGACGACGCCAGGGGGCTGCTGGCCGCCGGGCGGACCGACACGCTGCACTACGGCCTGGACGGCGAGCGGCGCGGCGAGGGGCTCACGCTGTTCGTCGCCTCCTACGCGCCGCCCGCCCGGATGGTCGTCTTCGGCGCGATCGACTTCGCCGCGTCGGTGGCCCGCATCGGGGACTTCCTCGGCTACCACGTCACGGTCTGCGACGCGCGGCCCGTGTTCGCCACGTCGAAGCGGTTCCCCGGCGCCGACGAGGTCGTCGTCGACTGGCCGCACCGGTACCTGCGGGCGGAGCTGGACGCCGGCCGCGTCGACCCGCGCACCGTGGTGTGCGTGCTGACCCACGACCCGAAGTTCGACGTGCCCGTGCTGCAGGTGGCGCTGCGTGAGGACCTCGCCTACGTGGGTGCGATGGGATCCCGCCGTACGCACGACGACCGGCTCGCCCGGCTCAGGGAGGCGGGGATGACGGAGGAGGAGCTGGGCCGGCTGTCCTCGCCGATCGGCCTCGACCTCGGCGCCCGCACCCCGGAGGAGACCGCCGTCAGCATCGCCGCGGAGATCATCGCGGGACGCTGGGGCGGCGGCGGCGCGCGGCTGACGACGACCGCCGGCCGCATCCACCACGAGGTGTCGTAGGCGCTAGCCGTCCGGTGGCTGGCAGCCGGGCTGGTCGCGGCCGCGGCGCAGGTTGTTGAGCAGCTGCTGCCCGTCCGGTGACAGCGCCACCCGGCGGCTCGTCCGCGCGAACAGCCGCGCACCGACCCGCAGCTCGAGCGACCTGATCGCCTGGCTGATCCGCGCCGTCGACACGTGCAGGCGCATGCCGGCGCGGCCGAAGTGCAGCTCCTCCGCAAGGGTGAGGAACGCCTCCAGCTCGTGCCGCGCTGCACCGTGGTGGTCGATCCGTCGATCCTCACCCATATCGCCGTCGATCGACACTCGGGTGGGAGTCAGGAAGCCGACACTTCACCGCCGCCGTCCGCGGCGGTCTCGTCGCTGGTCTGGCGGAGCTGATCGAAGTCAAGACCCGCGGAGGGTTGCGTTGATCACTGCTTGTGCGATCTGCTGATCAGGCAGTGGCCCGGGTGCGTCCGCCGCGCGACGGGCCGTTTCGGCACGTCCCCGCGGGAGGTCAAGCGTGTCCTCTTCCCATCGCGTCCGGGTGAGCGTCGACGTCGACGGCAGTCGCTACGTCGACGATGTCGAGCCCCGGACCCTCCTGGTTCATCACCTGCGAGAACGTCTCGGCAAAATCGGCACGGTCGTCGGCTGCGACACCAGCAACTGCGGTTCGTGCACGGTCCTGATGGGCGACCCCGACGGCGTCCAGCACTCCGTCAAGAGCTGCTCCGTGCTCGCCGTCCAGGCCGACGGCGCCGCCGTCACCACGATCGAAGGCCTCGCCGGTCCGGGCGGGGCGCTGCACGCCGTGCAGCAGGCGTTTCACGAGCTGCACGCCCTGCAGTGCGGCTTCTGCACGCCCGGCATGATCCTGTCCGCCGTCGACCTGCTCCGCGACAACCCGGCGCCGACCGAGGAGCAGATCCGCGAGGGCCTGTCCGGCAACCTGTGCCGCTGCACCGGATACCAGAACATCGTCCGTGCGGTGCAGTCCGCCGCAACGGCCTTGCAGGCGGCCGGCGAGGACGTCCCACTCAAGGATGAGGTGACGGCATGACCGGCCCGGAGCGCAGCGGAGGGCCGGTCATCATGGGCGCAGGCTTCGGGTCAGGCCGGCGCCGGAGCGCAGCGGAGGTGACGGCATGACCGGCCCGGAGCGCAGCGGAGGGCTGGTCATCATGGGCGCAGGCTTCGGGTCAGGCCGGCGCCGGAGCGCAGCGGAGGTGACGGCATGACCGCCGTCGTCGAACCGTCGGCCACCGCGGGGGAGGTCGGCGCGGCGCGCCGGCGCAAGGAGGACGCGCGGCTCATCACCGGGCGGACCCGCTGGACGGACAACATCGCGCTGCCCGGGATGCTGCATCTGGCGATCCTGCGCAGCCCGCACGCCAGCGCCCGCATCACCGCCGTCGACGTCGGTCCGGCCCTGCGGATCCCGGGCGTCGTCGACGCGTTCAGCGGGGCCGACGTCGCCGAGATCCAGGGCAGCCTGCCGTGCGCCTGGCCGGTCACGGAGGACATCGTGCACCCGGTCCGGCCGCCGCTCGCCGACGGCTTCGTGCGCCACCACGGCGAGGCGGTCGCCGTCGTCGTCGCCCGTGACCGCGACACCGCCGCCGACGCGCTCGACGCGATCGAGGTCGAGTACGAGCCGCTGCCGCCGGTCCTGGACCTGGAGGCCGCGTCGCGCGACGAGGGGCTCGTCCACCCCGACAAGGGCACCAACCGCTCGTACACCTGGATCTTCGACTCCGCGCAGGCCGGCACCGGCACCGACGTCGCCGCAGAGGCCGCCACCGCCGAGGTGACGCTGCGCCGCCGGTACGTCCAGCAGCGGCTCATCCCCGCGTTCATGGAGCCCCGCAGCGTCGTCGTCGACCCCGGGATGGGGGAGTACACCATCTGGTCGGCCACCCAGATCCCGCACATCCTGCGGGTGTTCTACGCGCTGCTCACCGGCGTGCCCGAGCACAAGATCCGGGTCATCGCCCCCGACGTCGGCGGCGGCTTCGGCGGCAAGCTGCAGGTCACCCCGGAGGAGATGATCGCGTTCTTCGCCGCACAGCGCGTGCAGAAGCCGGTCAAGTACACCGAGACCCGCGGCGAGTCGATGCTGTCGGCGCACCACGGGCGCGACCAGATCCAGGACATCACGCTCACCGCCCGCCGCGACGGCACCCTGACCGGCATCGACGTGAAGCTCATCGCCAACATGGGCGCCTACCTGGGGCTCGTCGGGCCGGGCGTGCCGATCCTCGGCGCGTTCATGTTCAACTCGATCTACAAGGTGCCCGCGTACCGCTTCGAGTGCGTCGGCGTCTTCACCAACACGACCATCACCGACGCCTACCGCGGCGCGGGCCGGCCCGAGGCGACGTACGCCATCGAACGGGCCATGGACGACCTCGCCGACGAGCTCGGCATGGACCCCGTCGACCTGCGCCGCCGCAACTGGATCAAGGCGGACGAGTTCCCGTTCACCACGGTCGCCGGCCTCGTGTACGACTCCGGCGACTACGACGCCGCGACAGACAAGGCCCTCGACCTGTTCGACTACGCCGGCCTGCGCGCGGAGCAGCGGCGCCGCCGGGACAGCGGCGACCCCGTGCAGCTCGGGATCGGCGTGTCCACCTACACGGAGATGTGCGGCCTCGCGCCCTCCCGCATCCTGGGCGCGCTGCGGTACGCCGCCGGCGGCTGGGAGACGGCGTCGGTGCGGGTCCTGCCGACGGGCAAGGTCGAGGTGGTCACCGGCACCAGCCCGCACGGGCAGGGGCACGTGACCGCGTGGAGCCAGATCGTCGCCGACGAGCTCGGGGTCGCGTTCGAGGACGTCGAGGTCCTGCACGGCGACACCCGCACGTCGCACAAGGGTCTGGACACGTACGGGTCCCGTTCCCTCGCCGTCGGCGGGGTCGCGCTGGTCGAGGCGTGCCGGAAGGTGCGCGACAAGGCCCGGGTCGTCGCCGCGCACATGCTGGAGTGCAGCCCCGACGACATCGAGTTCACCGGCGGCGCCTTCCGCGTCCGCGGTACACCCGACGCCGCGAAGACGATCGCGGACACGGCGTTCGCGGTGTTCGCGGCGCACGACCTGCCCGACGGGGTCGAGGCGACCCTCGACGCGGACGCGACCTTCGACCCGCAGACGTTCTCGTTCCCGCACGGCACCCACCTGTGCGCGACGCTCGTCGACACCCAGACCGGGCGGGTCAGCATCCACCGGTACGTGGCGGTCGACGACGTGGGCAAGGTCGTCAACCCGCTCATCGTCGAGGGACAGGTGCACGGCGGTGTCGCGCAGGGCATCGCACAGGCGTTGCACGAGCAGGCGGTGTACGACGAGTCCGGCACCCTGCTGACCGGGTCGTTCGTCGAGTACACGATCCCCAGCGCGGCCGACCTGCCGCACCTCGTCACCGACCGCACGGAGACGCCGGCGACCTCCAACCCGCTCGGCGTCAAGGGTGTCGGCGAGGCCGGCGCCATCGCGTCCACCCCGGCCGTCGTCAACGCGATCGTCGACGCGTTGCGCCCGTACGGCGTGGACGACATCGCGATGCCCTGCACACCCGAACGGGTGTGGCGGGCGATCAAGCGCGGAGGTGTGGCGTGATCCCCGTGGCGTTCGACTACCTGAGACCGTCCACAGTGGAAGAGGCGGTGGCGGCGCTCGGCTCCTCCGACGACGCCAAGGTCCTCGCCGGCGGGCAGTCGCTGCTGCCGGTGCTGCGGCTGCGCCTCGCCGCGCCCGCGCTGCTGGTCGACCTGGCCGGCGTGCCCGGGCTCAGCGGGGTCCGGCTCGACGGCGACACGCTCGTCGTCGGCGCCATGACCACGCACGCCGAGGTGGCGTCGTCGCCGCTGGTCCAGCGGCACGCGCCGCTGCTCGCGGCCGCGGCGGCGACCGTCGGCGACCGGCAGGTGCGGCACCGCGGCACGATCGGCGGGTCCCTCGCGCACGCCGACCCCGCCGCCGACCTGCCCGCCGTCGCGGCCGCCCTCGACGCCACGTACGTCGTCCAGGGCCCCGCCGGGCGGCGGTCCGTCAGCGCCGCCGACTTCGCGGTGGACCTGTTCACCACGGCGCTCGCCCCCGACGAGGTCCTCGTCGAGATACGGCTGGCGGGCGCGAACGGCTGGTCGGCGCACTACGAGAAGTTCCACCGCACGGCGCAGGCGTGGGCGATCGTCGGCGTGGCGGTCGCGGTGTCCCGCTCCGACGGCGCCATCGCCGGGGCGCGGGTCGCGCTGACCAACATGGGGCCGGTGCCGCACCGCGCCGTCGAGGTCGAGGCGGCGCTGACCGGAGCGCCGGCGACGGCCGAGGCGGTGGCGGCGGCCTGCGTCTCCGCCTCCTCCGGCACGTCACCGGTGGACGACCTCACCGCCTCCGCGGACTACCGGCGCGACCTGGCGCGGGTGCTGACCACGCGGGCGGTGTGCCGGGCGCTGGGCGTCTGAGAAGCCTGTCAGGGGGCCGCCCGGTTCCGGGCGGCCCTCGTCCCCGCGGCGCGCCGGACCCGGTCGGGGAACCTATCGCGTGGCCGTGCTGCGCGGCGCGCGCCGACGGGACTATGGTCGGAAGCGCGGTCCGGATCACCGGGCGGGCCGTTGCCGCCGAGCGCTGGGGGTCTGACGACCGTGCTGCTGGAACACAGTTTCACCGTGCCCGTCCCGGCGTCGCAGGCGTGGGACGTGCTGCTGGACATCGAGCGGATCGCGCCCTGCATGCCGGGCGCCGCGCTGACCTCCTTCGAGGGCGACGACTTCGCTGGGACCGTCAAGGTCAAGCTGGGTCCGGTGAGCCTCACGTTCAAGGGCAAGGGCCGGTTCGTCGAGCGGGACGAGGCCGCGCACCGGGTGGTGCTCACCGCGTCCGGCGCCGACAGCCGGGGCGGCGGCACCGCATCGGCGAGGGTGACGGCGCAGCTGCACGAGGCCGGCGACGGCGGCACGAGGGTCGAGGTCGCCACGGACCTCGACATCACCGGCAAGGCCGCCCAGTTCGGCCGCGGTCTCATCGGCGACGTGAGCGCGAAGCTGATCGGCCAGTTCGCCGACTGCCTGGCCGGCAAGGTCGCCGCGGGCGGTCCCGCCGCGCCCGCCGCGGCGCCGGCTTCAGCGGCCGACTCGGACTTGGCCGTTGCGTCGGACTCGGTTTCAGGTCCGGCTGCGGTGCCGGACTCGGTCCCGGTCGAGGGGGCGCGGTCCGCGCCCACAGCGTTGTCGGAGGCCTCCGTGTCGGTGCAGCCCGATGACGAGGTGGAGCCGATCGACCTGCTCGCCGTCAGCGGAGTCGGCGCGGTCGTGCGCCGTGCCGTCCCGTACGTCGTGACCGCCGCCGCCAGCTTCGCCGTCGTGTTCGGCATCATCTGGTGGATCAAACGCCGCTGACCGCCTGCCGCAGCGCCACTGCCCACTTCAGGGCCGCCGCCCGCCGCTGACCGCCCGCCGCCGCGCCGCTCCACCCGCGGTGCTCCGGCGACGGCAGGGCGGGCGTCCGGGCTCGTCTCAGCCGGCAGCGGCGGCGCGGCCCTCCGCGAAGAACCCGGCCACCGCGGTCGCGTCGCCGAGGGCGCTCAAGGGTCGTGCGGCACCGAACGACACGTTCCAGAAGGCGCCCTCGCGCGGCGTCCACGGGCCGACGTACGCGTACGGCTCGGGGATCGCCGAGTCGCCCGTGGACACCCCGTAGTTCACCTCGTCGAGCGAGATGCCGACGTCGAAGTGCTCCGGCCACAGCACCGGCGTGAGGTCCGGTGCGAACAGGCGCAGCGCCGCGTCGCCGACCGCCAGGGCGCCCAGGGTGGTGCTCGCGCCGGTGGTCACGACCGGGTCGCCGGGCCGGGCGCCGGAGCCGTCCTTGTAGACGCCCTCGGCGGCGCCGACGTCCAGCCCCGCGGCCGCTGCCAGCTGGGCGAACGTCTGCCCCTCGTACGGGATGCGGCGCCCGTCGACGACGAGCGCGTCGGCCTCGGCCTGCACGTCGGGTGCGGCGACGGTGGCGAAACCGGCCGGCGTGACCCTGAGCCGAATGGTGCCGCTGCGCCGGTACTGCGGGCCGGCGAGCAGCAGCTCCGCCAGGCCGTGGAAGGAGTTCGTCACCGTTCCATCATGCCCGCCGCGTTGCCCCAGCAGACCGCCCGCAGCCAGTCGTCGCCGAACCCCAGGCGCCGCAACGAGTCCAGCTGGTGCGCATAAGGGTGCGGGATGTTGGGGTAGTCGCTGCCGAGCAGCACGCGACCCGCGAGACCGAGCTCCTCCACCCTGGGGAGGAGCTCCGGCGGGAAACCCGGGAAGAACGTTGTGAAGACCATCGTCGTGTCGAGCATGACGTTGGCGTACCGGTCGGCGAGGTCGAGGAAGCCCTCGTACTCGGGCGCGCCGAAGTGGGCGATGACGGCGACGAGCGACGGGTGGCGGCGCAGCACCTCGCCGAACGGGCCCGGTCCGGTGTACCCGTTGGCGACGGGACCGGAACCGGCGTGCACGACCACCGGCGTGCCGGTCTCGGCGAGCCGCCCCCAGACCGGCTCCAGCAGCGGATCGTTCGGGTCGTAACCACCGACCTGCAGGTGCACCTTGAAGATCCTGGCGCCGCCGTCGAGCGCCGCGTCGACGATCCCGGGCACGCCGGGCTCCGGGTAGAACGTCGCGCTCGGCACGCACCCCGGCGTCCGAGCGGCGAAGCCGAGCGTCCACGCGTTGAGGTCGGCGGCCATGTCGGGACGGTGCGCGTACGCCAGGGCCGTGAAGTGCCGCACCCCCATCTCGCGGAGGTGGTCCGCCCGTTCGGCGTCGCTTCCGCGGTACCGGATGGGCCACGGCCGCCCGACGAGCGGACCCCCGGCGTCGAAGTGGGCCCAGACCTTGCGCATCATGCGCTCAGGCAGGAAGTGCGTGTGCACGTCGAACAGGCCGGGCAGGCCCAGCGCCTGCCAGAACGCGGGGACCTCGTCGTCATCGTTCACACGGATATGTTGAACCGTTCGAGCAGGATCGGCGCGACCAGCAGGGAACCGGCGAAGATCGCGACCGTGGTGAAGACGATGCGCAGCACGACCGTCTCGGTCTTGTCACCCGCGGTCAGCGCCACCGAGTGCGGCAGGCCGATGTTGCGCCACAGCCGCCGGCCGGTCGGGATCGGCCAGAAGATGGGGGAGCCGTGCCGGGTGATCATGTCGCCGGCCAGATGGATGAGCCCGCCGACGCCGACCGCCATTCCGAGCAGCGGGTAGCCGCGGTCGCCGGGGAGCCGCTCGTAGACGAGGTACGCGGCCCCCGCGGCGGCGAGGGTCACGATGAGCCAGCCGGCGCGCTCCGCCCACCGCTCGAACAGCCCGCGCAGCGCCATCGCGAACGCGAAGAACAGCACGCCCATGACGGCCCACTTGCCGAACGCGTTGCACAGCGCCAGGGTGCCGTACCCGACACCGACGTTGAACACGATGGTGTGCGTCAGGGTCCGGTGCCCGTTGCGGCGGCGCGGGTCGTGCTTGAGGCGGGTCAGCATGTAGACGCCCAGTGAGAACTTCTCGACCACCTCGGCCAGGAACAGCGTCAGCACCCCGAACGTGTGCGCCACCGTCGCACCGCCCTGCCGGGTGGTGACCCGCCCCGACAGGTCGAGGTCAGGCAGCAGCGCGCCACCGGCGCAGATCGCCGTGCCGACGGCCAGCTGGAGCGGCGTCTGGTGGAAGTCGGCGAGCTGGTCCAGCGCTAAGGAGCCGGCCAGCCACACGGCCGCCCCGGACAGCGCATGCGAAGAGCCCATCATGATCCGGACTATCCCATGTGGACCCGCGTTCGTACATAGGAGCTACAGCCGCGTTCACCTGCCGGCCACGTCGAAGGTGGTCGCCGTCAGCGTCGGCGGCGCGTCCGAGGCCAGGTAGACCGCGGCGAAGGCCACATCCTCCACCCGCTCCGCCTGTGGTGTCCAAGACACGACATTCGCCCGCACCCCCGACGCCGCGACCTCCCGCGCCACGTGCTGCGTGAGCGCCGTCACCCCACCGCCGACCGCGCTCGTCGCCGCATCCGTGCCGAACGGCGCGACCGTCACCACCGTCCCCGTCCGCGCCTCCGCCATCCGCGGCACGAACGCCTGCAACGCCTCGAACGTCGCCGTCAGTCCACTGTCGACACTCGCGCGGAAGCCGCCGCCACCCGTACACGGGACGACGAACAGCAGGTCGGGAACCCCGACCTCGGTGAGCACCCCCGCGTGCACCGACGCCGTGTCCACTCCGGTCGACACGATCCCGACGGCGTCCGCACCCACCCACCGCAGCTCGTCGACCAGGTCCTGCAGCTCGGCCTCGTCGTCGCCGATGACGGCGATGCGGGCCCCACGGGCGGCGAGCAGCCGGCACACCGCGGCCCCGACCCCGTCAGCACCGCCGAGCACCACCGCGACCCTGCCCTTGAGCTCGGTTCGGTACATGCCACATCCAGCCTCTCGTCGTCTCGTCGTGCCGTTCCCGCAGGGCGCCTCGCCGGTTGCCCCAGCTTCTCTGCCGTCGTGCCGCGGCCGGCGAGGCCGTCGCGCGCCCCCGTGCCGACCGCTGCTGTTGTCTCCGCTCCTGTACTGCCGGTGCCGGCCGTCGCGGTTTGCCTCAGCGCTTGTACTGCCGGCCCCGCGCACCGCCGCTCGCTGTTGCCGCTTCGCTGCTCCCCGTTCGCTGCTCCCCGTTCGCTGCTTCCTGCTTTGCTGCTCCCCGCTTTGCTGCTCCCCGCTTCGTGGCTCCCCGGCCGGCCGCCGCGTCGGTCGCGGCTTCACGGCGCCGGTCGCTGCCGGCGGGACGCCGCGCTGGTGGCGACGCCCCGCCGGGACAGCTGGCTCAGCTCCAGCCGTGCCGGTCCGAGGCGGCCGCCCACGGTCCATGACCGTGGCCGTGCCCCCAGTGCCGCCGCCCCCACGGCGGCCCCCCCGACCACGGCGCGCCTCCCGACGCCGCCCACCGCCGCCAGCGGGCGTGCCTGAAGACGCTGAGCACCAGGAAGAACAGCGGGATCGCGGGCCAGAAGAAGTGCGCGCCCGACAGCGCCCACAGCCCGGTCAGCGCGACCGCCAACACGGCCACGAAGGCGCCGTGCCGTGCGAGGTGCCGCCGGCCCTGCCGCAGGAACTCCGCCTGCGTCTCCGGCAGCTCGAACAGCCCGCGCCGCCCCCCGTCAGGCAGGTCGGCGGTCACCGGCGGCAGCTCGTCGCGGAACTTCGCCGCATATGCCTGCGCGAGCCGCTCCTCGCCCTCCTCCAGCGTGAGCCGCCCCTCCGTCATCCCGGCCCGCACCATGTCCGCGTACTGCTCGCGCTCCTTGTCGGAGGCTCGCACCCGTTCGCCGGCCATCTCGGCCCCCCTTCCTTGTTGCTTTCAGCCTGCCGCTGACCGCCGCCACGCGCGTCGCACCTGTGTCGTGTCGTGCTGTACTTCCCAGGTCGCACACCAGCCCCCGACGTACGACCCAGGGAGTACGCGACCGCGCGACCTGAGTGCGACGCCGCTGGTCCCGGCCCTGGACTACCTTGGGCGATGTGAGACGACGACCGCCCTGGACCCGGGAGCTGCGCGAGGCGCGCGACGCCCGGCACGCCGCGCGGCTCGCGCACCGCATGGAGTCCATGGAGCGCCACGGCCGCAGGCGATGGGGCGGCGGCCCGCACCCGGCGGCGATCGTCATCGCCATGGCCCTCGTGCAGGTCCTCGGCACCCGCGCCGCGGCCTATGGCTCGACCGGCCCGCACGTCCTGGACGGCACCGCCTATCTGCTGCTGCTCGCCGGCCCCATCGCCCTCGCGGTCCGCGAGCGCTGGCCGCTGGTCTCCCTCGTCGGCGCGCTGGTGCCGACCGCCGCCTACTTCAGCATGGGCTATCCCGACGGCCCCGGGTTCGTCGCCGCGATCGTCGCGATGTTCACCGCCCTCGCCTCGGGCTATCGCTGGCTGACCTGGGCGGCCGTCGCCGCCGCGTTCAGCGTGTTCGCCGTGCTGGTCCGCGGCGACGAGTCGCTGCCCCGCGTCATCCTCATCGGCGTCTGGTGCCTCGTCATCGCGGGCTTCGGCGAGGCCGCCCGGGTGCGTGGCATGCGCTACTCCCAGATGGCCCGCGACTGGTCCGCGCAGCAGCAGGTCGCCCGCGCCGAGGAGGAGAAGGCGCGGGCCGAGCAGGAGCGTCGCCAGGCCAGCGACGAGCGGCTCCTCATCGCCCGCGAGCTGCACGACGTCATCGGCCACCACCTGTCCCTCATCAACGTCCAGGCGGGCGTCGGCCTGCACCTGATGGACGAGCAGCCCGAGCAGGCCAGGGTCGCCCTCGCCGCCATCAAGCACGCCAGCGCCGAGGCGCTGCGCGAGACCCGCTCCGTCCTCGCCGGCCTCAACCCCGCCGGCGCCGCCCCCCGCACGCCCGCCCCGGGCCTGCGCGACCTCGACCGCCTCGCCGAGGAGGCCCGCGCCGTCGGCCTGCCCGTCACCGTCGACACGACCGGCGTGCCGCGTCCCCTGCCACCCCAGGTCGACCGCGCCGCGTTCCGGATCGTGCAGGAGGCCCTGACCAACGTCCGCCGCCACGCGGGCCCCGGCGCCTCCGCCACCATCGCCATCGGCTACACCCCGACCGAGCTCACGCTCCACATCACCGACGACGGCCACGCCCAGGCGACCTCCACGCCCGTCCAGCCGCCCGCGTCCGTCCAGCCGTCCGCGCCCGTCCAGCCGTCCGCGCCCGTCCAGCCGCCCGCGCCCGTCCAGCCGTCCGCGCCTGTGACCGACTCGCCGCCCGTGACCCGCTCGCCGAGCGCAACCGGTCCATTGAACGCCGCCGGCTCGCCGAGCGCCGGTCCCGATGGGCGCAGGTCCCCTTCGAACGCGGCGGGGAATGGTTCGATGGCTTCCGTTTCCGGGTCGGCCGGCACCGCGGATGCCGCATCCACGGGCGGGGAAGCGAGTGCGGCGTCCCTGGCCGGAGTGGGCCCCGACCAGACCGTCGGCACGACACACGGCGACCCGGCCAGTGACCGGCTCGGCGACGGCGGCGACGGGGGATCCGTCCAAGTCGGCGCGGGTGCAGGTCCTGCCCAAGTTGGTGCAGGCGTGGGTTCCGTCCAGGCTGGCGCGGGCGCAGGGTCTGTTCAGGCTGGTCCGGGTGCGGGCTCCGCCCAGGCGGGTGCGGGTGCCAACGCGGGCGCGGGTGCCAACGCGGGCGCCGGCGGTGGTGCGTCGGTGCGTAGTGAAGGCAATGGCATCGCGGGGATGCGGCACCGGGCGGCGGCGTTCGGGGGGTCGCTGGAGGCCGGGCCCCGGGCGGGTGGTGGGTTCGCGGTGGTCGCCAGGATTCCCGTTCGGGAGCAGTCATGATCCGGAATGGTTGTTGCGGTCAGGGCGACGAGAAGTCTTCCGGATCATCGGTGGTGGGGGAGGGGGACGGGTGATCAAGGTTCTGCTGGCGGATGACCAGGCGTTGGTGCGGGCCGGGTTTCGGGCGTTGCTCGATGCGCAGGCCGACATCGAGGTGGTCGGGGAGGCGGCGGACGGGGCCGAGGCGGTGCGGCTCGCGGTGCAGACGCGGCCTGACGTGGTGTTGATGGACATCCGGATGCCGGTGCTCGACGGGCTTGAGGCGACGCGGCAGATCGTGGCCGATGCGCGGCTGGCGCAGGTGCGGATCGTGATTCTGACGACGTTCGACCTGGATGAGTACGTGTTCGAGTCGCTGCGGGTCGGGGCGAGTGGCTTTCTCGTCAAGGACACCGAGCCGGTCGACCTGCTGCGGGGGGTGCGGGCGGTCGCGGGCGGGGACGCGTTGCTGTCGCCGGGGGTGACGCGGCGGTTGATCGAGGAGTTCGCGAGCAGGTCGCGGGCGCCGCTGGCGCCGATGTCGCTGGCGGTGCTGACGGATCGGGAGCGGGAGGTGATGGCGCTCGTCGGGGCGGGACTGTCCAATGAGGACATCGCGACGAGGTTGTTCGTCAGTCCGGCCACGGCGAAGACCCATGTCAGCCGGGCGATGATCAAGCTGGGGGCGCGGGACAGGGCACAGCTCGTGGTGTTCGCGTACGAGGCGGGTCTCGTCAAACCGGGCTGGCTCGGCTGACGCGAATCAGAGGTCAGCGCCCGAACCGGCGCAGGACCCGGGCTGCGTCACGCCCGAGCTGCGTCACGCCCGAGCTGCGTCACGCCCGAGCTGCGTCACGCCCGAGCTGCGTCACGCCCGAGCTGCGTCACGCCCGAACCGGCGCAGCGCCCGGGCCGCGTCATGCCCGGGCCGCGTCATGCCCGAACCGGAGGTCGAGCCCGAACCGCGTCACGCCCGAGCCGGAGGTCGAGCCCAAACTGAAGGTCGGGCCCCGAGCCGGAGGCAAAGCCCGAGCCGGAGGCAGAGCCTGAACCGGCGGCCAGGTCCGAACCCGGTGCAGACCGGGCCGGGGTCAGATGCCGTTGCGGGCGATGACCTGCTGGTACCAGTCGGCGCTGGCCTTGCGGTGGCGTTGCTGGGTGGAGTAGTCGACGTGGACGATGCCCCAGCGCTGGGTGTAGCCCTCGGCCCACTCGAAGTTGTCCAGCAGGGACCAGACGTGGTAGCCCTCGAGCCGCACGCCCTCGCGGATGGCCCGGTGGGCGGCGGTCAGGTGGTCGCGCAGGAACGTGATGCGGTCCTCGTCGTCGGTGGGGTGGACCGAGGGGATGCCGTTCTCGGTGATGGTGAGCGGGATGTCGCCGTAGTCGCGCCGGATGCGGGTGAGCAGGTCGTAGAGGCCCTGCGGGTACACCTGCTGCCAGCTCGCCTGGGACGTGGGGTGCTTCTGGACGCGGGCGCCCGTCGCCGTGACGTAGGCGGGGTTGTAGTACTGGACGCCGAGGATGTCGCTCTTGGTGCCGATGACGGCCAGGTCGCCGGCGTGGATGGCGGCGCGGACGGGGGCGTCGGCGGGCTGGGTGGCCAGCCAGTCGTCGGGGTAGCGGCCGAGCAGGACAGGGTCGAGCCAGCGCCGGTTCTCCTCCGCGTCGCCGATGACCGCCTGCTTGCGAGCGGCGTCGGAGTCGTCGGCCGGGTACACGGGGGAGAGGTTGAGCGCGGCGCCGATGCGGCCCTTGCGGCCGGTGGCGCGGAACGCCTGCACCGCCAGGCCGTGGCCGAGCAGGAGGTGGTGGGCGGCGACGTTGGCGACGCGGCGGTCGCGGACGCCGGGGGCGTGGACGCCGGCCGTGTACCCGACCTCGGTGACGGTCTTCGGCTCGTTGAGGGTAAGCCAGGTCTGCACCTTGTCGCCGAGGGAGTAGCAGACCATGGAGGCGTAGTCGGCGAACCACGACGCGCAGTCACGGTTGGTCCAGCCGCCCGCCTCCTGCAGCGTCTGCGGGGTGTCCCAGTGGAAGAGGGTGACGACCGGAGTGATCCCGCGCGCGAGGAGGCCGTCGACGAGCCGGTGGTAGAAGTCGAGGCCCTTGGCGTTGACGGTGCCGCGGCCGGTGGGCAGGACCCGCGGCCACGAGATCGAGAAGCGGTAGCTCTTCAGGCCCAGGTCGCGCATGAGGTCGAGGTCCTCGTAGCTGCGGTGGTAGTGGTCGGCGGCGACGTCGCCGGTGCCGCCGTCCCTGGTCCGGCCGGCCTCGTGGCTGAACACGTCCCAGACCGACGGGCCGCGGCCGTCCGCCGTCGCGCCGCCTTCCACCTGGTACGCGGACGTCGACGCACCCCAGGCGAACCCCTTCGGGAAGGCCAGGCCGACCAGGGCGGCGGACGCCGACGGGGAGGAGGCGGCGGCGGACGGCGTGCGCCGGCGGGTCGAGCAGCCGGCGGTCGCGGCACCGGCGGCGGCCAGGGTGAGCACGTGACGCCGTCGCATGCCGCAAACGTATCTCGCCCGTGCACGCCGAAGGCCGCCCCCGCGAACAGACGGGAGCGGCCCCAAGCAAAAGCCAAAGCAAAAACCAAAGCAAAAACCGAAGCAAAAGCCGAAGTGCAGGCCGAGGTACAGGCCGAAGCGGGAAGAAACGATCAGTCGGCGAGCGCGACGAGGCCCTGCGCCCAGCGGAAGTACTTGTTGGTGCCCAGGTCACGGACGGTCTTGATGCCGAACGCGGCCAGGAGCTTCTCGGCGTCGCCCTCGGAGACGCCGGCGATCGCGGTGACGGGGGCGTCGGCGATCTCCTGGGCGCTCTTGCCTTCCCATTCCTTCACGAGCTTCTTTTCCAGACCCAGCATGAGGTTGCTCCTTCTCGATCGAGTCAGCGCGGACCGGTGTGGGAAACCAGCGGAAGGCTACCCGGCCCTCTCGCTTGCCACACTAGCCGTGTCACGGAGATGATCGGTTGATGACCAGCCAATGGGGGCTGACGGTGCCGCTGACCGGTGTGCCGTTGCCCGAGCACGCAGGGTTGCTGCAGGCGTTGCCGGATCTGGGGTTCACCGACGTCTGGACGAGCGAGGTCTCCGGCACGGACGCGTTCACACCCCTGGCGCTGGCGTCGGTGTGGTCGCCGCGGCTGCGGCTGGGCACCGCGATCGTCCCGGTCTTCACTCGCGGGCCCGCGCTGATCGCCATGCAGGCCGCGGCCCTGGCCGAGGCGGCGCCGGGGCGGGTCGCGCTCGGCATCGGCGCGTCGTCGCCGGTCGTGGTCGGCGACTGGAACGCGGTGCCGTTCGAGCGGCCGTACGAGCGCAGCCGGGACGTGCTTCGGTTCCTGCGCACGGCGCTCGCCGGCGAGATGGTCGACGGGGCGTTCGACACGTTCCAGGTCAGGCGCTTCCGCCTCGAACGGCCGCCGGTCACGCCGCCGAAGCTGCTGCTCGCCGCCCTGCGGCCGAAGATGCTGCGCCTGGCGGCGGCCGAGGCCGACGGTGTGGTGCTCAACTGGCTGTCGGTGGAGGACGTCGCGACCGTCCGCGCCGAGCTGAACAGCAAAAACAGCGAGAACGGCGAGAAGGAGGTCGCGGCCCGCATCTTCGTCTGCCCCACGGAGGACGAGCAGGTGGCGCGGGAGACCGCCCGCAGGCTGATCGCCGCGTACCTGACCGTGCCCGCGTACGCCGCGTTCCACCGCTGGCTCGGCCGCGGCGAGGCGCTCAAGGCGATGTGGGACGCGTGGGCCGCCAAGGACCGCAAGGCGGCCCTGCGGGCGATCCCCGACGAGGTCGTCGACGCGCTGATCGTGCACGGCAGCCCGCGGCGGTGCCGGGAGCACGTCCAGCGGTACGCCGACGCCGGCGTCACCACCCCGGTCATGGCGCTGCTGCCGACGCCGGAGCTGGCGGCCGGCGGCCCGGAGGTCCTGCTGGACACGCTGCGCGAGCTGGGGGCCCGGTAATGGAGCTCAAGGACAAGGTCGTCGTCATCACCGGCGCGGCCGGCGGCATCGGCGCCGCGCTGGCCCGCCGGTTCGCCGCTGAGGGCGCCGCCGCCCTGATCCTCGCCGACCTGGACGGCGACGCCGCCGAGGCGCTGGCCGGCGAGGTCGGCACGGAGATCGGCACGGAGACAAGGGCGGTCGCCGTCGACGTCACCGACGAGAACCAGGTCGCCGAGCTGGTCGCCGAGACCGAGGAGCGCTTCGGCCGCGTCGACCTGTTCTGCGCCAACGCCGGCATCCTCACCGGCCAGGGCCTGGAGGCGTCCGCGGAGACGTGGGCGCGGACCTGGGCGGTCAACGTCCAGTCGCACATCTACTCCGCGCGCGCCGTGCTGCCGGGCATGCTGGAGCGCGGCGAGGGGTACCTGCTGCACACCTGCTCGGCGGCGGGGCTGCTGACCGCGGTCGGCGACGCGCCCTACGCGGTCACCAAGCACGCGGCCGTGTCGTTCGCGGAGTGGCTGTCCATCACGTACGGCGCGCAGGGGATCAAGGTCAGCGCACTGTGCCCGCAGGGCGTCGACACGCCGATGATGCAGGACGGGCTCGCCGCCGGTCACATCGGTGCGAAGGTCACCGCCGCCGGAGGGGCGGTCCTGCCGCCGGAGGAGGTCGCCGCGTCCGTCGTGGAGGGGCTCGCCGCGGAGCGGTTCCTGATCCTGCCGCACCCCGAGGTCCAGAAGTACTACCTGCACCGGGCGAGCGACACCGACCGCTGGCTGGCCGGCATGCGGGGGCTCGCCGCGAGCCTGCAGGCAAACGCGGAAGCATGAGAAGACCCGACGTCCTCAGCGAGGCCCTCGAGGTCATCAAGCCGTTCGTCCGCCAGCAGGAGGGGCGCACGATCATCGGCATCTGCGGGCCGCCGGCCGCCGGCAAGTCGACGCTGTCCACGGCCCTCGCCGCGGCGCTGGACGGCAGCGTGGCCGTGCCGATGGACGGGTTCCACCTGTCCAACGCGGAGCTGGACCGGCTCGGCCTCGCCGACCGCAAGGGCGCCCCGGAGACGTTCGACGCGGCTGGGTTCGTCCACCTGCTGCGGCGCCTTCGGGCCGGCGAGGAGCTCGTGTACGCCCCGAGCTACAGCCGCACCCTGCACGAGTCGATCGGCGGCGTGATCCCGGTGCCCGCCACCGTCCGGGTCATCGTCGTGGAGGGCAACTACCTGCTGCTCGACGAGGGCCCCTGGGCGGCCGTGCGGGACCTGCTGGACCTGGCGCTGTACCTGGACGCGCCCGACGACCTGCGGCAGGACTCGCTGGTGCGCCGGCAGCTGGCGAAGGGCCTCGACCTGCACGACGCCCACGACTGGGTGGAGCGCAGCGACGAGCGCAACGCGGCCGTCATCGCCGGCACCCGCAACCGCGCGGACCTCATCCTGACTCGAAGCGCGTCTTAAGTCTTCCTGTGCCCGATTGACCCGCGCCGATCGAGCGGCGACGGTTAGGCAACCTGACTTACAGTTGTCCAACCGAAAGAGGAGCGCCATGCGCAGACTCGTCCTCGGCGCCGCCGGGCTCGCGGTCGCGATCGCGGTGGCCGGCACCACCTACGCCGTCGCCGCCGTGACCAAGCAGCAGGCGGCGACCGGCCCCGGAGCCGCGAACGTGGCCGCCGCCCCGGCCACGTTCCCCCACCCGGGCGTCTTCGTCAGCCGCGCCCAGCTCGACTTCGTCCGCGGCAAGGTGCAGGCCGGCGCGCAGCCGTGGAAGGCCGCCTACGACCAGATGATGGGCAGCCGCTACGCGTCGCTGTCGCGGACCCCGAAGCCCCGGGCCGTCGTCGAGTGCGGCTCCTACTCCAACCCCAACAACGGCTGCACCGACGAGCGCGAGGACGCCCTCGCCGCCTACACGCTGTCCCTGGCCTGGTACGTCACGCGGGACAGCCGGTACGCCACGAAGGCCATCGCGATCATGGATGCCTGGTCCGCCACGATCAGGGACCACACCAACAGCAACGCGCCGCTGCAGACCGGCTGGGCCGGGTCGAGCTGGCCGCGCGCCGCCGAGATCATCCGCTACACCTACCCGTCGTGGCCCGACCAGGCCCGGTTCGGCACGATGCTGCGCACCGTGTACCTGCCGAAGCTCATCAACGGCTCCAGCAGCAACGGCAACTGGGAACTGTCCATGATGGAGGCCGCGATCGGCATCTCCGTCTTCCTGGAGGACCGCACCAGCTGGGACAAGGCCATGGCGAAGTTCCGCGCCCGGGTGCCCGCCTACCTGTACGTCACCGCCGACGGCGCCCTGCCCAAGGGCATCGGCAGCATCGACACCCGCGCCGAGATCGTCAACTACTGGCAGGGGCAGAGCACGTTCGTCGACGGGCTCTCCCAGGAGACCTGCCGCGACTTCACCCACACCGGCTACGGCATCTCGGCGATCTCGCACATCGCGGAGACCACCCGCATCCAGGGGCAGGACGTGTACCCGGAGATCGCCGACCGGCTGCGGCACGCGCTCGGCTTCCACAGCAGGTACCAGCTGGGCGAGGGCGTCCCGTCGTGGCTGTGCGGCGGAAAGCTGACGCTCGGCCTCGGCCCGGTCACCGAGGTCGGCTACAACGCCCTGCACAACCGGATGGGCATCGCGATGTCCAACACGCAGCGGCTGACGGAGCAGTCCCGCCCGGCCGGCAGCAACAACCTGTTCGTCGCGTGGGAGACCCTGACCCACGCGGACAACCCCGCCTGACGCTACTTCCAGAACAACGGGCGGGGGTCGAGGCTCCACCGCAGCCGGCGCCAGAACCCCCGCCTGGCCCGCAGCTCGTCGACGTAGGCGACGGCCTGCACGGCGGCCCGGGCGGCCTGCTCCTCCGAGACGCTGCCCGCGAAGGCGAACGCCACGGTGTTGACCAGCGCCGCGAGGTCGTCGACGGGCGGCGTGGCGGAGCGGATCGTGGCCACCCCGCCGGGTTTGGAGTGCGCGCGGCCGGTGGCGGCGGTCGCCGCGTATCCGGCCACCTCCGACGCGGACAGGTGCGGCGGCGCGGGCCGGCCCGCGAGGCGCAGGCCCGTCAGCACCTCCGCCCAGGCCGCCTCGACGCGCTGCTCCGGCGTCCCCCTGCCGAGTCGGCGACGGCGGCGGGTCCGGCGGGCCAGCGGTACCGACGCCGCCAACGCCAACAGGGCCAGCAGCAGCGACCCGGCGGTGACGGTGACGGCCACCCCCGACGAGCGCCGGGGCCCGGCCTCCGTGGAGGGCGTGACGCTGGGCTTCGGGGACTGCGGGGCGGCCGAGTCCGACGGCGCCGGCACCGTCTCCGGCGGCGGCTGCGACGCGGGCGGCTTCGGCCGGAAGTCGTCCTCGGTCGGGCGCTGGACCGTGTCGGCCTTCGGCATCGGGTCGAACGGCTCCCACACGCCGTTGAACAGCACCTCCGGCCACGCGACCGCGTCGCCGCCGCGGACCTCGTTGCGGCCCGGCTCGACGCGGAACCCCACGGCGAGCCGGGTCGGCAGGCCCATCAGCCGGGCGAGGACCGCGAACGCGGCCGCGAACTGCTCCGACGTGCCCTTCTGCCCACCGGCCTGTTTGGGGCCGAACAGGAAGTACTCGACGTTGGGGTAGGCGTGGCCGCTGGGCGCGTCGCCGACGACCTTGTAATGCTCCGACAGCCAGCCGACGATCGCGAACGCCTTCTGGTACGGCGACGACACGCCCTCCCCGAGGTGCCGGGCGAGCTGCGCGATCGAGTCGGGGACCTTGCCGGGCAGCGCCAGGTGGCGGGCGACGGCGTCGGTGTTGGGCACGTCGGCGACCTGCATCGCGTTCTCGTCGGGGCGGTGCACGCGGGACACGACGCTGTACTCGAGGCCGGGGCGCAGCCCGTCGGACAGGATCATCGTGCCGTCGCTGGTGTCGACGGCGACCCGGACCCCGTTGACCTCCTCCGGGGTGGCGATTCCGGGCAGCAGCCGCCCGTCGAGGTCGGCGATGCGGAACGCCTGCCGGACCTGCGGGTCGGTGAGGACGGGCTTCGCCGCGACGACCCGGCCGGCATTGCGGTAGGTGGCGCCGACCCGCCAGGTGACGCCGTCGTAGTCGTTGAGGACGGCGAGGCGGATCGGCGGCGGCGCGTCGGTGCCGGTGACCTCCACGTCGAACAGGTGCTGGTCGTGGTTGAGCGCCCAGCCCGACAGCCGGACCAGCGGGCTCTCGTCGAGCGAGTCGAGCTGTGGCGGGGTCACCATGTTGCGCGGCTCGACGGGGCTGGTGCCGACCTTCGCCGCGACGCTCGGCCCGAGCAGCTGCGACAGCGCGACGATGGCGGCCAGGCCCGCGACGGCCCCGGCGCCCACCCGGAGCCTCAGCGTGCGCAGCTGGTCCGCGCTGACCCGCTGGTCCTCCGACGGCGGCCGGTTCGACACGATCAGGCCCAGCACGGCGAACCCGGAGTAGGCGAGGGGCACCCAGCCGGCTGCGGAGCCGTTCGGGCCGACGAGGTACAGCGCGCCGCCGAACAGCACCGTCGGCGGCGCGTAGGACAGCAGGACCCGGTGGTAGCGGATCCCGAGCTCACCGGCGGCCAGCCCGGCGAGCCAGGTCAGGATCACCGGCAGCAGCACCGTGTCGGGCTGCGGCTCGATCGGGATCAGGGCGAGCAGCAGCCGGGGGATGCTGTTGCGCAGCGCCTCGCGCATGGCGGGGACGCTGCCGTCGACGCCGGCCGCCGCGGCGGAGACCCGCATGGCGAGCAGGGCGGCGCCGGTCAGGCCGAGGACGCTCAGCGGCGCCGCGCTCCAGGCCGGCAGGCGCCGGGCGGCGAAGCTGATGCCGACGGAGCCCGCGGCGGCGCCGGCCATCAGCTGCAGCAGCAGCGGCCCGTGGTAGATCGGCGCCAGGGCGAACGCGGCCATGACCAGCATGCCGAGCAGCGCCACGGCGATGAGGAGGCGCCTCACCATGCGCCGACCCCGTCCCACGCGGCGGCGAAGTCGGCGCCGTCGGCCGGCGACAGCACCCGCAGGCCTTCCAGCGCCGTCGGGACCTCGCCGTCCTCGGTGCCGAACGCGCCGGCGACCAGCGACGGGTACGCGGCGCGCAACGTCCCCACCCGGCCGAGGTCGGCGACGCCGCCCGGCCCGGTCAGGTAGACGAGCGTGTCGCCGGCGCGGCGGGTCCGCAGCTGCGCGACCGTCGCCGGCAGCTCGTCGGTCTTCTGCAGGGTCGCCTCGGCGAGCAGGTCCAGGTAGGCGCGGGTGTCCTTGCCCGCCGCGAACCCGCCGCCGGCCAGGCGCAGCGCCACCGGCAGCTCCTCCCGGAACGCGGCCATCACGATCGACGCCGCAGCCTCGCACGCGGACTCGAAGAGCGCGCTCAGGTGGGCGCGGTCGGCGTCGGGGTAGGCGGACAGCCGGTCGTCGAGCAGCACGACCAGGCGCGGCAGGCTGGTGTCCAGGTGCTCGCGGACCATCAGCTCGCCGACCCGCGCGGTCGTGCGCCAGTGCACGTGCCGCAGCTCGTCGCCGACCACGTACTCGCGCAGGGTGTCGAACGTGATGCTGCCGTGCGGCACCTTGTCGACCCGCCCGTCCAGGGACCGCATGATCCCGGTCGGCACCGCGGTCAGGTGGTGCACGGTCGGGTACACCCACACCTTGCTGACCCCGCCGTAGCCGCGGGCCAGGGTGAGCAGCCCGAGCGGGTCGCGCCGCACCACCCGCAGCGGCCCGACCTCGACGACGCCGCGCCGGTCCGTCGGCACCGGGTAGGTTGCGGTGGTCGTGCCGCCCGCCTTGAGGCGCAGCAGCGGCACCGGCACGGTCGCCGGTCCGCACCGGTCGTGGGCGATCAGGGTCGCGCCGCGCAGGCGGCTGCTGTTGCCGACGGTGAGCGTCACCGTGCTCGACTCGCCGCGCATGACCCGGTCCGGGTCGACGGCGCGGGTCACGGTCAGCCGCGGCCGCCACCACACGTACGCGAAGCCGAACAGCACGGCCGCGACGGCGGCGGTGCCGACGACGGTGAGCTGCGCGTACTGGAACACGAACCCCACGGCGAGCAGCACCGGCGCGGCCACGGACAGACCGGCCCCGCGGGAGGTGAGCCGCATCGTCAGACCGTGGCGGGCGTGGCGGGCCCGGCGGCCGGCACGGGCACCGGCACCGCGTCGAGCACCTCACGGACGACGTCGCCGGGCGCGACGCCGCGGACCTGCGCGTCGGGCGACAGCAGCAGCCGGTGCGCGAACACCGCCTCCGCCAGGGCCTTGAGGTCCTCCGGTACGACGTACCCGCGGCCGTCGATGAGCGCGTACGCCGACGCGGCCCGGGTCAGCGCGATGACGCCACGCGGGCTGACGCCGACCCGCACCCGTGGGTGGCCGCGGGTCGCGTTGCCCAGGCGGACGGCATAGGCCAGCAGCGGCTCCGCGATGTGGACCCGCCGGGCCAGCCGGACCAGCTGCGCCACCACCGGCGTGTCGGTGATGGCGTCCAGAGCCTCGGGTGAGCGGGTCACGGCGCCGCGCAGCACCTCGATCTCGACCGCCTCGCTCGGGTAGCCGACGGCGAGCTTCATGAGGAACCGGTCGAGCTGCGCCTCGGGCAGCCGGTAGGTGCCGTCCATCTCGATCGGGTTCTGCGTGGCGACGACGAGGAACGGCCTCGGCACCGCGTGCCGGACGCCGTCGACGGTGACGTACCGCTCCTCCATGACCTCCAGGAGCGCCGACTGCGTCTTCGGCGAGGCCCGGTTGATCTCGTCAGCGATGACGATGTTGGCGAACACCGGGCCGGGGTGGAACTCGAAGCCGCGGGTCGCCTGGTTGAAGATCGTGACGCCGGTGACGTCGGACGGCAGCAGGTCGGGCGTGAACTGGATGCGCCGCCACTGCCCCTGCACGCTCGCCGCGACCGCCCGGGCGAGGGTGGTCTTGCCGACACCGGGCACGTCCTCGAGCAGGACGTGCCCCTCGGCGAGCAGCGCGGTCATCGTCAGCCGGATCACCTGCTGCTTGCCGAGCACGATCGACTCGACGTTGCGGGCGAGCCGGCCGACGAGGTCGGCCGCCGCCGCGACCTCCTCGGGGCTCGGTGGGCCTGCCTCAGGGGACGGTGCTTCGGGTGTGCTCACTGTGCTCCTGCGCTCAACACGGCTTCAGCGGTCCGGTGCCGTTCGGCAGGTCGAACCACGCGTACGGGATGTAGTTCTCGCCCTTGAAGTTGATTTTGATCCATACGGCGGTCTGCTTGCCGCCCCACGGCTTCGCGTTGACGCTCGCCCCGTTGGTCTGACAGATCGCGGTGTAGCTGTCGGGAGCGTAGACGTCGCCGACGGACGAGCCGTTCTGGGTCGGGGTCCTGTACACCCAGATGCCGCCGTTGGGCGCGCCGTGGCCGCAGTAGCTGGTGTCGCCGCAGACCACGGTGCCGCGGTAGACGGGCGTGGAGAGCGAGCCGGTCGCGTTGGCCGTCATGTTCGCCGCGTTGGTGACCGTGACCGTGTAGTTGTAGGCCGTGTTGGGCCACAGGCCGCCCATGGTCAGCGAGCCGGCGCACGCGTTCTCCACCGCGCCGACGCCCGCGACGTCGAGCCGGCACTTCGCGGGCGCGCCGCCGCCGTCGGTCGCGGTGAACGCCACCGTGATCGACTGCAGCGCGGCCCGGCTGTTGGCGGTGTCGACCCGCATGGTCGGCGCGGCGAGGGTGCTGGCCGCGCCGTTCGCGGCGGCGCTCTCGCCGGCCTTGTTGACCGCCTTGATCTGCAGCGTGACCCGCTCGTTGTCGCCGAACCCGCCGAACTCCTTCGACAGGGCGGTGCCCAGGTCCTGCTTCACGCCGTTGACGGTGGCCTGGTAGCCGGTGATCGGCGCGCCGTTGTCCTCCGCGGCGCGCCACGCGGCGACGATCGTGCCCCGCTTCGTGGTCACGGCGCGGACCGTCAGCCCGCCCGGCGCGCCGGGCTTGGCGAACGGCACCACCGACGGGCTCAGCGGCGACTGGCCGGAGCTCGCGCCGATGTCGTTGATCGAGGCGACGCGGAACGCGACCTGCGTGCCGTAGGGCAGCTCGCCGGCCGGCACCTTGAACGTCGGCTGCGCCGACTCGAACGTCTTGGACTCGTCGCCGGACACGGTCGTGATCGTGTACTTGACGATCTTGTGCCCCTGCCCGTTGGCGGCCGGCCACGTGACGGTGACGGTGCCGTCGGGGTTGGCGGTCGCGGCGACGCTCACCGGCGCGTCGGGCACCTGCGACGTCGGCGTGACCGGGTTGGCGGCCTTCTTCGGCCCGTTGCCCTTCGCGTTGACCGCGTAGACGGTGAACTTGTAGGACTGCCCGTTGGTCAGGCCGGTCAGGTCGAGCGCCCGCTGGCTGGCGCCGACCTCGTGCTGCTTGCCGTCGCCCTCGACCACGTACTTCGTGACCGCGCTGCCGTTGGCGGGCGCGGCGGTCCACGTGACCCGCGCCGAGGCGTTGCCGGGCGTCGCCGTGACCCGCGCCGGGGCGCCGGGCGGGCCGACCGGCGGCTTCGCCGGCGGCGGCGGGGGCGGCACCGGCGGGGCGTCGCCGCCGACCACGTCGTTGTTGTACTTGTCGACGACCTGCACGTGGTGCTTGGCGTCCACGACCCGCGCGGTCGACCCGCCGGGCGCGTTGATGAACATGCGGTCCTCACGGACCTCGATCTCCAGCGGCTTGCCGCCGGCCTTGATCTGGATCGCGTCGAGCGGCTTGCCGGTCGCGTCCAGCACGTACACGGTGCCGGTCGAGTCGTCGGCGCAGTAGAAGCGCCCCGACCAGGCCACGCACGGCTGCAGCTTCGGGCTCTCGCCGGGCACGGTGAAGTCGCTGACCGCGTCGCCGTTGACGACATAGACGTGCCGGTCGTCCACGACGGTCACGGGCACGTCGCCGCCGACGGTGCGCTGCGGCATCGCGCCGTTGCCGGTGAGGCGCAGCGGCACCTTCTTCAAGGCCTCGCCGCGCAGCGTCGTCAGCGTCGTGGCGGTCTTGTCGAGCACGGCGACGCCGGTGTCCAGGATCGACAGCGCCAGGTCGTGGTTGGGCTCGGCGACGCTGACCGTCTTGACCTTCGTGGGGTCGGCGGGGAGCCCGCCGCCTTGACCGCCGCTGCCGCCGCTCGGCTTCTTCGCCGGGGCCGGCTTGACCGCCACGACGGTGCCCTCGGACGGCACCAGCAGCCACAGCCGCCCGGTGTCGTCGAACGTGCCGCCGGAGATCCCGGGCGGGAACGTCACCGTCTCGCCGACCGGCAGCAGCGTCGCCGGGTCGAGCTGGCGCACCTGCCCCTGCACGGTGTCGACGATGAACGCGACGTCGTCGTGCACGGCGACCATGACGCCGAGGCCCGGGGTGGACTGGGTCGTCGCGCCGAGCGTCAGGCTGGTCAGGTCCAGCACGCTGATCTTGCCGGTGTTGAGGTCCCGCAGGATCACGAAGCGGTCGCTCTGGGTCACCTGCATCGTGTGGCCCTGCGCATCGGTGATCTTCGTGCGGGTGTCGACCTTGCCGGTGACGCCGTTGACCCGGGCTACCTCGCCCTTGTCGTTGCTCCACAGCCACGAGCTGACGTCATAGCTGGCCACCGCGTTGTTGGCGGCGCCGGTGCCGAAGAGCGTCAGCCCGAGGACGGCGACCAGGCCCACGACGGTGCCGAGCGTGACCAGTCCGCCGCCCTTGCGCGAACGAATGCTCACCATGCGGCCCCCTCCCCGAAACCGGCGCCCATCATATTCCTGTCGATGTGCGATGCACACCCGGCGTGTCTAGATCGGTTCGCTTCGTTATTTCCGCTGCGTGCAGGCCAGATCCGACAGTGCGACGCTGTCCGTCCCATAGACGGCGGCGACCGTGAAGCAGTAGTCGAGCTTCGGGTTGAGGCCGTTGAGCGTGTACGTGGTGGCGCCCGCGGCGAGCACCTGCAGCTGTCGCAGCGCGCCCTGCTGGCCGCCGGCGACGATGAACGGCACCGATCCCTGCGACGGATCGGTCCAGGTCAGTGTGATGGACGTCTTGTCGTCCCGCAGCTTCAGTGCGCCCGGCGCTTTGGCGCCATCTGTAGTGGCCTCGCCGGTGGCGCTGGGGGGTGCGCTCGTCGGGGCGGCCGCGCCGGTCTGCTGGTCGGGGCGGGCGGCGACGAACGAGACGACCGCCGCGGCGACCCCGCCGAGCACCGCCACGACCAGGATCACCAGCAGCGCGATCAGCGGCGAGCGGCGGCGGGGCGGCGCGGGCTCCGGCACCCACGGGTCGCGGTGCCGTTCCTCCGCCGGGGCGGGCGCCGGCCACGGCTGCGCGGCCGGGCGCTGCAGGACACCCTGGTGCACCTCCTGCCAGCCCTGCTCGCCCGGCGCCTCCCGCGGCACCGGCTCGTCCCAGTCGTCCTGCTCGTCCGGTCGCCACAGCGGCGCGTGTACGGGCTCCGGCGGCCACACGTCACCCGGTCGTGGCTCCGGATGGAAGATCGGCCGGTCGTCGGCGTCGGGGCCGCCACCGGGGGCGGGCGTCACCGGCGCGGCCGCGGCGGCCGGCATGGCCGCGCCGTCCGAGCCGCCGGCCGGGCCGGGGCGCTGGTCGACGGGCCAGGCCGGCGGGGCGGGGCTCGGCGACGTGGTCCCGGTCGGCGCGGACAGCGGCTCGAACGGCGCGGGCGCCGACGGGTGCGGGGCGTGGAAGGCCGTCGCCGGCACCGCGGGCTCCGGCAGTCCCAGGTATCGCCGCGCCGCCCGGACGCTCGGGTGGTCCTCGCCGAGCGCCGCCGGTCCCAGCCTCGCCAGCTGGCCGTAGCGCCGCTTCGCTTCGTAGACGTTGCCGAGCTCGTCGGCGATGCGGGCCAGCTCGTAGGACAGGGCGAGCATCACCGCGTGCCCGTCGCCGAGCCGGTGGTAGCCGGCCGCGAGCCCCTCCTCCAGGACCCGCCTGGCGTCGCTGAGCTCGCCCAGGTCGGTGTGGAACTTCGCGAGCACGCAGGTCGCGGCGAGCACGTCAGGGTCGTCGCCGCCGAGGCTGCCCGTGGCGGCGTCGAGCGCCTGGTCGAGCAGGGAGAACGCGCCCCGCACGTCGCCCTGCGCCGCGACCGCGCGGGCGCCCTGCATGGCGTTGGCAAGCTGGGCGGACGAGGACACGCCGATACTCTGCCCTGTTCCGTGCCCGTCCCGCCACCCCCTGCGCCGCCCCGGTGCGAGCGTGCCTGATCGATACTTGAGGTATGGCAGATCACCCGCTGAGCCCGCTGCCCGGGGCCCGTGAGGCGCGCGACCCGTCCCGCGCCATCAAACGCGGCCCGAGCAGGGTCCCGCCGGAGGTCGTCGCCGCCAACCAGCGGGAGCGCCTCTACGACGCCGTCGTGCACACCGTCGCGGAGAAGGGCTACGCCAACGCGACGGTCAGCGACATCTGCCGTGCCGCGGGCGTGACCCGGCCCGCCTTCTACGCGCTGTTCGCCGGCAAGGACGACGCGCTCATCGCCACCTACCGGCACGGCACCGACCTCCTGCTGCACCTGATGGAGTCCGCGTTCCGCGCCGAACCCGTCTGGCGCGACGGCGCCCGCGCCGCCCTGCGGGTGCTGCTGCAGGTCCTCGCCGAGCTGCCGGCCTTCGCCACCACGGCGGTGGTCGAGATCGACGCCGCCGGCCCGCTGGCCAGGGCCGAGCGCGCCGAGCTGCTGCGCCGCTTCGACCGCTTCTTCAGCGAGGCGCCGAGCGCCGGCGACCTGCCGATGCCGGAGGAGCTGGTCGAGACGGTCGTCGGCGGCATCTACGCGACGATCTACCGCCACGTCGCCGCCGGCCGCGTCGAGCAGCTCCCCGCGCTGCTGCCGATGCTCGCGTACTTCACGCTGGTGCCGTTCGTGGGCCGCGAGGAGGCGGCGAGCGAGCTGTCGATCCCCGTGCCGGAGGGCCCGTCCGGCTGCCGCCTGACGCCGGAGGTCTAGGCCGTGCGGGGCGCCAGCGGGGTGAGGCGGCCCGGCAGGGACGAGCGCTGGTGCGGCACGCGCGGCGGGGCGGGGGAGCGCAGCAGCGTCGCGCGGAAGGCGCCCGGGGTGAGGCCGGTCTCGCGGGCGAAGAACCGGCCGAAGTTGGTCGGCTCGTCGAAGCCGAGCCGCCGGCCGACCTCGGCGACGGGCAGCGTGCTCGTGGCGAGCAGGCGCTTCGCCTCCAGGGCGATCCGCTCGTCGACGATCTGCTTCGCGCTGCGGCCGGTCATCACGAGGCCGGCGCGGGTCAGCGTGCGCACGGAGCAGCCCAGCCGCTCGGCGTAGTCCTCGACCCGGCGGTGGGTGACGTCGCGCTCGATCTCGGCGCGGAGCTGGTCGATCAGGTCGGCGGCGGGGCCGGAGCGCACCGGTGGCGCCAGCGCGACGATCCGCATCAGCAGGACCGCGACCTGGTGCGCGAGGAGGGCGCGGCTCAGCTCGCTGCCGTCGCTGCGGGCCCGGTCGACGGCGATCTGCGCGATCTCAGCGACGATCGCCTCCTCGTCCTCGCCGGCCGGCTGCCAGCAGGTGGGTGCGGTCGGGTCGGTGACGAGCCGCACGGGCAGCGGCGGCAGGGCCGGCAGCGTGGCGGGCGGGAAGGCGAGGACGGTCGCGTCGAAGCCGGCCTGCCCGCCGAACTGGTGCACCTGGCCGGGACGCCCCCACAGCAGCGTGCCGGGGCGGCAGGCGTGGGTCACGAAGTCGATCGTGTGGGTGCCCTGGCCGGTGCTGGCGAGGATGACGACATGGTCGCGGACCCGCTGCGGCGCGGGGTGTGCGGGCAGGTCGCTGAGCCGCGCCGCATCGACGGCCGCGGTCGGCGAAGCCCGCAGAAGCACCATGACCTGCCCGACTGTACCCAAGCAGGGCCGAGCCGTCATCTCCACCGGATTCCGGTGCCGGCCCGGCCGGAATCGCGCTCATGACGCCTGTCCGGGCGTGCGGGCCGGGCTCAACCGACGCTGATGCCGGCGACCGCCAGCTCCTCCAGGCGGACCTGCTCGAAGGCGGCGCCGATCTCGATGAGGCGGGCCTCGTCGACGGACTCGCGCAGCGCGGGCAGCGTCGACGTCTCCTCCTCCTCGACGTGGTGGCCGACGGTGGCGATGAAGTCCTCCAGGCGGTCGTTGAACGACTCGTCCTCCGGGCCCATCCGCTGCAGGTCGTGGAGCATCCGCTCCGCCTCGTGGTGCTCGTCGGCGCCGCGGTGCGCGACCTCGTCGGGCAGCGACGGGTACACCTGCTGCTCCTCGGCGTGGCTGTGCGCGGTGAGCCGCGCGGCGATCTCGTCGAGCAGCAGCTGCCGGTCGCCCGAGCCGGCTCGGAGCCGGTCGAAGAGCTGCTCCATGAGCCGGTGGTCATTCATGATCAGCGTGACGGCGTCGGATGCCATGACTCCCCCTGTCGTCGCGGTCACCGTTCAGCGTGCATGCATACCCGGCGGCAAGAAGGGCTAAACGGTCAAAACGCACCGCACGACGTGCGCGGCGCGCACTTCCGACCGATGATCGAACTATGCGGTCGTGGCTGTATATCCCCGATATCCGAAATGTCGGAAGCATCGGTACCAGTGAGGCGGACGCCCTGGTGGTCGACCTCGGTGGCGCCGCCGACCCCGCCGCCGTAGGCGGCTGGATCGTGGACGCGGCCCGGGAGGCGGTCTGGGTCCGGCTGGACGCGACGGAGCGGGGCCGGCAGGCGCTGCGGGTCGTCGTCTCGCCCGCGCTGACCGGGGTCTGCGTCGCCGCCGAGTCGGCCAGCGAGATCGCCGCCCTCAGTGCCGTCATCGCCGAGGCCGAGGAGGCGGCCCGGCTGCCGGTCGGCCGGATCGCCGTCGTTCCCCGCCTGGCGACCGCCGCCGCCGTCCTGCAGGCCGCCGAGATCGCCCGCGCCCCGCGGGTCGCCCGGCTCCAGCTCGCCGAGGGCCCCCTGGCCCGGCAGCTGCTGGTCGAGCCGGGCGACGACGAGCGCGAGCTGCTGTGGGCCCGGTCGATGGTCGTGATGGCCGGCGCGGCGGCCCGGCTGGCGCCGCCGATCGCCGCGGCGTGCCCGCCCGGCACCGATTGCGAACCGTCCGGCGTGGTCCTGCGCCGGCTCGGCTTCCGCGGCCGGACATGCCTTGACGAGAACCAGGTCCGGACCGCCAACAAAGTATTCGCAACCCCATAGGACATTGGCACGAAATTATGTGACCTACGGCAAATACTTACCCTTTGTGCTGTCGGCGATGCGTTCGGTGAATATTTCCGTCCCGTAAAAACCTGGAAACGTCGCCGTTGCGCCCGGCGTCCCATGGCCAGCGGAAGTTGGCCCCGTGGCAGCCGTTTGGGTCCGTATGGGTTCGTGTACACCAACCCAACGGATGAGGAAAAACAAGGCGATCGGCGGCGCGCGTGCGACATCGGTATTGACACGGATCGGCCGACCTGTGATTGTGCTCAACGTCATGCGCCTGCTTGTCAGGACTGACCCGTATTGTCAATCTCGGATGCCTGCGGGGACTCTTCGTGACCCAAAGCCAGAGCACGTCGTCGCTGCCCGTCCCAAGACAGGAGCGCGACACTCGGCTGAGTCCCGATCGTCGGCCGACCCGTCACGCCGCCGCCCCGGCCGCGCCTGAGCGCGACCCACGGGCCGGGCGGCGTGAACGGCCCGGCCGGCGCATCATCGACCAGCTCCGCCTCATCGTGGGCGTGCCGCTCGTCGCCGTCGTCGTGTTCGCCGGCATCGCCCTGGTGACCACCGTCCAACAGGTGAACCGCAGCCGGCAGCTGCAGGACCTCTCGGCGCTCGCCTCCGACGCCGGCGGCCTCGCCCACGCGCTGCAGCGCGAGCGGGCCGCGGCCGTCAACGTGCTGCTCAACCCGAACCCGGCGCAGCTGGAGGCGTACTCGTCGCAGGTGATGATCACCGACGACAACGTCACGGCGTACCGCGAGAGCCGCGCCGGCATCAGCGACGTGCCGGACGTGGTCCGCCGCGTCGACTCGAACCTCGACGGCCTGGCGCAGCTGCGCGAGCAGGTCCGCAAGGACGCCCGCGCGTCGGTGTCCGGCATCGCGTTCAGCTACCGCATCCTCATCGCCGACCTGCTGTCCTACCGGGAGTCGGTGGCCCGCTCCGGCGCCCCGACCGAGCTCGCCGACCAGATCCGCGCCGCCGCCGCCCTGTCGCGCGCCGCGGAGGCCCTCGGCCAGCAGCAGGCGGCCGTGCTGCGCGCCGTCGCGGCGACCGAGCTGACCCCGGCGCTCCAGCAGGAGATCACCGCCACCCGGACGAGCTTCGTCGAGGCGACGGTCCAGTTCAACGACCTCGCCCCGGCCGAGTGGCGCAGGTGGTACGAGCAGGCCAGCACCGGCGAGCAGGTCATCGCCGCGCAGCGGCTGCAGGACCAGGTCAACCGCACCCGGCCCGGTGAGCGGTTCAGCCTGGACACGGGCGGCTGGATCAACGCGATGTCCGGCTGGTCGGGCCTGCTGTTCGGGGTCCAGCAGAAGGTCGACGACGCGATCCAGAAGAAGGTCGGCGACCTGCGCGACGAGCAGATGACCCAGGCCGGCTTCCAGATCGCCGGCGTCGCCCTGGTGCTGCTCATCGCGATCATCCTGACCGGTGTCGTGGCCCGGCGGATCACCCGCCGCCTGCGCGCCCTGCACGACTCGGCCCGCGACGTCGCCTACGACCAGCTGCCCGCGGTCGTCGCGGAGCTGCGCGCCGCCGCGCCCGGCACGGTCGACCCGGACGAGGTCGCGGACCGCGCCTCGGCGAAGCTCGTCGTCGGCGGCGCGGACGAGGTCGCCGACGTGGCGCAGGCCTTCCGCGCGGTCCACCGCGAGGCGGTCCGCATCGCCGGTGAGCAGGCCGTCATGCGGTCCAACGTCGCCGAGATCTTCGTCCACCTGTCCCGCCGCGAGCAGCGACTGGTCGACGCGGTCCTCGCCCAGGTCGACCGGGTCGAGCGCGACGAGACCGACCCCGACCGGCTGCAGCAGCTGTACCAGCTGGACCACCTCGCCACCCGGATGGCCCGGATCAACCTGAGCCTGCTCGTCCTGGGCGGTTCCGGCGCCGCCCGCGTCCGCCGCGAGGACGCCCCGATGGGCAAGGTCCTGCAGGCCGCGATCTCGCAGATCGAGCACTACACCCGGGTCCGGTTCGGCAGCGTCGACGACGACGTCGCGGTCGTCGCCGAGGCGGTCGACGAGATCGTGCACCTGCTCGCGGAGCTGCTCGACAACGCCACCGGCTATTCGCCGCCGGAGTCCGAGGTGTGGGTCACCGGCCGGGCCCTCGGCGACCGGGTCATCCTGCAGATCGTCGACGAGGGCGTGGGCCTGCCGCCGTCGCGCCGCGAGCAGCTCAACCAGCTGCTCGCCCAGCCGCCCGCGATCGACATCGCCGCGGTCCGCGCCATGGGTCTCACCGTGGTCGGGCACATCGCCGCGCGGTACCAGATCCAGGTGCAGCTGCGGCCGGGCCAGCACACCGGCACGCTCGCCGAGGTGGTCATCCCCAAGGACGTGTTCCGCCCGATCATGGCCTCGGAGCGGCAGCCGCAGCTCGCGCCGGCGGTCACCGCGAGCCTGCCCGCCGGGTACGCCCAGAGCGCCGGCGGCAACGGCAACGGCAGCGGTGGCAACGGGGGCGGTCCCGCCGCCCGCCCGGTCGCCGCGGAGCTGTTCACGCCCGCGCCGCGGACCGCGCCGCCGAGCCTGTTCGACGTGCCCACCCAGGAGTACCGGGTCGCGACGCCCACGCAGGAGTTCGCGCCGGTGCAGGACTACGCACCCGTCCAGGACTACGCACCGGTCCAGGACTACGCACCGGTCCAGGACTACGCACCGGTCCAGGAGTACGCGCCGGTGCAGGAGTACCGCGCGCCGCAGCCGATGCCGATGCCGCCCGGCCCGGGTTCGTGGCCGCCGCTGCCGGAGCCCGAGATGCCCTCGATCCTCGCCGACGCCGACGACTCGATCGAGCTGCCGATCTTCCAGTCGGTCAACGGCTGGTTCCGCACCGAGACACCCGTCGAGCTCGCCGACACGGGCGTGTACAGCGCGCCCGAGGAGCCCACGAACTGGGAGTCCAGCGCCGACGTCGGCTGGCGTGCCGCCCAGCAGGCGGCCACGCCCGAGGTCAGCAGCGTCACCGCGTCCGGCCTGCCGGTCCGCGCGCCGCAGCGACATCTGGTGCCCGGCGCGGCCGCGCCGGCGCAGGGGGAACGCTCCACCGCACCGCGCCGGGACCCCAGCAAGGTCGCCGCCGCGATGTCCGCCTACGCCCGCGGTGTGGCCGGCCGCCGGCCGGGCGGCGGCTCCTGATCCACATGGGCTCCCTGACGCACCAAGAACAGCAAGAGAGGACCATTTCTGTGACCGACCCGAGTAATCTCGGTTGGCTGCTGGACAACTTTGCGACCCGCACCCCCGATGTCAGCCACGCGCTGGCGATCTCCACCGACGGGCTGGTCCTGGCCCACACCCGCGCGCTGCCGCGCGACCGGGCCGACCAGCTGGCGGCCACCGGCAGTGGTCTCGTCGCGCTGCTCGCCGGCGCGGCGCGGTTCTTCGAGGCGGGCAGCGTCATCTCCAACGTGACCCAGCTCGACGGCGGCTTCATGTTCACCATGGCGTTCACCGACGGCGCGTCGCTGCTGGTGCTCGCCTCGCCGAACGCCGACGTCGGCAAGGTGTCCTACGAGATGACCGAACTGGCCAACCGGATCGGTGACGCGCTGGCCCCGACGGTCCGCGGGGCGCCGGCATGACCGGCCCGGAGCGCAGCGGAGTGGCCGGGCATCGGGATCGCAGTCTTCGGTCAGGCCGGCGCCGGAGCGCAGCGGAGGTGACGGCATGACCGCTCCGGGACGCGGGCGGCCGACCGCTGTCAAGATCATCATTGCGGGCGGGTTCGGCGCCGGTAAGACGACCCTCGTCGGGGCCATCTCGGAGATCCCGCCGGTGACGACCGAGGCGGTGATGACCGCGGCCAGCCTCGCTCACGACGACTCGACGCTCGTGCCAAACAAGGGCAGCACCACCGTCGCCATGGATTTCGGCCGGATCACGCTGTACCAGGACCTCGTGCTCTACCTGTTCGGCACGCCCGGGCAGAAGCGGTTCTGGTTCATGTGGGACGAGCTGTGCCGCGGCGCGATCGGGGCCGTGGTCATCGCCGACACGCGGCGTCTCGCCGACTGCTTCGGCGCCATCGACTTCTTCGACAACCGGCGGCTGCCGTACGTCATCGCGGTGAACCACTTCGAGGGCGCCGCCCGCTACCACCTCGAGGACGTCCGCGACGCCCTCGCGGTCAGCCCGGGCGTGCCCATGATCAACGCCGATGTCCGCTCCCGCGCGTCGGCCAAGGAGATCCTGGTCGCCGTCACCGAGCACGCCCTGGCGCAGCGCACCGCCGCCCGCCGCTGACCCCGACCGCGCCGGCGCCGATGACCGCGCCGACGCCAAGAACCGTGCCACCGACCAGAACCGCGTCACAGAACGAACGTCCGCGACCCCACCGCGAACCCCTCCGCGAACCAACCGCGAACGCAGAACACATAGGAGAACCATGCAACGACGATCGCTGGTCAGTGCGGTGCTCGCCGCCGGTCTGCTGGTCGCAGCCGCCGGCTGCGCCGACGGCGACGCTGACACCAAGTCCAACAGCGGCGCCGCCGCCTCCACCCTGAAGATCGGCTTCCTCGGTTCCCTCACGGGCACCTACCAGGCGGTCGGCACCGACCTGAAGAGCGGCTTCGAGCTGTACCTGTCGATGCACGACAACAAGCTCGGCGGCCACCCGATCGACCTGAAGATCGCCGACGAGGGCGACGGCGCCCCGACCGCGGTGCCCGCCGCGACGAAGCTCATCAAGGACGAGAAGGTCGTCGCGCTGACCGGCATCGTCGGCGGTGGCTCGGTCGCGGCCGTCGCGCCGCTGCTCGCCGAGGCGAAGATCCCGCTGATCGGCTCCAACGGCCGGCCGGAGCTCAAGGACCTCAGCGGCGTGTGGACGACCAGCTTCATGTCCACCGACGCGGGCCAGGCCATCGCGCAGCACATCAAGGACAAGGTCAACGGGCCGGTCTTCGCGATCGGGCCGGAGTACCAGGGCGGCTTCGACCAGGTCGGCGGCTTCACCACCGAGTTCACGAAGATCGGCGGCCAGCTGGTCAACGGCAAGGCGACGTGGACGCCGTTCCCGGCGACCACGAACTTCCTGCCGTACCTGTCGCAGATCAAGCAGAGCGGCGCCAAGGCCGTCTACACGTTCTACGCCGGTAAGGCCGCGATCGACTTCGTGAAGCAGTACGCGCAGTCCGACGCGAAGGACATCCCGCTGTACGCCGCGGGCTTCCTCACCGAGGGCTCGGTGCTGCAGGCGCAGGGCGACGCGGCGCGGAACATCCTCAACGTCTGCAACTACTCGCCGGACCTCGACAACGAGGAGAACCGCAAGTTCGTCGCCGCCTGGAAGCAGAAGCACCCGGACGCGACCCCGACCGAGTACGCGATGGCGTCCTACGACGCGGCCGCCGTCCTGGACCGCGCGATCGCCGCGGCCGGCGACAACCCGACCCCCGAGTCGATCAACGCCGCCGTGGCCAAGCTCGGCCAGATCGCGTCGCCGCGTGGCAACTGGCAGTTCGGCCCGAAGAACCACTCGCCGATCCAGAAGTGGTACCTGCGGCAGGTCCGCAACGACGGCCGGGCCCTCGCCAACGTCATGGTGCAGGACCTCGCGACGGTCGGTGCCTGACCGAGTTGGACGCGTACCTGATCCCGGCGGTCGACGGCGTGGCCTACGGCCTGCTGCTCTTCGTCGTCGCCGCCGGGCTCACCCTCGCCTTCGGCGTCGGTGACGTGCTCAACCTGGCGCACGGCACGCTGTTCGCCTTCGGCGCCTACGCGGCGGCGAAGGTCAGCGACGGGTCGTGGGCCTCGCTCGCGGCCGCGGTGCTCGTCGGCGCCGTGGCCGCGGCGGCCGGCGGCGCCGTCCTGTCGGCGCTGCTCGTGCCGCTCGCCGGGCGGGGCCACCTGGCGCAGGCGCTGCTCACGTTCGGCGTCGCGCTCGTCGCCGGCGACCTGCTCGTCGGGGTGTTCGGCCCCGACGAGCTGCCGGTGCGGATCCCCGCGAGCCTCGACCGGGCGGTGACCATCGCCGGGCACTCGTACCCCGGCTACCGGCTCGCCTTCATCGGCGTCGCCGCGCTCATCGCGGTGGCGCTCTACGTCGTCGTCGCCCGCACCCGTCTCGGCAGCCTGGTCCGCGCCACCGTGGACGACCGTGACATGGTCGCCACGCTCGGCGTCAACCCGTTCATGGTGCGCACCGGCATCCTCGCCGCGGGCGGTGCCCTCGCCGGGCTCGCCGGCGCGCTCGGCGCCCCGATCATCGGCCCCGGGCCGCGCACCGCGGACCTGGTCCTCATGCTGTCCCTGGTCGTGGTGGTGCTCGGCGGCATGGGCTCGATCGGCGGCGCGTTCGTCGCCGCGATCGCGGTCGGCGAGATCCAGACCATCGGGGTGACCTCGGAGACGACCCGGGACTACGCCCCGTTCCTGCTCTTCGGCGCGATGGCCGTCGTGCTGTCCGCGCGGGCCCGTGGCCTGCTGTCGGCCGGGAGGAGCGCCGCATGACCGCGCTCAAGCGCCCCGCGCTGCCGGCCCCGCTGCGGCGCCTCGCGCCGCTGGGGTTCCCGGCGCTGATCGCCGTGCTGCTGCCCCTCGCGTGGGTCCTCGACGACTACGCCACCAAGACCCTCACCCGGATCCTCGTCATCGGGCTGCTCGCCGTCAGCGTCGCGCTGCTCACCGGCGTCGCGGGCCTGCCGACGCTCGGGCAGACCGCGCCGTACCTCGTCGGGGCCTACACCGCCGCGACCCTGGTCCGGCACGACGTGGCGATCGGCGTCGTGCAGCTGCTCGCCGCGGCCGCGGCCGGGGCGCTGTTCGCGCTGGTCACCGCGCCGCTGGTGGTCTACGCGCGGGGCGTCGTCGTGCTCATGATCACCCTGGCGCTCGGCGAGCTCACCTCGACCATCGCCGGACGGTGGAAGTCGGTCACGAACGGCACCGACGGCATGCTCGCGTTCGCTTCCCCGGCCCCGCTGCCGGGGCTGGTCACGCTCACCACCGACCGGGCCACGTACCTCTACGTCCTCACCGTCGTGGCGGTGCTGGTCGGCGCGGTGCTGCTGGTGCTGCGCTCGCCGGCCGGCGCGATGCTGCGGGCCGCCCGCGACGGCGAGCAGCGGATGCGGGCCAGCGGGCACCCCGTCGCCGGGTACCTCACCGTCGCCTACGTGGTCGCCGGTGCCCTCGCCGGCTCGGCGGGCGCGCTGCTGGTCACCGTCGAGCGCTACGTCTCGCCCGGCGACGGCGGCTTCGACGTCTCCGCGCTCGTCCTGCTCGCGGTCGTCATCGGCGGCGCCACCTCGCTCGTCGGCGCGTTGCTCGGCGCGGGCCTGGTGGTCGCCGCCCGCGACTGGGTCTCCGGGCCGCTGCCCGGCCACGCGCCGCTGGTGCTGGGCGGGCTGTTCATCATCTGCGTGTACCTCCTGCCACGGGGGTTGCTGGGGAAGCGGTCGGCGCATGACTGACGTGCTCGAGGTGGAGGGGCTCGGTCGCCGGTACGGTGACCTCGCCGCCCTGGACGGTGTCGACCTGCGGATGGCGCCCGGCGACCGGGTCGGGCTGATCGGCCCGAACGGCGCCGGCAAGTCCACGCTGCTCAACCTGGTCGCCGGGTCGCTGCGGCCGACGGCGGGCCGCATCCGCCTCGACGGCCACGACGTCACCCGCCTCGGCCCGGCCCGCCGGGCCCGGCTCGGCGTCGGCCGGACCCACCAGCACCCGGCCGTCTGGTCGAGCCTGCCGGTGCTGGACAACGTGCTCGTCGCCGCCCGCCGGCCGTGGGGACGGCTGCGCGCCGGCCGCCGCGCCAGGGCCCACGAGCACGCCCGGGACCTGCTCGCCGGCGTCGGGCTGACCGGCGTGGACCAGACCCTCGCGGGCGCGCTGTCGCACGGGCAGCGCCGGCAGCTGGAGCTGGCGATGGCCTTGGCGGGGGAGCCGCGCCTGCTGCTGCTCGACGAGCCCGCCGCGGGTCTCGCCCCGCCGGAGGTCGAGGTCCTCGCGTCGCTGCTGGCGTCGCTGCCGCTCACCGTCGCGATCCTGCTGGTCGAGCACCACCTCGACCTGGTCTACGGCTTCGCCGACCGGATCACGGTGCTGCACTCCGGCCGTCACGTGCACACCGGCACCGTCCCGGAGACCCGCTCCTCACCCGAGGTGGCGGCCGCCTACGCCGGAGTGGCCCCATGACGCTGACCATCGAGGGGCTGCACGCCGGGTACGGCGGCGGCACCGTCCTGCACGGCGTCGACCTGACCGTGCCGGAGGGCACGGCCCTGGCGGTGCTCGGGATGAACGGCGCCGGCAAGACCACCCTCGTGCACACCATCGCCGGCCTGGTCAAGGCCCGCTCCGGCAGCGTCCAGCTGGGCGGCACCGAGCTGGCCCGGCGACCGGCGCACGCGATCGCCAGGGCGGGTGTCGCGCTGGTGCCGCAGGGGCGCCGGGTCTTCGCCAGCCTCACCGTCGCCGAGCACCTGACGCTGTCGCGCCGCAAGGGGGAGTGGACCCGGCAGCGCGTCCTGGACCTGCTGCCGCGGCTCGGTGAGCGACTCACCCACAAGGGCAACCAGCTCTCCGGCGGCGAGGCGCAGATGCTCGCGATCGCCCGGGCGCTGCTGACCCAGCCGCGGCTGCTGCTGCTCGACGAGCCGTGCGAGGGGCTCGCCGTCGACCTCGCCGCGCGGGTCCGGTCCGTCGTCGCCGAGCTGACCCGCACCGGGCTCACCGTCCTGCTGGTCGAGCAGCAGCCCGAGCACGCCAGGGCGGTCACCGGGCACCTCGTGCACCTGGAGAACGGCACGCTGGGCGCCGTCACGGAAGGCGACGAGGGGGACACCCAAGGGGCGGCAGGAATTTCCGTACTTCGATAGGTTGTCGGGCAGTCACCCTCCGGAGCAGGGAGCTGCCATGACGACACTGCCCTTCCCGCTGCCCGACGCGCCCACGCTGTACGCGCCGCTGCCGGCCCTGTCCGAGGTCCAGCGCGACGAGGACCTCGGCGGCGTGGCGCGGATCGACACCCCCGACGGCGGGGTCGCCTACGTGGTGACCCGCTACGCCGACGTGCGCACCGTCCTCGTCGACCCGCGGTTCAGCCGCGCCCAGGCGGCGGCCTCCACCACCGCCGCCGCCGACTTCGGGCTCGGCGCGCTCGCCACCGGCTCGATCGCCGGCATGGACCCGCCGGAGCACACCCGGCTGCGCAAGCTCGTCGCCCGCGCGTTCACCGCCCGCCGGGTCGAGCAGCTGCGGCCCGGCGCCGCCGGGATCGTCGACGAGCTCATCGACGCCATGCTGGAGCTGCCGCAGCCCGCCGACCTGGTCGAGCACTTCTCCCTCGCGCTGCCGGTCCGGGTGATCTGCGAGATGCTCGGCGTGCCCGCCGGCGACCGGGCGAAGTTCCACGGCTGGTCCGACACGCTGCTCGGCGGGCCCGGCTCCGACCCGCGGGTCATGGGCGCCGCGCTGCGGGCGATGGGGGAGTACTTCGCCGGCCTGATCGCGCTCAAGCGGGCCAGCCCGCAGGACGACCTGATGACGGCGCTGATCGCGGCCCGCGACGAGCAGGACAAGCTCTCCGAGGAGGAGCTGGTCCGGCTCAGCCTCGGCATCCTCATCGGCGGGCACGAGACGACCGCCAACCAGATCACGATGATCCTGCTGACCCTGCGGCACCACCCCGAGCAGGACGCCCGGCTGCGCGCCGACCCGTCGCTGATCCCGGGCGCGGTGGAGGAGCTGATGCGCTTCGTCCAGCTCGGCGACGCCGCCACCTCGCTGCCCCGCGTCGCCACCGAGGACGTCGAGCTCGGCGGCGTGACGATCCCGAAGGGGGCGGTCGTGCTGCCCGCGCTCGCCGTCGCGAACCGGGATCCCGAGGTGTACGACGAGCCCGACGGCCTCGACGTGACCCGCGCGGAGCTGTCGCACCTGTCGTTCGGCGCGGGCGTGCACCACTGCCTCGGCGCGCAGCTGGCCCGCATGGAGCTGCAGGAGGCGCTGCGCGGACTGTTCACGCGGATGCCCGCGGTCCGGGTGGCCGTGCCCGACGAGGAGCTGCGCTTCAAGCAGGGCATGATCGTGCGCAGCGTCGAGACGCTACCGGTGACCTGGTAACACCTGTCGGCGCCGCACCTGCACCCGCCGGCGCTTCACGTACACCCGCCGCCTGACGAACCAGGTGGGCATGGCAACGATCGGACGCCCCGCACCCTGGCAGGTCTGGACCGTGTGCGGGGCGCTCGTCATCGTCGCGTACTACCTGCTGCCGGCCGGTGGCATCGAGCGCGGCCTGCTCTACCCGGCCCTGTCCGCGTCCTGCACGCTGGCGATCCTGGCCGGCATCCGGCGCACAACGACGGCCTGACCGGGGTGCCCAACCGCCGCGCCTGGGACCTGGAGCTGCAGCGGGAGATGACGAAGGCCCGCCGCAGCGGCGCCGATGTCTGCGTGGCGCTGCTGGACCTCGACCACTTCAAGCGCTTCAACGACACCTTCGGCCACCAGGCCGGCGACCGGCTGCTGAAGGAGGCGTCGGCCGCGTGGCGGTCGCTGCTGCGCCCCGGCGACACCCTGGCCCGCTACGGCGGCGAGGAGTTCGGCGTGCTCCTCGTCGGCGCCGCCCCCGCCGGAGGCGGCACGGATCCTGGACCGGCTGCGCGAGGTCACCCCGCACGGCCAGTCGTTCTCCGCCGGGCTGGTCCGGTGGGACGGCGTGGAGGCCGCGGACGAGGTCCTCGGGCGCGCCGACGAGGCCCTCTACCACGCGAAACACAACGGCCGGAACCGCGTTCACCTGGTGGACGCCACCCCGACGACCAGGAACACCAGGATCCTCGCCTGAGGTTCGCGCGGGCGTTGTTGCAAACTCTTGGCAACAACGTGGCGTCGGCAATAGGCTGCATGGCATGCCTGCGGTAGCCATGCACATCTCCAACGGGATCATCGACAACCAGATCGCGGTGCTGTTCGCCGGTGTCGCCCTCGCCGGGCTCGCCCTGTGCTTCATCCAGGGCCGGCGCGAGCTCGACGACCGGCTCGTGCCCATGGCGGGCCTGGTCGCGGCGTTCATCTTCGCCGTGCAGATGCTCAACTTCCAGGTGCTGCCCGGGGTCAGCGGCCACCTGCTCGGCGGCACCCTCGCCGCGATCCTCGTCGGGCCCTACCTCGGCGCGATCTGCGTCACGATCGTCCTCGTCGTGCAGGCACTGATCTTCAGCGACGGCGGCGTCACCGCCCTCGGGCTCAACATCACCAACATGGCGCTGCTCGGCACCGCCGCCGGCTACCTGGTCGTCGCCACCCTGCTGCGGGTGCTGCCCCGGCGCACCTGGACACTGACCGCGACCGCCGTGATCGCCTGCGTCGTGTCGGTGACGGTCGCCGCGCAGGGCTTCGTCCTGCAGTACGCCCTCGGCGGCGCCACCGACATCGGGAAGTCCCTCGGCGCGATCGCCGCCGCCATGGCCGGCACGCACCTGCTGATCGGGCTCGGCGAGGGCGTCATCACCGCGCTCACCGTCACCTACGTGGCGAAGGTCCGCCCCGACCTCGTCTACGCGGTCCGCAACCGCCGGCGCCCCGTCGTCAGCGAGGCGGTGACGGTATGAGGAAGTCGACCTGGTTCATCCTCAGCGGCCTGATCGCCGCGCTGCTGCTCGCCGGCGTGGTCAGCAACTACGCCTCCGGCCACCCCGACGGCCTCGACTCCGTCGCCCGGGAGGGCTGCACCTTCGACGCCGACGACCACATCACCGGCGGCACCTGCATGGCGCAGTCGGAGACGGACAACGCCACCAAGGACAGCCCCCTCGCCGGGTACGGGCTGCGCGGCATCGGCAACGACTTCCTCTCCACCGGCCTGTCCGGGGTGATCGGGGTCGTCGCCACGTTCGCGATCGGCGGCGGCGTCTTCTGGCTGCTGCGCGCCGGTCGTTCCTCGCGCTCCTCGCATCAGGCGGGCTGACATGGGGGCTGGGCACAGCCACGCGCTGTTCGTGGACCGGCGCTCGCCAGTACACGACCTGGCGCCCGAGGTGAAGATCGCCGCCAGCGTCCTGTTCACCGTCGCCGTCGTCGCCACGCCGCGTGAGGCGCTGTGGGCGTTCGGCGGCTACCTCGCCGTCATCGTGGCCGTCGCGCTCACCGCCCGGATCGGCCTGCGCTGGCTCGCCCTGCGCTCCCTCATCGAGCTGCCGTTCATCCTGTTCGCGTTCGCGCTGCCGTTCCTCGGCCACGGCGAGCGGGTGCACTGGCTCGGCATGAGCCTGTCCGTCGACGGGGTCTACGGCATGTGGAACATCATCGCCAAGGGCACCCTCGGCGTGCTCTCGTCGCTGCTGCTCGCCGGCACCACCACCCCACGCGACCTGCTGCTCGGCCTCGACCGGCTGCGCTGCCCGGCGATGATCACCGTCATCGCCACGTTCATGCTGCGCTACCTCGACGTCCTGGCCGGCGAGGGCCGCCGGATGCGGGTCGCGCAGCGCTCCCGCGGCTACGACCCGCGCTTCCTGTGGCAGATCAAGGGCTTCGCCACCGGCATCGGCGCGCTGTTCCTGCGCGCCTTCGAGCGCGGCGAACGCGTCTACCTGGCGATGATCTCCCGTGGCTACGAGGGGCGCATCCCACTGGCGCTCGCCGGCGGCGGCGCGACCGCCCGGCAGTGGGCGGCGGCCGCCACGGTGCCCGTCGTCGCCGGCGCGATCGCGACGGTAGCGTTGCTCGGGTGACGCCATCCCTGCGGGTGACCGGCCTGCACTTCGCATACCCCGACGGGCACGTGGCGCTGCGCGGCGTCGACCTCACCGTCCCGCAGGGGGAGCGGGTCGCCCTGCTGGGCCCCAACGGCGCCGGCAAGACCACGTTCGTGCTGCACCTCAACGGCATCCACACGGCGACCGCCGGCGGCGTCGAGGTCGGCGGCCTGGCCGTCGAGCCGCGCGACCGGGCCGGGCTGAAGGAGGTCCGCCGCCGCGTCGGGATCGTCTTCCAGGACCCCGACGACCAGCTCTTCATGCCGACCGTCGCCGAGGACGTCGCCTTCGGCCCGGCCAACCTCGGCCTGCGCGGCGCCGAGCTGGCCGCGCGCGTCGACGAGGCCCTCGACGCGGTCGGGATGGCCTTTGCCCGCGACCGCGCCCCGCACCACCTGTCCTTCGGGCAGCGCCGCCGGGTCGCCGTCGCCACCGTCCTCGCGATGCGGCCGGAGATCCTCGTGCTCGACGAGCCGTCGTCCAACCTCGACCCCGCGTCGCGCCGGGAGCTCGCCGCCATCCTCCGGTCGCTGCCGGTCACGCTGCTGATGGTGACCCACGACCTGCCGTACGCCCTGGAGCTCTGCCCACGCTCCGTCATCCTCGACGACGGCCGGATCGCCGCCGACGGCCCGACCCGGGAGCTGCTCGCCGACGCGGACCTGCTCGAACGGCACCGGTTGGAGCTGCCGTTCGGCTATACGGTGACCGCATGACCTCCCCGCCTTTCTCGGCCATCTCGGCTTTCTGGGCTTTCGCGGCTTTTTCGGCTTTCGCATGACCGACTCGGCTCGCTGGACCCGGGTGGACGACGGCCGGTTCCAGGTCGATCTGCTCACCGCCGACTACCGGCGGCACGCGTTCACCCGGCACAGCCACTCGACCTTCGCCATCGGCGTCGTGGTCTGCGGCGCCGAACAGTTCCACTACCGGGGCGCGTTGCACCGGGCGGGCGTCGGCAGCCTGGCGATCCTGGAGCCCGGCGAGCCGCACGACGGCCAGGCCGCCGACCCTTCCGGCTGGGCCTACCGCGTCTTCTACCCGCCCGCCGACCTGCTCTTCGAGGGCTTCGCGGCGCCGGCACACTTCGCCGACGCGGTGGTCCACGACCCGCACACCGTGCACCTGATCCGCTCGGCCCACGAGGCGCTGACCTCCGGTACCGACACCTTCGCCGCCCACTCGAAGCTCACCTGGGCGCTCGCCTCGGTGGTCCGCCGGCACGGCTCGCACGCCCCCTCCGGCATGCCGGCCCTGCCCGCCCAGGACGCCGCGGCGGGACGGAAGGTCACCGAGATCCGCGACCGGCTCATGGCGGACCTCCGCAGCGCCCCCAACCTCCGCGAGCTCGCCGACGGCGTCGAACTGTCCCCGTTCCACATGCTGCGCGTCTTCCGCGCCGCGACCGGCTTCCCGCCGCACGCCTGGCTCGTCCTCGAACGCGTCTGCCGCGCCCGCCACCTCCTCGCCGCCGGCCACACCCCCGCCGAGGTCGCCGGCGCCGTCGGCTTCGCCGACCAGGCCCACCTCACCCGGTGGTTCAAGCGCGTGACGGGCGTCACCCCGGCCGCGTTCCGCAACTCCGTTCAAGACCCCGTGCGCACCGTCGCGTGATGCTGTCGGCATGAGTCGTCGTGGCTGGTTGCTCTTCATCGCCATGTCCGTCGTGTGGGGCGTCCCGTACCTGCTGATCAAGGTCGCGGTCCGCGACATCGGCCCCGCCGAGCTGGTCTTCGTCCGCACCGCCCTCGGCGCGCTCCTGCTGCTGCCGATCGCCCTGTACCGCAAGGAGGTCCGGGCCTCACTGCGCCCGTGGCTGCCGCTGCTCGCCTACACGGTCGTCGAGGTCGGCATCCCCTGGCTGCTGCTGTCCCACGCCGAACAGGAGGTCGACAGCGCCTTCACCGGTCTCGTCATCGCCGGTGTACCCCTGGCCGCCGCCCTCATCGCCCGCGAACGCCTCTCCGGCACCCGCATCGCGGGCCTGGTCACCGGCCTCGCCGGCGTCGGCCTGCTGGTCGGCTTCCACGGCACCACCGGCGGCCCCGTCCCGCTCCTGGAGCTCCTCGGCGTCGTGATCTGCTACGCGTCCGGCCCGCTGATCATCGAACGCTGGCTCTCCGACGTGCCCCGCTACGGCGTGTCCGCCGTGTCCCTGGCCGCCGGCGCACTGCTCTTCGCCCCGTTCGTCGCCCCCGGCCTGCCGTCCCTGGCCCGCACGGTGACCCTCCGCCCCGCCCTCGCCGCCGTCACCCTGGCCGTCGTGTGCACCGCGCTCGCGTTCGTGCTGTTCTTCGCCCTCGTCGCCGAGGTCGGCGGCGTCCGCGCCACGGTCATCACCTTCGTCAACCCCGCCGTCGCCGTCATCCTCGGCGCCGCCGTCCTGCACGAGAAGATCACCCCACTGACCGTCGGCGCCTTCGTGCTGATTCTCGCCGGCTCGTTTCTCGCCACCCGCAAAAAGATCTCCGAAGAACCTGCCGAGAAGCGCGAACCGGCCGCCGTCTGACCCCGCCCGGCCACCGTGCCGGGCGCGCGGGGCAGCGTAGACTACGGAGGGTCACGCCGCCTCGGGTCGACTGTTCCGGCGGAAGATCGATTTCTCCGGCGGGGGTATCGTGCTTGTGAACGGCCCGGCAGCACCCGAGCTGCTCACCTGATCCACCGCAAGAGATGCCACGCCCACCGCCGACTCCCGCAGGCTTCAGGGATGACGTGCGCCCCCGCGAGCCCCGGGGATGGATGACGCACGGCCCTCGCGAGTCCAGGGGATGACGTGGTCGCCGTCAGCTCCCGCGGGCTCGATGCGGCCTCGTGTCACCTGCCCGCCGCGCAGCCGCCTCGTGTCGCCTGCCGCGCAGACCCAGGAGGCTTCCGTTGCCGCCCGGGCCGAGACGTGGCCATCCAGGGCGAAGACGTGGCGGTCCCGCCGTCCGGGCAGAGGCGTGGCGACCCCCGGCCGGGTCCCGGCGAACCCGCGCTGAGACGGGACGTGGCAATCCTCGGCTCAGAGATGGCGATCCCGTGCCGAGGCGTGGCGGCTCCGGGCCGAGATGCGGCGGCCCCGGGCGAAGATGTGGCGGTCCTGCCGCCCGGGCAGAGGCCTGGCGACCCCCGGCCGGGTCCCGGCGAACCCGCGCTGAGACGGGACGTGGCGATCCCCGGCTCAGAGATGGCGATCCCGAGCCGAGGCGTGGCGGTTCCGGGCCGAGATGCGGCGGCCCCGGGCGAAGATGTGGCGGTCCTGCCGCCCGGGCAGAGGCCTGGCGACCCCCGGCCGGGTCCCGGCGAACCCGGGCTGAGACGAGACGTGGCGATCCCCGGCTCAGAGATGGCGATCCCGAGCCGAGATGTGGCGCCCCCGGGCGGAGACGGCGCGGCGGTCCCGGGTGGAGATGCGGCGATCCACCCGCCTGGTCGGGTGGGTGGATCGCTGGTGGGTCGTCCGGCGCGCCGGCATCAGTCGGCGAGGATGGCGTACAGCTTGCGGCGCGTCTCGGTCAGGACCTCGAGGGCCTGGGTGCGCTGCTCGGCGGTGCCGTTGAAGCCGACCTGCCGCAGGGCGTCCATGATGCCGATCGCGGCGTCGCGGAACTCCTGTGCCTGGGAGACGTTCTCGTCGCCGTACTCCTGCCACGGCGCGTTCTGTGCGGCGGCCTCGGCCTCGGGGCGGCCGGTGTCGGTCAGGACGAAGCGCTTGCGGCCGCCCTGCTCCTCGGCCGTGATGAGGCCCTCGTCCTCGAGCAGCTGGAGCGTCGGGTAGATCGAGCCGGGGCTCGGCCGCCAGATGCCGCCGGTGCGGCTCTCCAGCTCCTGGATCATCTCGTAGCCGTGCATGGGGCGCTCGTGCAGCAGCGCCAGGACGGCGAGGCGCACGTTGGGGCGGCCGCCCCGGCCCGTGCCCTTGCCGCCCCAGCCGCCGCGTCCAGCGCCCCGGCCGTGCCCGTGGCCCCAGCCGCGCCCGCCCGGACCGCCCGGGCCACCGGGAGGGAAGGGCGGGATGAAGCCGCCGAAGCCACGGTGCCAGGCACCCGCGTCGAAGAGCATTGCTCCGTGTCGTGATCGCATGATCGTTTCCAATCGTCGAACGGTCGCCGACCTGTTGTCGACTGTCGTTGATAGTTCGACGATATATCGGGAACCTATCGGCAACAAGGGCGCGACCGGTACATCCCGAAAAGAGCGTTACAGCACGATCACCGTCCGCAGGACCGTGCCCGCCTCCATCTCGTGGAACGCCGCCTCCACGTCCGACAGGCCGCCGGTGGCGCTGACGAACTTGTCGAGGGGGAGCCGTCCCTGCAGGTACAGGTCGACGAGCATCGGGAAGTCCCGCGACGGCAGGCAGTCGCCGTACCAGCTGGACTTCAGCGCGCCGCCCCGGCCGAAGACCTCCAGGAACGGCAGGGTCAGCTGCATGTCGGGCCGCGGCACGCCGACGAGCACCACCGTGCCGGCCAGGTCGCGGGCGTTGAAGGCCTGCTCGTACACCTGCGGCGACCCCACCGCCTCGATGACGACGTCCGCGCCGAACCCGCCGGTCAGCGCCCGCACCGCCTCGACCGGGTCGGTCTCGCGCGAGTTGATGACGTGCGTCGCCCCGAACTCCTGCGCCCAGGCGAGCTTGCGCACGTCCACGTCGATGCCGATGATCGTGCGCGCGCCGGCGAGGACCGCGCCGACGATCGCCGCGTCGCCGACGCCGCCGCAGCCGAACACCGCGACCGAGTCGCCGCGGCCCACGTTGCCGGTGTTGATCGCGGCGCCGATGCCGGCCATCACGCCGCAGCCGAGCAGCCCGGCGACGCTCGCCGACGCGCGGGGGTCGACCTTCGTGCACTGACCGGCGGCGACCAGGGTGTACTTGAGGAACGCGCCGATCCCGAGGGCCGGCGACAGCGGGGTGCCGTCGGCGAGGGTCATCTTCTGCTTCGCGTTGTGGGTGTTGAAGCAGTACCAGGGACGCCCGCGCAGGCACGCCCGGCACTGCCCGCAGACGGCCCGCCAGTTGAGCACGACGAAGTCGCCGGGCGCGACATCGGTGACGTCCGGGCCGACGGCGGAGACGATCCCGGCGGCCTCATGGCCGAGCAGGTAGGGGAAGTCGTCGCCGATGCCGCCCTCGCGGTAGTGCAGGTCGGTGTGGCAGACCCCGCACGCCTGCACCTCCACCACCGCCTCGCCGGGGCCTGGGTCGGGGACGATGACGGTCTCGAGGCTGACGGGCCGTCCCTTGCCGAGGGCGACGACGCCCTGTGTTTCGATAGGCATACCTCCCGTCCTACCAGAGGAATCCAGAGATGACGGACGACCTGCGGCGCATCGCGAAGGAACACTTCGGCTGGGACCGGCTGCGAGACGAGCAGGTGCAGGCCATGCAGGCCCTGATGGAGGGACGCGACGCCCTGGCGGTGCTGCCGACGGGCGCCGGGAAGTCCGCCATCTACCAGGTGCCGGCGCCGCTGCTGCCCGGCCCGACGATCGTCATCTCGCCGCTGCTGGCGCTGCAGCAGGACCAGATCGCGTCGCTGACCGCCCGCAACCAGGCGTCGCTGCAGGCCGTGCGGCTGTCCTCGGCCGAAGGCAAGGCCGAGCGCGAGGAGGCCCTGGAGGCGCTGCGCGCCGGCGACGCCGAGTTCGTGTTCCTGACCCCGGAGCAGTTCGCCGACCCGGCCCGCGTCGCCCAGATCAAGGCGCTGAAGCCGAGCCTCGTCGCCGTCGACGAGGCGCACTGCGTCTCCGCGTGGGGCCACGACTTCCGCCCCGACTACCTGCAGCTCGGGCAGTTCATCCGCGAGCTGGGCCGCCCGCCGATCGTCGCGCTCACCGCGACCGCCTCGCCGCCGGTCCGTGAGGACATCGTCGAGCGGCTCGGGATGCGCGACCCGGAGATCGTCGTGACCGGCCTCGACCGGCCCAACCTGTTCCTGGAGTCGGTGCACTGCCCCGACGAGCAGACCCGCTACCGGCGGCTGCTCACCCGGCTGAAGGAGTCCACGCCGCCCGGGATCATCTACGCGCCGACCCGCCGCGCCACCGAGGAGCTCGCCGAGCGGCTCGTCGAGGAGGGCATGCCGGCCGTCGCGTACCACGGCGGCATGAGCGCCGGCGACCGCGAGCGCGCGCACGAGGCGTTCCTCGCCGACGAGGTCGAGATCATGGTCGCGACGACCGCGTTCGGCATGGGCATCGACAAGCCCAACATCCGCTGGGTCAACCACATCGCGCTGCCGGACTCGCCCGACTCCTACCTGCAGGAGATCGGCCGGGCCGGGCGCGACGGGAAGCCGGCGCAGGTGCTGCTGCTGCACCGCACCGAGGACACCGGGCTGCGGAAGTTCTTCACGAACGTCTCCGTCGACCGCGAGGAGGTCAGCTCCCTCGCGGCGCTGCTGCGCTCCGTCGCGCCCGAGGCGATCACCCGCGACGAGCTGGAGGAGCGCACCGGCCTCGGCGCGCGCAAGCTCGGGCAGCTGCTGAGCCTCCTGGAGGAGGTCGGCGGCGCGCAGCTCCTGCACGGCAGCAAGGTCAAGGCACCCCGGTGGGCGCCGACCCCCGCGAAGGCGGCGGAGCTCGCGGAGGAGCAGGCCGAGCGGCAGCAGACGCTGTCGCGGTCGCGCCTGGACATGATGCGCACCTTCGCCGAGACGGAGCTTTGCCGCGGCCGGACGCTGCTGGCGTACTTCGGTGAGCACCTCGAGGGCACCTGCGGCCACTGCGACAACTGCCACGACGGCAGCGCGCAGGCCGGGCTCGCCGCCACGGCCGACGTGCCGTTCCCGGTCCACAGCGAGGTCCGCCACGGCGAGTGGGGCAAGGGCGTCGTCATGTCGTACGCCGGTGAGCACATGACGGTCCTGTTCGACGAGGTCGGCTACAAGACGCTGTCAGTGCCGGTCGTTGAGGAGCACAAGCTGCTGCGCCGGCTCTGAGGCCCGCGCCACCGCCGCGGCGTCCAGGCCGCACGTCTCGAACAACGCCCGCGCCGCGGCCCGCTCGGCCGTGTCGTCCCGCTCCTCGCGCCGCAGCGCGTCGGCGATCCCGGCGTGCGCGCGGGCCCGCTCGTAGCGTCGTTCGGTCAGCTCGGCGAGGCGCAGCGCCAGCTCGTGCGCGGCGATCGCGTCGCCGGTCCGCCCGAGCAGGGTCAGCGTGGTGCCGAGGTCGTTGCGGGCGCTGGCCTCGAAGAACGGCGCCAGGTCGCGGACCTGCTCGGATGCCTCGTGATGGCAGCGCAGTGCCGCGTCGGGGTCGCCGAGCACCGCGTGCGTGCGGCCCATCCCGCACAGCGCCTCGACGACGCCGGCCCTGCTGCCGGCCTCCCGGTTCATCCGATGGCCGCGGGTGAACAGCAGCAGCGCCAGCCGTGGGTGGCCGAGCGCGAGGTGCGCCCCGGCGAACTCGTTGCACAGGTTGGCGAGCTGCATGGTCGCGCCGATGCGGTGCATGTGCAGCGCCGCGTCGCGCAACGTCACGCGGGCCTGGGCGGGCCGCCCCAGCAGGAGCTCGGTCGCGCCGGTCTCGAAGAGGGCCAACGGCGTGCTGGCGTGCTCCTTGTTCAGCTCGCGGAACGTGCGCAGGTGCTCCATGCCTTCGGCGAGCCATCCGGCGGCGCGGCACACGATGCCGAGGTTGACCTGGACCCGGCTGACCTCCTGCGGCATGCCGGCCGTGGCGTAGTGCGCCGCGGCTCGCTCCAGGTGCCTGATGCTCTCCGTGCTGCGCCCCAGCCGCATCGTCGTGCCGGCGTGCCAGTTGCTGGCGAGCGCGATCAGCCCGTCGTCGCCGAGCGCGGACGCGGACGCGATGGCCTGCAGGCCGAGCCGTTCGGCGATCTCGGCCCGCCCCTCGTTGTTGGCGAACCGCCACAGCACCCGGTGCAGCATGACCGCGTGCCGGTGCGCGCCGGTGCGGTGCGCCTCATCGGCGAGGGCGACGACGGCGGGCCACGTCGCCCGCAACCAGAGCAGGCGCTCGTGCTCGTCGGAGAAGGACCGCTGGAACGCGTCCGGCCGCACGTCCGGTGCGATCGCCTGGATCAGCTCCAGGGGACGGTTCACGGCGGCGACCGTGTGCAGGTAGTAGTCGAGCAGCCGGGTGGTCGCGGCCGCCCGTTCCTCCTCGATCACCAGGGTGGCGGCGAACTCGCGCAGCAGGTCGTGCAGCCGGTACCGGCCGGGCTGGTCCTCCTCCAGCAGGTGCACCTCCACCAGCCGGTCCAGCAGCTCCCGGGCCTGCCCGACCGGCACGTCGGCCAGCGCGGCCGCCGGCCACGCCTCGAACTCACCCGCCGGATGCAGTCCGAGCAGCCGGAAGCACCGCTGCTCGGCCCCGCTCAACTGCCGATACGACACGTCGAACGCCGCCGCCACGCTGTGGCCCTCCGCCGACACCGCGATCGGTGGCGGATCCGCGGCCCGTAACCGCTCCACCATCGCCGCCAGACTCCACCGCGGCCGGTGCTGCAACCGGTGCGCGATCAGCCGCACCGCCAACGGCAGCCGCCCGCACAGCTCGACCACCATGACCGCCGCTTCCGGCTCGGCGTCCACCCGCTCACCCACCGCGTCCCGCAGCACCGCCACCGCGGCACCGACAGGAAGGGGCTCCAGCTTCAGCAGGAACGCGTCATCGACCGGCCCGATCCTGGTCCGGCTGGTCACGAGCACCACGCACGGCGCGTCGGCCTGGGGTAGCAGCGGCCGCACCTGCTCGGCGCCGGCGGCGTTGTCCAGCACCACGACGGACCCGCGGCCGGCGAGGGCCCGTCGCCATAGCCCCTGCCGGCCCGGCAGGTCGCCGGGGATACGCTGCGGTGCCTCGCCGAGCTGGGCGAGGAGCAGGCCGAGGGCGTCGACCGGCGACACCGGGCCGCCCTCGCTGTGCCCCTGAAGGTCGACGAAGAGCTGAGCGGCCGGATACCCGGGCCGCAGTGCCTCGGCGGCGGCCACCGCGAACGCGGACTTCCCGACGCCGGCCATCCCGTCGACGACGATCAGGCGGTGGGGGCCGTGGGCCGCCCTCAGCAGCCGCGCGGTCTCCTCCTCCCGCCCCCGCAGCCGGGCGACCGTCCGGGGCAGGGCGCTGGGCCCCGATCCCTGCGGCGACGTCTCCGCGGTGCCGCGGAGCACCTCCATGTGCAGGTCGCGCAGCCGCGGGCCGGGGTCGACGCCGAGCTCGTCGCGCAGGGCCTCGACGGTGCGCCGGTAGAGGTGCAGCGCCTCGGCCTGGCGGCCGTCGCGGTGCAGGGCGGTCATGACGGCACCGGCGAGGCGCTCGCGCAGCGGGTTGCCGGCGACGAGCGGCGCCGCGTGCTCGACCACCTCGCGGGGCCGGCGCAGGACCAGCAGGGTCTCCGCCCACTCCTCGGTCGCGGCCCAGCGCAGCTCGATGAGCGAGTTGCGCCACCGGGCGATCACCGAGCCGGGCAGCCCGGCGAACGGGGTGCCGCGCCACTCGTCGAGGGCGGTGCGGTACAGCCGCGCGGCGACCTCCGGGTCCGGTTCGGTGCGGGCCCGGCGCAGTGCCGCGCGGAAGCGGGACAGGTCGAGCCGGTCCTCCGGCAGCGTGATCCGGTAGCCGGCCGGGTCGGTCCGCAGGGCCTCGCCGTCGGCGCCGAGGAGGCGGCGGATGCGGTACACCACGGTCTGCAGCTGGTTGCGGGCGGTCACCGGCGGGTCGTCGTCCCACACCAGCTCCACCAGGTCCGGCACGGCGACCACCCGGCCGGAGTGGAACAGCAGCCCAGCCACGATCAGTTGCTGGCGGGAGCCGCCCAGGTCGACGGGCCTTCCGCCGGCCACCACCTCGACCGGACCCAGCACGGAACACTCCACGCAGCGTGACGGTAGTGCGTCGCGGCAAGGTCGTACACCGGTATCCCGGCCCGCTGGATCTCCGTCAGTGGTGGGCGTCCTCGTTGCGATGGCCGAGCGCGGCCCAGATCTCGCTCACCGTCTCGAACATCTCGTCCTCCGGCAGCCGCTCCAGCGCGCTGAGGACGTCGTCGGGCGCGTTGAGGTCCGTGGCGCCGGCGAGGAGGTCGTCGCGGTCGCCGGGCAGGCTCGCCATCGGGATGAAACGGCCGAGCCGGCTGCGGGCTTCGATCTCGTCATGGGTGAGTTCAGGCTCCATGTCTCCGGCGATACCCGGGCATACCCCCACCAAACGAACGACACCCGATTGAGGTGAGACGCCGCTGGGTACGGCATCGACATCCGCCCGATCCGCCGCACTCCCACCCCCCGGGCCTGCGGCCGGGCGCTTCACAGGAGGTGAACACGCGTGGCACGCATCGGGCAGCTGTTCGGCGGGCGCAACGCCCAGGTCGACCGGGACCACGACGGGGTCGACGACCGCACCCTCGACCAGAAGGCCGGCGACACCGCCGACCGCAAGGTCGACCCTAAGGTCGACCGCGACCATGACGGGGTGGACGACCGCGTCGAGGGCGGCACCCTGTACGGCAAGGCCGACCGCGACCACGACGGGGTCGCCGACCGTACGCTCGACCCGAAGGCCGGCCCCACCGTCGACCTGGACCATGACGGCATCGACGACCGCGTCGAGTCGAAGCGGCTGCGGACCTCGGACCGCACCCACCGCATCCCCGCCGTCGGCCCGCTCCCCGGTGACACCGACACCGACCGGGACGGCATCGCCGACCGCCGCGAGTCGCACACGACGACCATGAAGCCGGTCATCGACCGCGAGCCCGTCACGGACCGCGAGATCGTCACCGACCCGGAGGTCGTCGCCGAGCCGGGCCGCCCGGCCCGCGCGAGCATGCTGTCGACGCTCGGCCTCATCGCCGGCGTCGTCGCGGTCGCGGCCGCCCTCACCGGCCTGCTCGCCGTGTGGGCGCTGCCGCTCGGCGCCCTCGGCCTGCTGCTGTCCTTCGGCGGCATCATCGCCGGCGCCCGCCGCCACGTCGCCGGCCGCGGCCTCGGCACCCTCGGCGTGCTGTTCAGCGGCACCGCCGTCGTCTTCGCGATCCTCGCCATCACCGGGCAGGTCAGCTGGCTCGACACCGACGTCGACCAGGTCGCCCGCCTCAACGAGTGGCTCGACACCAAGGTCACCTGGATCAAGGACTGGTAAACCGCAGACCGCCAGTCACACCTGAGGAGGACCCGGGCCCACCCCGGGTCCTCCTTCCGTCCCGGCGGCCCGCAAGCCCCGTGCGGATGCCGGGCTCAGGTCGTGGCGGGGGCGGAGGCGCCGTGCAGGACGCCGTCGCCCGCGGTGAGGACCTCGTCGAGGGCGTCGGCCGGCAGCGGCCGGGAGAAGTGGTAGCCCTGGGCCTGCGGGCAGTCCAGCTCGCGCAGCCGGTCCGCCTGCTCCGGTGTCTCGACCGCCTCGGCGATCGCCGACAGGCGCAGGCTGTTGCCCAGCTCGACGATCGCCCGCGTGAACGCCATCTCCTCCGCCATCCCACCCTCCGGCGTGAACGCCCGGTCGATCTTCAGGATGTCGACCGGCAGGTGGCGCAGGTAGGCCAGCGACGAGTACCCGGTGCCGAAGTCGTCGACGGCGACCCGCACGCCCTCCTCGCGCAGCGCCGACAGCAGCGCCGTCACGTCGTCGCTCTCCGTCGACGACGCGACCAGCACCGTCTCGGTGATCTCCAGGATCAGCGCGCCGCCGGGCAGGTCCGCTTCCCGCAGCGCCGAGAGGACCGTCCGCGCGAAGTCCGGCTCGCGCAGCTGGCGGCCGGACACGTTGACGGTGACGGAGATGCCGAACCTGTCGTGCCAGGAGCGGACGTCGCGGCACGCCTGCCGCAACACCCATGCACCGATCGGGACGATCAGGCCGTACTGCTCGGCGATGGGGATGAACTCCATCGGCGGCACCGGCCGCCCGTCGGGGCTCCAGCGCAGCAGCGCCTCGACCGCGGTGACCCGGCCGGTCGACAGGTCCACCACCGGCTGGTAGTTGACCGTGAACTCGTCGTTCGCCACGGCCCGCCGCAGCTCCGCCGACAGGCGCATGTGCTCGTGCCGTTCGCTGGCCAGCCGCGGCTCGTAGGCGGCGAGCCGGTTCTTGCCCGCCGCCTTCGCCGCGTACAGGGCGAGGTCCGCGAGCTGCAGCGCCTCCGCGGGTGTCGTCGGGGCGCGCACCAGCAGGGTCCCCACGCTGGTGGTGACGTTCAGCTCCCGGCCGCCGATGCCGTACGGCTGGGCGAGGGCGTCGACGATCGCCTGACCGACCGCGTTCACCCGCAGCACCGGCACGTCCTCCAGGAGGATGGCGAACTCGTCGCCGCCGAGCCGGACCAGGGTGTCGGCGGTGTCGACCTCGCCGAGCAGCCGCGCCGCGACCTCCATCAGCAGCGCGTCGCCGACCGGGTGGCCGAACGAGTCGTTGACGTCCTTGAAGCCGTCCAGGTCCAGCAGCAGCAGGCCGTGGGCCGCGTTCGTGCGGGTCAGGGCGTGCTCGAGGCGCTCCTGCAGCAGCGCGCGGTTGCCGAGGCCGGTGAGCGCGTCGTGCAGCGCCCGGTGCGTCAGCTGCTGCCGCAGCGCCTCCTGCTCGCGCAGCGCCGCGCCGAGGGCGAGCGCGTGCGCGTCGAGCTCCTCCACCCGCCGGTGCGCGAACTGGACGAGCTGGCTCAACCGGGCGATGAGCAGCACCGACGTGACAATCGACGTGGCGAGGGGCACGACCGCCCACGACCGCGACGGCAGCGGCGACGCGACCAGCAGCATCGTGATCGCGGTGACCGGACCGATCAGCGACAGCACGGAGTACAGGTAGATCCGCCGCCGCGGGATCACCTGCTGCGGGCGCTCCGGGCGGCCCGCGGCCTGCGCCATCGACGGGTGCAGCGCGCCGGTGCCCATCAGCGCGTACGCGCACAGGTACAGCGCCGCGGAGACACGGTCGCCCTTCGGGTCGCCGGTCCAGGCGATCGCGACGTAGTACACGATGTCGCCGGTGATGAGCGTCGCCGCCGCCACGCACACGAGCCGGTGGGCGGCGTTGCGCACGCTGCTGGTGAAGGCCATCCGGGTCGTCGCCACGACCAGCAGGAGGTCGATCCCCGCGTACAGCACATGACTGATCCGGTGCGGGACGTCGAAGTGCGCGCCGGCCAGCACCGGATGCACGATGAACGTCCAGCTCAGCGCCGCCACCCCGGACGCGACGATGCCGGAGTCGATGAGCCGCTCCCAGCGCGGCCGGCGCGGGTCGCGGCGCACCCAGCTGACCAGGCCGCCGCCGAGGAACGGGTACGCGGCGAGGAACAGCGCGTCCTTCGCCGACGGGAAGCCGACCTCACCGGTCAGCGTGTAGTCGACCGCCCACGCCACCGCGCCCAGCACCGAGCAGGCCAGGCCGGCGGTGAACAGCCACCACGCGCGCGGGTGCGCCGGACGGTGGCGCCGCACCCCGACGACCACCGCGACCACGGTCGAGGCGCCGACCAGCGAGTACAGCGCCTGGCGCGGGATGACCGGCAGGAACGCGCCGACGACCACCGCGCCGAGCCCCAGCCCCGCATACCAGCGCCATGCGGTCATCGGTCTCCTTGTCGCTGATTCGGCTGACCTGCCTATCGGCAGCCGGGTGGCGTAACTGAGCAGGGCGAAGATGGACGGGTTCGAGTGCCACATGACGGGTAGGGAGCGCGGATGAAGGTCGCACTGCTGGGACCGATCGCCTGGCGGACCCCGCCCCGCGCGTACGGGCCGTGGGAACAGGTCGTCTCCCTGCTCGCCGAGGGGCTCGTCGCGCGCGGCGTCGACGTCACCCTCTTCGCCAGCCTCGACTCGGTCACCGCCGCCCGACTCGACGGGGTCGTCGAGCGCCCGTACAACGAGGACACCTCCTACGACGGGAGGATCTGGGAGGCGCTGCACGTGGCGCACTGTTTCGAACGCAGCGCCGGGTTCGACCTCGTGCACAACAACCTGGACTGGCTGCCCCTCGCGATGAGCGGGTTCTGCCGGGCGCCGCTCGTCACGACCGTGCACGGCTTCTGCTCGCCGTCGATCCTCCCCGCGTACCAGCGGGCCCGTTCGGCGTTCGTGTCCATCTCCGACGCCGACCGCGGCCCCGGCCTCGACTACGCCGCCACGATCTACCACGGCATCGACGTCGCGCAGTTCCCGTTCCGGGCCGCGCCGGGCGACTCGCTCGTCGCGTTCGGCCGCATCCACCCCGACAAGGGCACCGCCGAGGCGATCCGGATCGCCCGTGCGGCCGGCCGGCGGCTGCTCATCGCCGGCCCCGTCCACGACGAGCGGTACCACGCCGAGGAGGTCCTGCCCCAGATCGACGGCGAGCAGATCGTGTACCTCGGCAACATCGGCCCCACCGACCGCGCCGACGTCCTCGGCGCCGCCGCCGCGCTGCTGCACCCGATCGGCTTCGCGGAGCCGTTCGGCCTGTCGGTCGTCGAGGCGATGATGTGCGGCACGCCCGTCGTGGCGTATCCGCTCGGTTCGATGCCGGAGGTGGTGGACCAGGGGGTCACCGGATACCTCGCGGGGTCCGCCGCCGAGGCGGTGGAGGTGCTCGACGACGCGCTCAAGCTCGACCGCCACCAGGTCCGCGGGCACGCGGTGAGCCGTTTCTCCGCCGACAGGATGGTCGAGGACTATCTGCGCCTGTACCGCCGGCTGCTCGGCTGAATTCTCAGGGCCCGCACCCTGTTTCTTCTTAAGGCTCCGGCCGCGCGGCCGAACGTTCACAGTGTGCGGCGCCCGCGGGCTTACGACGCGGTAACGCGGGACGGCTCGGCTCCGGCAGCGACGTGGCAGGCTGCCGGAGCCGACGCCATCTACGCGCATCGTGATCGAAGGCTGGCGTTGCGTCACCGTTCCCTCTAGGCTCTCGGGCGGAGGGAAGGCTGTGAGTAGCGTCGATACCACCGCGGGTCCCGTCCCGCTGCCGAAGCGGGGCTTCGGCGCCCGTCTCGCCGCCGTCGAGGAGCTCGTCGCCACCTGGGACCTGCACGGCGCCCAGGAGGCCGCGCGGGCCCTGCTGGACGAGCCCGGGCTGCCGGACGGCGACCGGCTCACCGCCCGCCGGCTGCTCGCCGAGGCGCTGCGCGAGCTCGGTGACCTCGCCGCCGCCTACGACCTCGCGGACGCCGTCGCCACGCAGGCCGAGCAGGCCTACGGGCCGTCGGACGTGTCCACGGTGCACGCCTGGGCCGTGCTCGCCGCCGTCCGGCACGACTACGACGAGTGGGACGCCGCCGAGGCGCTCTACCACCGCGTCCTGGACAGCGGCGTCGACGAGACCGACCCCGTCACCGGCGCGGAGGCGGCCCGGGTCATCCGTCTCGCCCGCGTCAACCTCGCGCTCCTGCAGCGCGACCGCGGCCAGCGCCCGCTCGCCCTCGCCATGCTCAACGCCGCCTACGCCGTGCACCGCCGGGAGTACGGCGCCGACGACCTGGACACCATCCGGATCGCCGCCGAGCTCGCCGCCCTGCACCGCGACGACGGCAACGTCCCCGCGTCGCGCCGCCTGTTCACCGTCGCGCACGCGGCGGCGCGGTCCCGGCTCGGCAACCGCCATCCGTTCACGAAGGCGATGGAGTGGGAGCTCGCCGCCGTCGAGCCCCCGATGCCCGCCGCCCTGCTGCATCCCGCGCCCGTGCTCCGGGAGGCGGCGGTGGCCGGCGATGCCCCGGAGGCCGCTGATGCGCGGGCCTTCGCCGTGGACGTCGCGGCGGAGGACGTCGATGATCCGGAGCCACTGCCGGAGCCACTGCCGGACCCACTGCCGGACCCGGCGGAGCAGCGCGTCCAGGAGCCGGCCGTGGTGCCCGAGGTCGTGGCGCTGGAGCGCGTCGTGCGTCCTCCCGCGGTCGTGGACGCACCCGCCGTGACGCACGAGGCTTCCGGTCCCGGCGGCAGGGGTCGTGCCGCGGGGGAGCGGCGGGTCGTGGTGCCGTTGAAGGCGGTGGTCGCGGTCGCGGCCGGCGCGCTGGTCATCGCCGCGGTCTCGATCCCGTGGGGCCAGGGCGGCGCCCCGGACCGGACCACCGCGAAGCCGCCGGCCGGACCGACCGGCACGGCCGCTCCCCGGGCCGGGGAGGAGGCGGCGGCCGGGCAGGGAGAGGGCGGGCCGGCGAGGGTGCGGGACCTCCGGCTGCGGGACGACGGGACGGCCCTCGCGGTCACCTGGACGGGGTTGGAGGGCACGGCGGTCGTGGCGCTTTCACGCGACGGCGGGCCCGCGGTGGTGCTGGCGCAGGTGCCGCCGGGCACGACGTCGTATGTGGTGAAGGGCGTCGATCCGATGGTCGCGTATTGCGTGGTCGTGGGGCCGGTGGACGCTGCCGCCGCGGTCACGCCGGGGGCGTCGGTGTGCACGGGTGAGCGGTGACGGACGGGGGTGGGAACCGGAGCCAGACAACGGGCGTGTCGCAAGGTTCGCCGGGTATAGTCCGGCCGATGCGGCTCACTGACCGGACCCTCAACTGGCTCCCCGGCCCCGTGGCGCAGCGGATGCGGCGGCACCGTGAGACGGTCAAGTTCGTGATCGTCGGCGGGTTCTGCTACGTGGTCACGCTGCTGGTCAACTACGGGCTCCGGTTGACCGTGCTGGAGCACAAGCCGGTCACCGCGCTCACGATCGCGAACGTGGTCGCGTCGGTGGTGTCGTACTTCCTGAACCGCGAATGGTCCTTCCGGACCCGGGGCGGCCGGCGCCGCCATCATGAGATGGCGCTCTACCTGGTCATCAACGGCATCGGCGTCGCGGTCAACGCGGCGCCGTTGTTCGTTGCGAGGTACATCTTCGGGCTGCAGGAGCCGGCGGTCAGCGCCCTGGTCGAGGAGATCTCCGACTTCGGCTTCGGCATGGTGCTCGGCACGGCCCTCGCGATGCTGTTCCGGCTGTGGGCATACCGGGCCTGGGTCTTCCCGCACGACGACGTGCGCCCCGCCCCCGACCGCTGGGACCACACCGTGCCGGCCCAGGTCGCCCCCGCCCCGGTCCAGGCGGACAGCGCGGGCTCGTAGCGCCCCGGCGGCCTCGGGCGGGGGCCCGGCCCGCGGCGCGCCGGCCCTTCGCCCGGCTCAGAAGGTGATCTGGTCCGGGTCGGCTTCGGGCGGCGCGCCGAGGAGCTCGTGGACGCCGGCCACCTTCAACTGGCGGATCACGAACGGGCTGGCGCGGTGGATGACCAGGCGGACGCCCTCGACGCCCGCCTCGCGCTGTGCGCCCACGAGCGCGCCGACCGCGGCCGAGTCGAGGAACGTGACGAGCCCCAGGTCGACCCGCAGCACGCTCGGCCGGCGCTGGGTCGCGGCGGCCACCAGGTCCTGACGGAGTGTCGTCGCGGTCCCGTGGTCGATCTCGCCCCGGACGGAGACCACCGTGGACCCGTCCATCAACACATTGACGGTCACCGACATTGACATGACTCACCCCGCGCGTTCATCAGGCACAGCATATGAGCACCCGGGGGTGAGTGCAGCGCGTGAGGGGGGTCGTTCACCCGGACCGTGGTGAGCTTCCGCCCGGAATGTGGTCAGGGCAGTGCAGCCGTAGCTCTCGGTAACCGAACGGGGCGTCGACGAACCAGCAGTGATGCGGCGCGTCGGTGCCGGGGTGGCGGTAGCCGTCGAAGAACCGGCACGACAGGCACATCCGGCTCACCGGGATGCGGCCCTCCCGCTGCAGCTCGGTGATCCTGGTCGTGACGATCCGCAGCAGCCGCGCCTGGGCGTGCTCGTCGAGGTCCTCGACGCTGCCGAGGGCGTGCTCCGCCCAGTTGGACGGCGCGGGGGTCAGCGCCAGGCCGCGGTCGGTCGCCGCGATCCGCATGTCGTGCGCGGCGTAGGACGGCGCCGGCCGCATCTCGACCAGGCCCTCGGCGATGAGCGGCGACACGATCGCCATCGTCGCCGCGACCGACGAGCCGAGCTCCGCGGCCAGGTCGGACAGGCGGAACTCGCGGTCCCGCCGGCCGAGCAGCAGCAGGACCTGCCGGTGCGGCGGGGGGAGCTGGGACTGCTCGGGCGGGGGCGTGTCGGTGGGCGCCATGACGGCGACCCGCACCAGGCCGGCGACGAGCTTCTGTGCCTGTGCCTCCAGGGTCACGGCAGTCTCCTCCCGAGCGTCGGTGGTAGCACACCCTAGTCCGGGACGTCGATCAACAGGGGGCATCGCGCGCCGCAATTTGTCAGATCGCCAGGAAGCCGCCCCGGTGCCTGGGGCGGTGCCGGTGGCCTCGGGCGTCCGGGCCCTCATGATCCCGGACGGTGCGGCCCCCGGGGCTACCGGCACCGCCCGGGATCGTGCGGCGCGGACCGGGCGCCTTCGACTGGGTGACTGGTCCCGCCGGCGGTCAGGTGGGGACGGAGGCGGGAGGGGAGCCGAGCTTGCGAGGCCAGATGGCCGTGCGCCAGTCGTACATTAGCCAAAATGCGAAATGTCCGGAAAAAGGTGTGTAAGCTCGCCCCACCAAGGTGCGACGGGGGTTGGAATGGGTGCAGGACGGTTGGTCGCGACGGCCACGATGCTGGTGGCGGCGATCGCGACCGTGGAGACGATGACGGCCGCGGCGGCGACGGCAGCGCCCGCCAGGCCGACGAAGCTGGTGCTGACGGTCGCCAAGGGCGAGAGCTCGAAGCCGGCGCAGCGCCGCGCGTCGCTGACGTGCCGGCCCGCCGGCGGGTCGCACAAGCAGGCCAAGGACGCGTGCTCCGCGCTGGCCAAGGTCGGCGGCGACTTCGCCCGGCTGCAGGCCACGACCGGCATGGCGTGCACGATGCAGTACGACCCGGTGACGGTCACGGCCGTCGGCCGGTGGAAGGGCAAGCGGGTCGACTACAAGAAGACGTACGGCAACGCCTGCTCGCTGTCGACCACCACGGGGCCAGTCTTCAGCCTCTAGGGTTCAGCCTTTGAAGACGCCCAGTGTCTTGAACTGGTGGTTGGGGAAGATGGCCGCCGAGTCCTGGACGTTGAAGCGCTTCTTGAGCATCTCGGCGAGGATGTCGCGGTAGTCGTTGGCTCCCGCGACATCGCCCTGGTCGAGGGCGCCGGGGGCGAGGCCGGGCCAGTTGCCGTGCACCTTGCCGCCGTTGAGGCCGCCGCCGAGCAGCAGCATCGCGTTGCCGTGGCCGTGGTCGACGCCGACGTTGCCGTTCTCCTGGACGCGCCGGCCGAACTCGCTCATCGTGATGATGGTCGTGTTGTCCAGCAGCGGGCCGAGGTCGGTGGCGAAGGCGCCGATCGCCTCGGACAGGTTGGTCAGCGAGTTGCGCATGTCGCCGCCGTCGACCCGGCCGAGGTTGGTGTGCATGTCCCAGCCGCCGACGTCGAGGGCCGCGACGCGCAGGCCGACGCCGCCCTTCATGAGCTGGGCGATGTCCTTCAGCCGGTCCGCCAGGCCGCCGCCGGGGTACTGGACGCCTTCCAGCGGCCGGTACTGCGAGCTCGCGATCTTCTGCGCGGTGTTGATCGCCTGGATGGTGCCGGCGGCGGTGCCGGCCAGGGAGTGGTCGAGGCCCGTGTAGAGGGTCTTCAGCGCCTCCATCGTCTGGCTGCGCATGGCGTCGTTGTCGATGCGGAAGTCGCGGATGCCGTTGAGGACGATCGCCTGCTCGCCGCCGACGAGGGAGCGCGGCAGCGCGTTGCCCTGCGCGACGGCGCGGAACGTGGTGCCCGGGCCCATCTGGGCGAGGACCCGGTCGAGCCAGCCGGTGCGCACCGCGACCGACGCCGCGCCGCGCTCCAGGGCGTCCTGCGCCTGGAAGTGGCTGCGGCTGGCGTCGGGGGAGGCGACCGCGTGCACCGCGGCCATCTTGCCGGCCTGCCAGAAGGGGTACAGCGCGGTCATCGCCGGGTTGAGCCCGAAGCCGCGCCCGGCGGGCAGCAGCGCCGCCATGGGGATCGCGATGTTGGGCCGCATCGAGCGGTAGTTGGGGTCGTCGCCGGGCGCGACCACGGACAGCCCGTCCATGCCGCCGCGCAGGAAGATGACGACGAGCGTGCCCTTGGCGTCCTCGGGCGCGGCGAACGCGACCCGGCTCGTCACCAGCTGCGCGCCGAGCGCGGCCACGCCGACGAACCCGGCGCCCTGCACGAGGCGGCGGCGGGTGAAGCCCTTGCTCCACCGCTCGCGCTCGGCGGCCAGCTCGTCCTGGACCTGGTCGGCCTGCACCCGGATCGCGGCCTCGCACAGGTTCGGGCCGTGCCGGCGCAGCTCCTCCAGTGAGGTGGGGCGGCGCTCGCCTTCTGGAAGGTCAGTCACGGAAACCTCACCGCAGCGCGTGGTAGACGGAGTCGAGGACGAGCGGCGCCAGGTTGGGCAGCTTGCCGCCGAGGTTGGCGTCGGTGACCCGGGTGTCGGGCTTCGCGCCGAGGAACTTGATCAGCGCGTCCCGCTCGGCGGGCTTCATCGGCTGGAAGATGAGCCGGTTGCACAGCACGTCCAGGTAGGTGGCCAGGGTCGCGGCCGGCTGGGTGACGAGCGAGTCGGCGCGCGGGTTGTTGAGGCCCTTGAACGACTGCTGCAGGAACGCGCGGTGCGAGTTCCACGTCTCCAGCATGCCGGCGGCGGAGCTCCACGCGTTGGCGACGTCGGGGTAGCCGTCCGGCGGCTCCCAGCCCAGCGGCGCCTGGCCGAGCTTGCGGGTGAAGTTGTACAGGTCTTCGAGGGCCTTGCCGGTGTCCGTGCCGGGCTTGGTGCCGACGACGCGGGCGGTCGCGACGAAGTTCTCCAGGGGGCGGCGGGTCTTCAGCCCGGCCGCGATCCAGAACTCCAGGGACCGGAACAGCACCTTGAGCACCGGCGCGATCGCCGAGCCGCTCTGCTGGTACGCGGTGGCGAGCCGGTCGACGAGGGACTGCGGCGGCGTGTCGCACACGAACCGGACCGCGAGCTTGCGGGCGATGTACTTCGCCGTCGACGGGTGCGTGGCCAGGTACAGCAGGTAGGCGTCGCCGACGGCCAGGCCGTCCTTCGCCGACTTGTTCGCGTGCTGGAAGCCCAGCACCTTGACCGCGCCGGTCCAGTGCCGGTTCTGCTCATACCTGAAGGTGCCCTCGCGGGTCGCGGTGCGGCCCGTCATCAGGTACGCGGAGTTGCGGACGTCCTTCTCGTTGTAGCCGCCGTCGATCCCGACGGTGTGCAGTTCGAGCAGCTCACGGCCGTAGTTCTCGTTGACGTTGCGCTTGTCGGAGGACGTGTTGTCCAGGTAGCGCATCATCGCCGGGTCCCGCGCCGACGCGATGAGCATGTCGGAGAACTTGCCCAGCGCGTGCTTGCGGATGACGTTCACGTCGTAGGGGACCCGGGTGTCCCAGCCGCCGTCGAACGGGCTGGTGATGTTGAGGTGGTTGTTCCAGAAGTCGACCATCACCTCGAACAGCTGCCGGGTGCTCCACACCTGCCGGGCGATGACGGCGCGGGTCAGCTCGTACATCGCCTTGTTGTCGCCGTCCTTGACCGCCGCGCGGATCTCCGCGGTGGTCATCGTGACGGTCGGCGTGGTCTTCAGCGCCGCGTCGGCGACCGGGTCGGGGATCTTCTCGGGGTCGAGCTGCTGGTCGAGCCAGCCGTCGATGCCGAGCTCCTTGACCGCGGCGACGTCGGCCTGCGTGGGCCCGAACGTGCAGCGCCGCAGCAGGTGCAGCACCGGGTCGCGGTTCAGCGGCGTCGGGAAGCGGGGCGTGGCGCGCATCGCGGCGACCGCGGCCGCGGAGGCCGAGTCGGCGGTGCCGGCGGCGCCGAGGTCGTTGAGGTCGCCGAGGCCGCTGGTGTAGCTGGAGTCGCGGTTGGAGAACGAGCCGGCGTCGCGCGGGGAGACGTTGCCGCCGCCCTGGCCGGTCCGGACCATCTCGTCGGCGTCCTCGGGGCGGCCGAGCATCGCGGCGGCGCCGGATCCGAGCCCGCCGATCGCGACGGCGCCGCCGCCGAGGGCCATGAGGGCCTGCCGGCGGTTGCGCATCAGCTCGTGCAGGGCGGGCCGTCCCGTCCTGAGCCATGCCGGCGCGGGTCCCTTTGAGGTCTTCGCGGCAGGTGTACGGGGCTGCTCCTGCTCGTCGTCGGCCGGCGACGGCTCGTTGAGGACGCGCGGCATCGGGAACTCGCCCGTGTAGTCGGCGAAGAAGGCGCCCTTGACGCGTCTGTGCGAGTCGGATGAGGGGTCGTCATCCGCGAAGAGCCGCTCAGGCATCCCTGAACCCTAATGAGCGCGCGTTCGGGCGTTCAAGCGGACGGGTGCGGCTCCGGTTCAACTTTGTCTTTGTTCTTGCTTAAGCGAGGTGCATTCCGCGTCAATGTGTGAAATTCGGGCGGCTACTCAAAGTTATCTCTTCCGCACGTACCGCAAAAGCGGTACGCATAAAGGGCCGACAAGGGGAGGCGGTGGGGGTCTTGCGTGACGCTGCGCCGGTTCGACGGCGGCACCGCTTCTTCGTCCGTGGGGTGGCGTTCGCCGACATCCCCGTCGCCGCGAAGCTCGTCCTCGTCCTGCTCCTGCCCCTGCTGGCCCTGATCGGCCTCGCCGGGGTCACCGTCGCCGTCTACGCGGACCGCTCCGGCGACGTGAAGGGCGCCGTCGCCTCGGCCGTCTCGGCGTCGGCGGAGGCCGGCCGCGTCGTCGACGGCCTGCAGCGCGAGCGGCTCGCCCTCGCCGGCACCGCCCGGCCCACGCCGGCCGGCGACCCCGCCCGCACGGACGCCGCCGCCGCCCGCTTCCGTGCCGTCTCGGCCGGTGTGCCCGGCGCCGCCGGTGCGCTGGACGGTCTCGACGCGCTGCGGGCCCGCGCGCCGGAGCCGTCCGGTCCGGTGCCTCTGCTCGGGTACCGGCAGCTGATCGCCGGCCTGATCGCCTTCCAGCAGGGCGTCGCCGACCGGCCCGCGCCGCCGGCGGTCCTCGCCGGGAGCCGGGCCGCGGGGTGGCTCGCCGTGGGCAAGGAGGAGCTCGCCCTCGTGCAGGTGACGGCGGTGCGCGCGCTCGCCGCGGGGGAGCTGACCGCCGCCGACCGTGACGCGATCGCCGCCCACCGCGCCGCGGCGGCGAGCGCGTTCGCCCGGTTCACCGCCGCCGCGACCCCCGCCTGGCGGGCCGTGTTCGAGGGCCTGGACGTCACCGCCGACGTGGACCCGCTGCTGCTGGCCCCGCCGTCCGCCCCCGCCGACACCGCCGCCCTGGTGCTGGCGTCGCTCGCCCAGCTCGACGGCCTCCAGGGCCTCGCCGACCGCGTTGCCGCCGACACCGCCGCCGCCGTCGGCGACGCCCGCGACCGGCAGAACCGCACGGTCGTCCTCGGCCTCGCCGCCGTCCTCGCCGTCGTGGTCGCCGCGATCGCCCTGGCCGTCGCCGCCGCCCGCGCCCTGCGCCGCCGCCTCCGCGCCCTGCTGACCCTGGCTCTGCGCCTCGCCAACACCGCAGCCAACACCGCAGCCAACACCGCAGCCAGCACCGCGGCCCACCCAGCCGCCCCGCCCGTCGCAGGCGCCCTTCCGGTCACCGGTCCGCGCGCCGCCGGTCCGCCCGGCGACGATCCGCGGGCCGCGGGACTGTCCGGGGTCGAGCCGCACGCGGCGGGGGTGGCCGCCGGGGAGGTGGCGGCGGGGCGGGACGAGATCGGGCGGGTCGCCGAGGCGCTGGACGCCGTGCAGCGGGCCGTGGCCCGGGCCGCCGCCGACGCCGCCGAGGCGGCCGCCGGGCAGGCCGCGCTCAGGGCCGGTGAGGCCGGCATGTACGGCGACCTCGGGCGCCGCGCGGCCCGGCTCGCCGACGGGCTCCTCGAACGCCTCGACGAGGCCGAACGCGACGAGGCGGACCCGGACCGGCTGGCGCTGCTGTTCGCGCTCGACCACCTCGCGACCCGCATCCGGCACGACACCCACAGCCTGCTCGTCCTCGCCGGGGCCGACGCCGCCAGGGTGCACCCCGCGCCGGTGCCGCTGCTCGACGTGCTCCGTGCCGCGCAGTCGCAGATCCACGCCTACGAGCGCGTCGAGTACGGCCGCGTCGACGACGACACGGCGGTGGAGCCCGCCGCGGTCGACGGCGTCGTGCACCTGCTGGCCGAGCTGCTCGACAACGCCGCCCGGCACGCCGGCGGCGAGCACCCCGTCGTCGTCGACGCCCGGCGGGCCGGCGACGGCGCCGTCGTCCACGTCACCGACCACGGCGCCGCCGTGGACCCGGACCTGCTCGCCGAGCTCAACGAGCGGCTCGCGGACCCGGCGGCCGGCCCGCGGCTCGGGCTGACCGTCGTCGCCCGGCTCGCCGCCCGTCACGGGATCGGTGTCGCCCTGCACCCGGCGCAGTCCGGCGGGCTGGTCGCGACCGTGCGGTTGCCGCAGGGCATGGTCGTACACCGGCCGCGGTCGCCACTGGTCCTGCCGGAGCCCGCCGCGCACCGGCTGCCGCCGCGCCCCCTGGAGCGCAGCCCGGCGCTGCCCGGCGCGGAGCCGATGGACATCCCCGTGCCGCGCAAGGGCGGCCTGCTCGTCCCGGTGGTGCCCAGCGGCGTCGTCGCGGAGGGGCCCACGGTCGAGGCCCGGGCGTTCGACGACGGGCTGCCACGGCGTACTGTCAATGCGTCACCGCAGAGCGGCACCACGGGCACATCCCAATCCGCGGACCCCGGCGACGCCGGCGAGACGCTGCCGGCACACGGGCATCCGATCGGCCGTCTCGGCACCGTCACCACGGTGCGTCAGGAAGGACATGCCACGTCATGACAGCCATCACGGGGCTCGACTGGGTGCTCAGCGGCTTCACCGATCGGGTGGCCGGCGTCCGGCACGCCGTCGCGGTCTCCGGGGACGGCCTGCTGGTCGCGGCCTCCAACGAGCTGCCGCCGGAGCGCGCCGACCAGCTCGCCGCGATGGTCGCCGGCGTGGTCTCCCTCGCGCAGGGCGTGTCCGCGGCCACCGACGCCGGCCCGGTCCTGCGCACGATCGTGCAGATGGGTCGCAGCCTGCTGTTCGTCATGGCCCTCGGCGACGGCCACACCCTCGCCAGCATCGCCGCCATGGTGCAGCCGGGCTGCGACGTCGGCGAGGTCGCGTTCGAGATGTCGGGCCTCGTCGACCAGGTCGGCGCCGCCCTGACCCCGTCGTCCCGCTAGAGATCGGGGTCGTCGCCCTCCTTCACCTTGCTCGCGTCGCGCAGCGGCATGAACGGCTCCTGGTCAGCGGGCAGCCCACCCTGGATGGCGCGGCCGCGCTCGAGCTCGGCGTCGAACTCCGCGCCCAGCAGGATCGCGATGTTGGAGATCCACAGCCACACCAGGAACGCGATGATGCCGCCGAGGGTGCCGTACGTCTTGTTGTACGAGCTGAAGTTGCCCACGTAGATCGCGAAGCCGGCGGAGGCGATCAGCCAGATCAGCACCGCGAGCCCGCCGCCGGGCGTGACCCAACGGAAGCCGGTCTGCCGGGCGTTCGGGGACGCGTAGTACAGCACGGCGAGGATCACCATGACGACGAGCAGCAGCACCGGCCACTTGGCGATGTCCCAGATCTGCACGGCCTGTTTCGACAGGCCGATCCAGCTGCCGGCCTGCTCGGCGAACCGACCGGTGAAGACGATGCTCAGCGCGGCGAGGGAGATGAGGACGCCGACGACGACGGTGACGCCGAGGCGGATCGGCAGCACCTTCCAGATCGGCCTGCCCTCGGGCACGTCGTAGATCGAGTTGGCGGCCCGGATGAACGCGCCGACGTAGCCGGAGGCGGTCCAGACGGCGCCGAGCAGACCGATGATCGCGAGCACGCCGGCGGAGCCGGAGCCCTGCTTGAGCTCGTCGATGGCGCTGTTGACCGGCCCCGCGATCGGCGCGGGGAACAGCTCCTGGGTGTTCTTCAGGACCGCGTTCTGGGTCGTGTCGGTGAGCAGCATGCCGGACACCGCGAGGAGCACCAGGATGCCGGGGAAGATCGACAGCACGCCGTAGTAGGTCAGGGCGGCGGCCCAGTCGGTCAGGTTGTCCTCGTTGAACTCTTTGACCGTCCGCTTCAGGACGTTGATCCATGACCCCTTGGTCAGCTGCGTGGGCCGGCTCGGCGGGTTCTCGAGCCGCGGTCCGGTGGGTTCGTCCTGCTCCATGCCGTTCATATGCCCTACCGGCGCATGGTGATAACGCTGGTGATAACGCTTGGGGGATGTCGCTACGGAGCGACCCGTCCCGCCCGGATCAGGGCGACCTGCACCATGTCGACCAGTTCGGTGGCGCGGAAGGGCTTGGCGATCACCGAGGCGTCGGGCCCGAGCTCCACGACGGAGGCGTCGAAGTAGGGCAGGCCGGACATGTACATGATCAACGCGTCGGGGCAGTGCTCCCGTACCACCTCCGCCACCTGCACGCCGGAGCCGTCGTTGAGCTTCAGGTCGGTGATCGCCAGGTCGATCGCGGCCGGGTGCTCGACGCAGGCCCGCTCCGCCCCGGCGAGCCCCGACGCCGTGAGGACATCGGCGCCGGCGCGGCTGAGCACCCGTTTGACGATCTCGCACAGGTCCGGCTCGTCGTCGACGACGAGGACGCGAAGGTGCTCCAGCATGCCTTCACGATAAGGCGTGGTTGTGCCTGATCTGCCTTACTTCGCCGGGATGCCGGGCCGGATCCGGCGGCGGCTGAACCCGAGGAACACCACCAGCACACATGCCACCACCAGCAGCACCGCCGCGTAGGTCCACCATGCGGGACGTCCGGCGGCCGGCGGCGCCGCGGCGGCCGGCGGCTGCGCCTTGGACGTCAGGAAGTCGGCGGGCGCGGCCGCGGCGCTGGTGCCGACCGGCAGGACGGTCGGCGCCGCCGTCGGCGACGGCGTGCGGGTCGGCTTCGCGGAGGTGCCGGTCTTCGCGCCGGTGGTCACGGTGAACGAGAAGCTGCCGTTGCCGGCCGCGCCGTTGCTCCCGGTGGCCGTGTAGGACACGGTGTAGCTGCCGGGCGCGCCGTCCGGGACGCCGAGCGCGATGCGGGCCGTCTCGTTGCGCACGGTGACGGCGCCGAGGCTGACGGCCGCGCTGTCCGGGCCGGTCAGGATCACCTGGGCGTCCACGATCTTGTCGTTGAACACGAGCTGCAGCACCTGCGGCAGGTGGCCCACTCGGGTCTCCGCGCCCGGCGTGCTGCTCGCGAGCGTGAGACGGGGTGCATATGCGGTGGCAATTGACGGAAACGGCAGGATGCCAAGAATTCCGACAATCATCGCGACGAACACTGTGCTGCGCCTGACCACACCAAGGAATCGCCCGGTCATGGGCGGAAACATTAGTGCATTGGCGTCAGCAATGTGCGGGCGACGGTGTTAGCGTGCCGTTTCATGCAGGGCAGTTGGCGTGAACTGGTGCAAATCAAACGACCTCCGGCGCCGACTCCGGCGAGCCGGCGGCTGCGCCGGATCGTGCTGCTCACCGCGGTGGTGACGCTCGCCGCGGACCTCGTCAACCTCAAATACTCCAGCGAGGGCGGATTCGGGCTCGGGGTGCGGACGTTCTGGGCGATGCTGCGCGCACTCGGATTCCTGTTCCTGATGCGGGAGATCCGCTGGGGCCGGCTCACCGCCCGGCCGTTCGGGCTGATCCTCGCGGTCACCACCGTGTTCGCCTCGGCCCGGCTCGCCCAGCCCCGCGAGGGCGGCTACCTGCCGCCGTGGCAGGTGCTCGCCGCGCTCGCCGTCATCCTGACGCTGTGCACGACCGTGGTCTGGCAGCTGTTCCGCTCGCCGGCGATCGCCGCGCACCTCACCCGCAGGCCGTCGAAGCGGCCGATCCCGGCGTGGGCGCTGACCGCCCGGGTCGCCGCGCTGTCCTACTCGGCGCTGCTGAGCGTGCCGTGCCTGGTCGCCGCCGGGACGCTGTGGGGCGAGCCGCGGCTGCCGCGCTCGACGGCCGTGCCGCTGGTCATCTCGTGGTTCGTGCTCGGCATCGTCGTCGCGTTCGTGGCGTCGCTGATCAGCTTCGCGATGATGTTCGGGCACGCCTGGGCGCGGGTGCTGCTCGCCATGATCAGCGTCTTCGTGCTGCTCGTGCAGCCGGCGCTGTGCTGGCTGCTGCTCGGCGTCGACGGCGTCATCCGCGACGGCGTCCCGCTCGTGCTGGCCGCGCTGGTGTGCCTCTACGGGCTGGCGAGATCGGGCACGGGGGCCGCCACGCCGCCGTAGACGCTGATCTTGTGTTCGATGAGGGTCAGGTCGCTCTGCAGGTCGGCGATCCGCTGCAGCACCTCCCGGCGGTGCTGCTCCAGCAGCTCGCGGCGCTCGTCGAACGTCTCCGGGCCGACCCGGCACAGCTCCGCGTACCGGCGCATCCCGGCGATCGGCATGCCGGTGGCCCGCAGGCGGGTCAGGATCCCCAGCATCCCGACGTCGCGCTCGGAGTAGCGGCGGTGGCCGTTCCAGTCCCGCTCCGGCGGGTCGAGGAGACCGGCCCGCTCGTAATACCGCAGCGTGTGCGCGGTCAGGCCGGTCTGCTGCGCCACTTCCGCGATGGTGAGATCCATCGTTTCAGCCTATTTGACTTCGAGCGCGCTCGAAGGGGGAGTGTTGGGGCATGCGACAGCGAACCCTTGGCACTCTGACCACGTCGGCGCTCGGCCTCGGCTGCATGGGGATGAGCGAGTTCTACGGCCCGGGTGACGACGCCGAGTCCATCGCCACCATCCACCGCGCCCTCGACCTCGGCGTGACGTTCCTGGACACCGCCGACATGTACGGCCCGTTCACCAACGAGCAGCTGGTCGGCCGCGCCATCGCCGGGCGCCGCGACGAGGCGACCCTCGCGACCAAGTTCGGCATCCAGCGCGACGGCGACGGCCGCAGCATCAACGGCCACCCCGACTACGTGCGGGCCGCCCTCGACGCGTCGCTCACCCGCCTCGGCGTCGACCACATCGACCTGTACTACCAGCACCGCGTCGACGACCGGGTGCCGATCGAGGACACCTGGGGCGCGCTCAGCGAGGCCGTCGCCGCCGGCAAGGTCCGCCACCTCGGCATCTCCGAGGCGTCGGTCGCCACCGTACGGCGGGCGCACGCCGTGCACCCCGTGACCGCCGGGCAGTACGAGTACTCCCTGTGGAGCCGCGAGCCGGAGGACGGCATCCTCGGCGCGTTCCGCGAGCTGGGCATCGGGCTGGTCGCCTACAGCCCGCTCGGCCGCGGCTTCCTGACCGGCGAGATCACCGACCCGTCGCAGTTCGACCCGTCGGACTTCCGCCGGGTCAACCCCCGCTTTCAGGGTGAGAACTTCCAGCGCAACCTCGACCTGGTCGCCGAGGTCCGCGCCCTGGCCGCCGCGAAGGGCGTCACCCCCGCGCAGCTCGCGCTCGCCTGGGTCCTCGCGCAGGGCGACGACGTCGTGCCGATCCCCGGCACCAAGCGGCGCCCGTACCTCGAACAGAACGTGGCCGCGCTCGACGTCCCGCTGACCGCGGACGATCTCGCCGCGATCGAGAAGCTCTCCATCGCGCAGGATGTGGCCGGCACGAGGTATCCAGCGGCGACGATGGGGTCGCTGAACCGCTGACGATTTCTTCCTGGGTGGCGTTTTGCGGGGAGGTGCTGGCGCCGCCCGGGAGTTCGTCGTATGGTCTTCTGCGTGTCCGCGAACCTGAACCGATGCTGGTGGCCCGCCTGACGAGGCGGCCCACTCCCGCGTGACACCCACATCCGCGGCCGCCGATCCGGCGGTCGCTTTTTCGTTCCCTTCTCGAAGGGGCCGGCCGCCCGGACCGCCGGCCAGACCTGAGAGGGACGACCCGCATGCTGCCCGACCTGAACCGCCCGTTCGCCCTGCTGCGCCGCGAAGGCCGCGACGTCGTCGAGGTGCTCGCCGGCACCGTCGAGACCGTCGAGTCGCTCGCCGACATCCCGTCCGAGTCCCTCTCGCTCGTGCCGTTCCGGCAGGTCCGTGAGCGGGGCTTCGAGTGCGTCGACGACGGCACGCCCCTGTCCGTGCTGCGCATCTCCGCCCGCTCGTCGTGCCCCGTGTCCGACTTCCTCGCTGTACTGCCGGCCGGGCCGGTGTCGCTGCGCGACGGCGCGTTCGACGTGTCCGACGACGAGTACGCCTCCATCGTCTCCGAGGTGCTCCGCGACGAGATCGGCCGCGGCGAGGGCTCCAACTTCGTCATCCACCGCGTCTTCACCGCCGACGTCGACGGTGACCCGGTCGCCGCCGCCCTCGCCGTGTACCGGCGGCTGCTGGAGCGCGAGCGCGGCGCGTACTGGACGTTCCTCGTGCACACCGGCGAGCGCACGCTCGTCGGCGCCACCCCGGAGCGGCACGTCAGCGTCGAGGACGGCCTGGTCATGATGAACCCGATCAGCGGCACGTTCCGGCACCCGGGCGGCGTGCCCGACAAGGAGGCGGTGCTGCGGTTCCTCGCCGACCGCAAGGAGATCGACGAGCTGTCCATGGTCCTGGACGAGGAGCTCAAGATGATGGCGACCGTCGCGACCGAGGGCGGGCAGGTCATCGGCCCGTACCTGAAGGAGATGGCGCACCTCGTCCACACGGAGTACCTCCTCGCCGGTCGCAGCGCCCTGGACGTGCGGGACGTGCTGCGGGAGACGATGTTCGCGCCGACCGTCGTCGGCAGCCCGATCGAGAACGCGTGCCGGGTCGTCGCCCGCCACGAGCGCCGCGGCCGCGGCTACTACGGCGCCGTGCTCGCCCTCATCGGCACCGACGAGGCCGGCCGGCAGACCCTGGACGCGCCGATCCTCATCCGCACCGCCGAGATCTCCTCGGCCGGGCGCCTGCGGGTGCCGGTCGGCGCCACCCTCGTGCGGCACTCGACCCCCGAAGGGGAGGTGCGCGAGACCCACACGAAGGCCGCCGGCGTGCTGACCGCGCTCGGCCTGGGCGCCGCCGCGGCCTCCGGTCCCGTCCCGGCCGCGCCGCTGCTCGCCGCGGACCCCGCCGTGCAGGGCGCCCTCGTCGCCCGCAACGCCACCCTCGCGCCGTTCTGGCTCCAGGACCACCACACGCGGTCGCTCGCGACACCCGCGCTCGCCGGCCGGCGGGTCCTCATCGTCGACGCGGAGGACACCTTCACCGGCATGCTGCACCACCAGTTGCGGATCCTCGGCCTGGACGTCGTCCTGCAGAAGTACACGGCGGTCACCACGCTGGACGGCTACGACCTCGTCGTGCTCGGCCCCGGCCCGGGCGACCCGCGGCGCGTCGAGGAGCCGAAGATGGCCGCGATGCGGGCCGTCGCCGAGCAGCTGCTCGACTCCGGCACGCCGACGCTGGCCGTGTGCCTCGGCCACCAGCTGCTGTCGGGGCTGCTGGGCCTGCCCCTGCGCCGCAAGGCCAACCCGTACCAGGGCATGCAGCGCGACATCGTGTTCTTCGGCCGCCCCACGACCGTCGGCTTCTACTCCACCTTCACCGCCACGCACCCGGACGACCGTTTCAGCAGCGCCTATGGTGAGGTGGAGCTGTCCCGCGACCCGGCCAACGGCGACGTCCACGCGCTGCGCGGCCCCACCTTCGCCGGCGTCCAGTTCCACCCCGAGTCGGTCCTGAGCTACGACGGCATCGACCTGCTGCGCGGCCTGCTCACGACCCTCCTGCCGGCGCCCGCCGTGTCGTAGCCGCGCCATGTCCCGTGCCGGCGGCCCCGGGCCTGCTCCCGGACGCCGCCGGCACGCGGCCCGCCGTCCTTCCTCCGGCGCTGTCCCGGTGCGTCTTGCCGGGGTGTGTCGCGGGGGGCCGCGGTGGGTACCGGGCGGTCGTGATGCGTGCGGTGCGGGTGGTACTGCGGTTCTTCCGCGGCCGGGACCTCAACCTGCACGCGGGCGCCGTCACGTTCTACGGCGCCGTCGCCGTCGTGCCCGTCGCGCTGCTCACCATCAAGCTCGCCGGGCTCATCGCCGGCACCGGCCGGGTCCGCGAGCTGGCCGGGCCGGTCATCGCCGCCATGCCCGACCGTCTCGGCGCCGGCCACGCCACCGCCGTGCTCGTCGACGCCGGGCTCGGCATGTCGTGGCCGCTGACCCTGATCGCGCTCGTCCCCGCCACCTGGTACGGCGAAGGCCTCCGCCGCGCGTTCGTCTCGCTCACCGAGTCCGGCTCGCCCGCGGGCTGGCGCGGGCGGCTGCTCATCCTGCCGGTCCTCGCCGCCGCGCCGGCGCTGCTGCTCGGCCTCCTCCTCGTGCTGCCCGGCGCCGCACGTCGCTTGCAGGAAGGCGGGTGGTCGAGTGTGACGGCGGTCGTCGTGTCGTTCCTCGCCACCTGGCTCGCGCTCAGCCCGGCGTTCGTCATGGTGTACCGCTGGTGCGCCCCACCGAGCCCCGCCTGGGTGCCGACGGTCGTGGTCGGCTCGTTCACCGCGGCGAACGTCTCGGGCTTCGCGCACGGGTTCGTGCTGTTCTGGTCGCTGCCCCTCGACCTCGGCGCACCCTTCGGCGGCCTGGACGCGGTCGGCGCGACCGTCGCCGTGCTGCTGTGGCTGTACCTGTTCCACCTGCTGACACTCATCGGATACGGCGCGACCCTCCAGGCCGCCCGCTGGTGGGCCTTGCGCTCCGCCGCCCCGTGAACGATGCTTCCGAGGAATTCTCACCATTGGGGGCCGGAATGCGGGACCGCCGGGCAAGACTCAGCGTCGCGGTGGCGTACCTGGTCCAGGGCTTCTGCTTCGCCGCCCTGCTGACCCAGGTCGGCGTGCTGCAGGAGAAGTTCGGCTTCTCCGACGGCGAGCTCTCCCTGGTCCTGCTCGCCGTCCCGGTCGTCGCCGGCGTCGGCAGCGTCCTCGCCGGCCTGCTGTCCGCCCGCTTCGGCAGCTCGCCCGTGCTGCGCGCCGGCGGCCCCGGCGTCGCCCTCGCCATCACCGCCGTCGGCCTCGCCGGCCAGGCCTGGCAGCTGTACGTCGCGCTCGCCTTCGTCGGCCTCATGCTCGGGTTCGTCGACGCCACGATGAACATGCAGGGCGTCAGCGTCGAGCGCCGCTACGGCCGCCCCGTCCTCAACTCGTTCCACGCCGTCTGGAGCGTCGGCGCCATCCTCGGCGCGCTCGCCACCGCCGGCACGTCCCGCCTCGGCTGGTCGATCGGCGCGTCCCTCGCCGCCGTCGCGGCCGTCGGCGCGCTGCTGGCCCTCGCCGCGGGCCCCTGGCAGCTGCGCCGCGCGGAGGAGGTCGCGGACGTGCCACCGGGTGCCGACACCGCCGTCCCGTGGCGCCCCGTCATCCTCGTCGGCATCGCGATGATGCTCATGTTCATCGCCGACTCCGCCGTCTCCAACTGGAGCACGGTCTTCCTCGACCACGCGTTCTCGGCCAGCACCAGCGTCGCCGCCCTCGGCCTCGCCGCCTACCAGGCCACCATGCTCGTCGGCCGCACCGCCGGCGACCTCGTCGTGCGCCGCTTCGGCCCCGTCGGCGTCGTCGCCGTCGGGGGCGTGGTCGGCGGCCTGGGCCTGGGCCTCGTCGCCGCGTCCCAGTCGGCGGCGATGGGCATCGCCGGCTTCGCCGTCGTCGGCATCGGCCTGTCGCTCGTCGTCCCGCAGTCCTTCTCCGCCGCCGGCCGCCTCGACCCGGCCGGGACCGGCGTCGCCATCGCCCGCGTCAACCTCTTCAACTACGTCGGCTTCGTCGTCGGCGCCGGCCTGATCGGCGCGGTCGCGGAGAGCGCGTCCCTGCGCCTGGCCTTCGTCGTGCCGGCGGTCCTCGCCGCGGGCATCGTCGCCCTGGCCCCGGCCTTCCGCACGAAGGCAGCTGTCTCCGCCGCCGAGGTCCCGGCCCCCGTCGCCAACTGACCGGGCTCCCGCTTCCGGGCTCCCGCTTCCGGGCTCCCGCTTCCGGGCTCCCGCTTCCGGGCTCCCGCTTCCGGGCTCCCGCTTCCGGGCTCCCGCTTCCGGGCTCCCGCTTCCGGGCTCCCGCTTCCGGGCTCCCGCTTCCGG
>NZ_BAAAQD010000006.1:0-7450 GCF_039531485.1 Dactylosporangium maewongense | reverse complement strand
TTCCGGGCACCTGCTTCCGCGCCCGCTCGGCGTCGTGGTGCTGCACCGGCGCTGCGCTCCTCGCGTGTGCCGTGATCCGGTAAAGGTTGTGCGTTCGTGGGGTGCACACCGCCAGGTCTTGTGGACCCGCGGCGTCAGGGCTGGTGGGCGGTGGCGCTGACCTTCTCCGCGGCGGCCGCGACCGAGCTGCGGGTGGTGGCCGCGAGGCTCGTCTGCTCGTGCAGCGACGCCTCGACCTCGCGCTGGGCGGCGGCGACCGAGCCGAGCCGGTCCGCGACCCCACCGACCGCGTTCGCCGCCGCGAGCGCGCCGGCGGTGACCTGGCCGACGGTCGTCTCGATCCGGCCGGTCGCGGCGGCGGTCTGCGCGGCGAGGTCCTTGACCTCGTTGGCGACCACGCCGAAGCCCTTCCCGGCCTCACCGGCGCGGGCGGCCTCGATCGTCGCGTTCAGGGCGAGCAGCTTCGTCTGGTCCGCGACCGCCTGGATGAGGCCGGCGACGGTGGCGATGTCGGCGATCGCGGTCTCCAGCTCGCCGATGACGGTGCGCGCGTGGTTGGAGTCGTTGAGCGCCGCCTCGACGTCGGTGACGGCGTCCCGCACGGCGCTGGTCATCCCCGCCAGCTTCTGCTCGAACGACTCCATCGCCGCGCCGGCCTCGGCGCCGAGCCGCACACCGGCGTCGGCGACGTCGGCGAGGACGGTCTCGAGGCGCCGGCCGAGGCGTTCGCTGTGCTCGACCTGCTCCGCGGCGTTGCTCGCGGCCGCCTCCTCGCGCCGGGTGGCGTCGTCGGCGGCGGCCCGCAGCGCCGTCTGGTTCTCCGCGGCGACGCGCGCCCGCTCGGCGTCGACCTCGGCCTCCGCGTTGGCGGCGAACCTCCAGTACACCAGCTGCGTCAGGCACATCGCGAGGACGAACCCGGCGTGCAGCAGCACGAACAAGATCGGATGGTCGCGCGCCTGCGGGCTGCTGAACAGCATGTCCGGCATGGTCGCGGCGACGAGGAGGTGGTGCGCCGCGACCAGCAGGACGGCGACCAGCAGCGTGACCCAGTCCTGATACAGGCTGACCAGCCCGACCACGACGAAGAAGTGGAAGTGCAGGTCGGTGAGGCCGTTGCCGGCGTGCACGAGCGCCGCGGCGGCGAGCACGAGACCCGTCGACACGGCGACCGCCGAGCCGCGCCTGCTGCGGGCGACGCCGCCGGCGATCGCGCAGATCAGCACGCCCGTGTTAGCCGACCAGACGAGCCACCCGCCGTCGTGCGCGTGCGCGCCGACGACGGTGTGCCCGTTGACGAGGCTGAGGACGACGAGCACCGGCAGGTGCAGCGCCAGCACCAGCCGCAGCGCCCGGTGCCGCGACTGGAAGGCCGCGTCGCTGAGGCGGACCTTCGGCATGAGCCACGCGAGCACTCCGGGCATGACCTGTGACGCTCCCTCTGGACGGCGGACCCCTGTGGTCCTCGTGGAGGACCCAACCATCCATCGGCCTCCCGACGCGGATCTGAAGGTCGTTCGCCAGGAGGATGATCCCCGCCGCCGCGGGCAAGGGTCATCCGGCCTCGGCGAGCATCGCTGCGACCTCGGCGGGAGCCGGCAGCCCCTCGGTGTCGCCGGCCGACGCGACCACCCTGGCCGCGAACCGGGTGCCCAGCAGCGCCGCGCCGCGCGGCCCGGTCCCGGCGAGGCGGGCGGCGAGGTAGGCGCCCGCGAACGCGTCCCCCGCGCCGACGGGGTCGACCACCCGGACCGCCGTGGACGGCAGGTGCGCCGGCGTGTCGCCGCCGTCGTGCCAGCAGCCGTCGGCGCCGGCCTTCAGCACCACCTCCCGCACGCCGGCGGCCTTGGCCCGGGCGAAGACCTCCCCGGGGTCGTCCGTGCCGAAGAGGGGCACCGCCTCGTCCATCCCGAGGAGGAGGTACGCCGTCAGCGGCAGCAACGCGGTCACGACACCGGCCGCGTCCAGCCCGGGCCGCAGGTTCGGGTCGACGGCGACGGGTATGCCCCGCGCGTGCGCCTCGCGGGCCAGCCGCAGCACCGCCCGCCGCGGCCCGTCGCCGAGCGCGGCGGTCAGCCCGGACACCGCGACCAGGTCGGGCCCGGCGGCCAGAGCCCGGTCGGCGTCGGCCTCGTCGAGGGCGGACGCCGCCGAACCGGCCCGGTAGTAGTGGACCCGCCGCGCACCGTCGGGCCGGACGTCCTTCACGAACACGCCCGTCGGCCGGGTGCCGTCGACGGCGACGAGACCGGCGGCGACGCCGAGCCCTTCCGCGGCCGCCACGACCCGCCGCCCGAACGGGTCGTCGCCGACCCGGCTGCAGAACGCCGACCGGGCCCCGGCCCTGGCCGCCGCGGCGAGCAGGTTCAGCTCGGCGCCGGCCACGTGCACCGACGCCGTCGCGCACTCCTCCAGGGGGAGGAGGTCGGCGGGCTGGAAGAGCACCATCGCCTCGCCGAGCCCCACGATCAGCCCGCTCACCCGATCCACCTCCCGCGACCGCCCGCACCCCGGACAACGGCGGTCACGGGAGCCACCTCGCGCGGAGGTCGGGGCGCAGGAACGCGGCCGGGGAGGCGATCGACAGGCCGCCGTCGACGGGAAGGCAGGCGCCCGTGACGAACCCGGCGGCCGGTGACGCCAGGAACGCCACCGCGGACGCCACCTCCTCGGGGCGGCCGACGCGGCGCAGCGGGTAGCCCTCGGCGGCGGCGGCGGGGAGGTCGTCGCCGCCGATGAGACCCGGCGCGACCGCGTTGACGCGGATGCCGCGCGGGCCGTACTCGAGGGCGAGCTGGCGCACCAGGCCGTCCAGTCCCGCCTTCGCCGCCGCGTACGAGGGCAGGCCGGGGGCGGCGAGGAAGCTGTTCACGGAGGTGACCGCGACGATGCTGCCGCCGGAAGGCAGGTGCGGCAGCGCCGCCCGGCAGGCGTAGAAGGCGCCCGAGAGCGTCACGTCGATCGCGGCGCGCCACTGGTCGTCGGTCTGGGTCTCGGCGGGGGCGACCGGCATGACCGCGGCGGCGAGGACGAGCACGTCGAGCCGGCCGAACAGGTCCACGGCCCGGCCGACCACCTCCGCCGCGCCGCCGGGGGTGGAGCAGTCGGCCGCCCAGCTCGCCTCGAACGCCGGATCCCCGGTGGTGTCCAGGGCGGCGGCTGCGACCCGGTCGCCGGCGAAGGCCCGCCCGATCGCGAGCCCGATCGGCGACGTCGCCCCGATGACCAGCACGCCCCTCACCGGGCGCTCCCTGAACCGTGGCGGCCGTCCGGGACGACGCTCACCGGGCCGGTCCTGACAGGCCGAGGTCGTCCAGGATCACGTCCAGCGCGGCCAGGGTCGCCGGGTCGGCGTCCACGGCGGGCGCGCGGACCGTCGTGGAGTCGATGACACCCCGCCGGTGCAGCACGTGCTTGTGGATCGACCACGCGATCCCCGGCTGCAGCCCGAAGCGGATCAGCGGCAGCAGCCGGTTGAACCCTTCCCGCGCCTCCCGGAGCGACCCCGCCTGGTACGCGCGGAGGACCGGGACGAGCAGGTCCGGGAACTCGCTCGCGGGCATGGTGCCGACGGCGCCGCGGGCGTACTCCTCCAGGACGAACAGCGCGTTCTGGCCGCCGAGGACGAGGAAGTCGGCGGCGGTCGCGTCGATGACGGCGCCGACCTTCGGGGTGGTCGGCTGGGTCTCGACCTTCACCGAGTCGACGCCGTCGAGCTTCGACAGCTCGACGATGAGCGGCACGGGCAGGTTGACGCCGGTGGAGGCGGGCGCGTCCTGCACCATCACCGAGAGCCCTCCGGCCCCGGCCACCGCACCGTAGAAGTCGACGATCTGGGCCGGGGACGGCTTCACCATGAACGGCGGGATCAGCATCGCCACGCTGGCACCGGCGTCCGCCGCGGCCCGGCACTGGTCGATCGCGTCGCCGGTGCCGGTCGCCGACACGCCGGCGACGATCGGCAGGGTCGGGCCCAGCGCGTCCCGTACGACGGCGAGAACGGCGGCCCGCTCGGCCGTGGTCAGCGTGAAGCCCTCGCTGGCGAAGCCGAACACGGCCACGCCGTCCACACCCGCGGCGGCGGAGAACTCGACGAGCCGGCGCAGGCTGGACGTGTCCAGGGAGCCGTCGGGGTGGAACGGGGTGGCGAGCACGGGAATCAGCCCGCGCACGTCGGTGGACCGGCTCACGACGCCGCCTGCGGCGTCGTCGCGAGCTGAATCTGTGCTTGCTGATGAGCGGCCCGAGCCGCTCCGCTGGCCACTCACGGCGCCACCTGCGGCGTCGTCGCGAGCTGAATCTGTGCTTGCTGGCCACTCATTGGTCCTCCAGAAGGGCGGTGATGTCGACGTCGACGCCGAGGCCCGGCGCGGTCGGCAGGTGGAACGACCCGGGTCCGCCGGTCAGCGGCCGGGTGAGGATGCGGTTGGCGACGGGGAACGGGCCGGGCTGGAACTCGAAGACCGGCATCGCCTCGATCGCGGCGGCGACGTGGATGCCGGCGGCGAGGACGACGCCGAGCCCGACGGAGTGGTGCGGCGCCACCGGCACGTGGTGCACGGAGGCGATCTCCGCGATGGCCATGGCCTCGGTGATGCCGGTGCGGCCGACGTCGGGCTGCGCGAGGTCCAGGGCCCGCTCCTGCAGCCACAGCTTGAACTCGAACCGGTTGCGCAGCGTCTCGCCGACGGCGACGGGGGTGACGAGCGCGGCGGCGAGCTCCTGGTGGCCGTCGACGTCCTCGGGCGCGAGGGGCGCCTCCAGGAACCAGGCGCCGCGGGCGTCGAGGGCCTTGCCGAGGCGCAGCGCGTCGGCGAGGTCGTAGGCCCAGTGCGCGTCGACGGCGACCCGCATCCCGGTCGCGGCAACCGCGTCGAACGTGGCCAGGTCCTCCTCCACCCCACGGCCGAGGTGGAGCTTCACCGAGGTTGCACCCTGTGCAAGCCAGTTGCGGGCGAGCTCGGCCCGCTCGGCGTCGGTCGCGACGGGCAGGCCCGAGACGTAGGTCGGCACGGTGTCGCGGTAGGCCCCGCCGAGCAGCGCGTGGACGGGCAGCCCCGCCGCCTTGCCGGCCAGGTCCCACAGGGCGATGTCCACCGCCGCCAGGGCGTCCGCCTGGTGGCCGACGAGGTGGCCGCGCTCCCGCATGAGGCCGGTGAGCCTGGTCCACATCGGCCGGACCCGCCGCGGGTCCTGCTTCAGCAGCGCGGGCGCCAGCAGCCGGTCGACGATGGCCTGCACGATCTCGGGCCCGACGGGTGCGAGCGCCTCGCCCCAGCCCACCGTGCCGTCGTCGCAGGTGATCCTGACGAGGAGCGTCTCGTAACGATCCGAGTACAGGCTGCGCCAGGGCGGCCGGAGGTAATAGGCGGATTCTTCGGGATTCGAGCGCGTGGCGGCGCCCAGGTAGACGTCCTCCCCGCGCAGCTTGAGCGGGAAGGTCGTCACGTCAACGATCCTCACGGGGCACCCCCGCTGTGCGGTTGACCACTTGCAGCATGCGGGATATCTTGCCGTATCACGCAAGCAACTTCCAGAGAGGGTCCTGATGGCTTCGGATGTCGGAAGCAACCAGAGCGTCGAGCGGGCGCTGACGGTGCTGCGGGTCTTCACGGCCGGCCGCTCCGAGCTGCGCGTCTCCGACGTCGCCAAACTCGCAGACCTTGGACTCTCCACCGCGTCCCGCCTGCTCGCAACCCTGGAGGCGGCCGGCTTCGTCGACCGCGACCCGGTCAGCGGGCTCTACCGGCTCGGACTGGACACGGTCAGCCTCGGTGGCGCCGTGCTCAACAGCCACCCCGTGCACCGCGAGGCGCGGCAGATCGCCCAGAACCTGGCGGCCGACCTGGGCCTCGGCGTCAACGTCGCGGTCCGCCGCGACGCCAGCCTCTTCTACCTGCTCAACTTCGAGGGCCGGCAGGCACCCAGGTCGTTCGTGCTCGCCGGCCAGCGCAACCCGCTGCACGCCACCGGCCTGGGCAAGTCGCTGCTGACCGGCCTCACGCCGGTCGAGCGGCGCGGGCTGCTGCCGCCGAGCGCCCTGGTCGGCTACACGCCCCGCACGATCACCACCCACGAGAAGCTCGACGCCGAGCTCGAGCTGACCGCCGCCCGCGGCTACGGCTCCGAGCTGGAGGAGCTGGCGCTGGGCCGCGCCTGCGTCGCCGCCCCGATCCGCGACGGCGCCGGCACCGTCGTCGCCGCGCTGTCGGTGTCGGGTCCGCTCTCCGCAATCGACTTGCAGAGCCGCGAGGTCGCGCTGTCCCGGATGGTCATCGAGGCGGCCGACTCGATCAGCATCGGCCTCGGCTATGTCGGGCCGGCGCACCACCCGAGCGCGGTGTCGCTGTGAAGGACCGGACGTTCGGGTTCCTGCTGACCCTGCCGGCGCTCGCGCTGCTCGGCGCGGTCGTGCTGTATCCGCTGATCGGGTCCCTGTCCACCAGCCTGTTCAACCAGAGCCTGGTGCTGCCGGGCCGCTCCTTCGCCGGCTTCGACAACTTCGCCGAGGTGCTGGAGCGCAACTTCTGGCCGGTCCTGGAGCACACGGTCGTCTTCACCGTCGGCTCGACCGTCGTGCCCGTCGTCATCGGCTTCGCCCTCGCCCTGGCGCTCAACACGAGACTGCGCGGCCGGGCGGTGCTGCGCGGCCTGTTCCTGATGCCCTGGGTGATCCCCGGCGTCGTCGTGTCGTTCGTCTGGATGTGGATCTTCAACGCCAACTACGGCCTGCTCAACGGGCTCCTCACGAGCATGCACCTGATCGACGAGCCGATCGTCTGGCTCGGTAGCCCCGGCACCGCGATGGCCGCCGTCATCGTGGCCAAGAGCTGGGCGAGCTTCCCGTGGATCATGGTGATGCTGCTCGCCGGGCTGCAGACCGTCCCGGCGGCGCTGCACGAGGCCGCGGCACTCGACGGCGCCGGAGCGGTCAACCGCTTCTGGCACGTGACGCTGCCGCACCTGCGCGGGATCCTCGGCATCGTCGTGCTGCTCGAGGTGATCTGGAACGTGCAGCACTTCGACATGATCTATGTGCTCACCAACGGCGGGCCGGCCGGCTCCACCACCACGTTCGCCGTCGCCGTGTACGACACCGCGTTCAAGGCCTTCGACCTCGGCAAGGCCAGCGCCCTCGGCGCCCTGTGGCTGGTGCTGATCCTAGCCCTCGTCGTGGTCTACGTGCGGGTCTCCGAGCGGGGTGAGCCGGCATGAGCGCACCCACGCTGGTCAAGGAATCGCCGGTGGTCGTCCGGCCGAAGGACGTGGTCCGCAAGCGCCGTGCGGGCCGGCTGTTCGGCCCTGCCACCACGGTCGCACTGATCGGCATCTTCGCCTTCGGGCCGGTCTACTGGGTGCTCGTCACGGCGCTGACCCCGACGCACGAGGTGTTCCGGTTCCCGCCGCGGCTCTTCCCGGAGCACCTCACGTTCGAGCACTTCACCGCGAT